>JBEKYD010000073.1:0-26909 GCA_049511335.1 Bryobacteraceae bacterium | reverse complement strand
GGCTTCGCTCAGGGCTCCACGCCAATCCCCTGGTGGGACGGACGCCCCCTGGCCTTGCGGTTCCGGTAGACAGTGCCCCAAAACGTTAGCTCACTAATTACGGCGAAAATTCAGGCTAGGGCCGCATTTCTCACACAGACCTTGGTTGGCCGCGCCGGCTGAAGCCGCAAAGAAATTTGGCCACGGTGACGCCGAAAATCGGCATACACCTCTGCAACGTGTATAGCGCAGAGTAGCCTCGCGATCCATCCCAACGTCCAAAACGCCCTGAAAAGACGTGCGGTCAGCCGCCTCAGGGCAAAGCTCCGCCAGTTGGCTGCGGTGCGAAATATCTGAAGAGATGGTTGAGGTCGCCCTGCCCGGTCAGCCGGCGGGCAGAGGCGACGCCCGCAACTGGGCATGCACTTGGGCGAACAGCGCGCCCCACGGGTAGCTCGCCGCCATCGACAGGTACACCCGCCGCACACTCACGCGAACCCGCGCGCCGATTTTCAGCAACCGGGTGCGAATGGTGGATACTTGCGCCTGCGCCAGTTCCGTGTTCTGTAAACCCAAGCGACGCAAGCCGCACGCGAAATGTTAGGTCAAGGCAGTACCGTGGAAATCGAGGCTAGCGCTTCAGCGAACGTCGCCGTCGTCATCCGGATCGGATTGAGCAAGTCAATCCACATCGGATCTTTTCACTGCGATGGTATTGTCGTCCGGTTTGCGATCCACCAATTTATCGAAAGGGTCGATGCCGGCCTTGGCGGGGCGGGCGCCGACTACGATGGTGAATTCGGTTTCGTTGCGCTCGATCTTACGCTTTTCCAGGTACAACGGCTTGCCGTTCTCGTCGAGGACGCCGATGTCGATCCAATCGGCGAGCGGAACTTCCTTTTCCTCGCCTAACTCTCCCGATTTCATTTTTCGCGCGGCGACTTTCAATTTGACTTCATATTTTCCGCCAGTGAGTGGACGATAGGTCGCCGAAAGCGCCCGGTTCTCATACAAAGTAATCGACTCGAACATATCGGGAATAATATAGGCATACTGCTGGGGGACTATCTGTCTCAATCTGTCGATTAGTTCGGTGGAAATCGTGTAGGGAGGGTTCTGGAAGGCCACGGCTTGAACGTAATCGTGGAGCGCGCGATTGACGTTTTCTTCGCCGGCGTAATCCTGCAGCGCATAGAAGACGACGCTCGCCTTGTTGTAGTGGATATAGCCCTGGTCTTCGACGCGCGCGAGGGGCAACTCCTTCTTGCGCTCGGTGGCGCGGCCGATCAGGTAGCGGTCCATCTCATACTTGAGAAAACGCCGCATCTGGCCGGGGCCGACTTCGTGCTTCATCACCATCAGCACGGTGTATTGCGCCAGCGATTCCGACAGCAGCGTGGAACCTTGCACGTCCGCGCCGATCACCTGGTGCGCCCACCACTGATGTGCGACCTCATGCGCGGTGACATAGAATGGATAATTGATGTCCTCGTCGTTCTTTGGATCGACACGCGCGATGAAGCCTATCGCTTCCGAGTATGGGATGGAAGCGGGGAAGGATTGCGCAAAGGTTTCATAGCGTGGAAATTCGACGATGCGAAGCGTTTTATTCTGATACGGGCTGAAATTCGCGGTGCAGTATTCGAGCGCGGCTTTCATGCCCTTCATCATTCGCGCCAGATCGTATTCGTGGCCGGGCTGATAGTAAATGCCCAGATCGACGTCGCGCCAGCGATCGCGCAGAACTTTGTAGCGCGCCGAAAGCACCGAAGAAAAATCCAGGATCCTGCCAAGCGTGCGGTATTGGAAGTAATGGCGAGGACCCTCGGCCCAATCGCGAATCAGCTCGCCGGGCGCGATGGCAATCTGATCCGCATCAGTCGAGAGCGTTGCGTCGAAGTTTACCCAATCGGCATCGTTGGCGATGTACGTGTTTGCGCGCGCGGCGGTGTCGTTCAGATCGGGCATGCGCTGCTTCTGAGGGAGCCCGTATTTGCGGCGGGTATTGTCGTCGGATAATTCTTGTCCCGGCTGATAGCCGAAGTGCGGCAGAGCGGCGCTATTGAAGAAGGTCCCGTTTTCGACGACGAAGGTTTCCGCCTGTGTGTTCGTGAATCCGCGCGGGGTGTAGGCGAGATCGAAGTCCAGCGTGCCCGTCGCGCCGGGGGCGAGCGGTGGATTCATGCGGTAGATCGCGATCCCGGCGGGGCGATCTTCGGATTCGAGCTTCGCGGCTGGATGGAAGGTCAGATGGCGTTCGACATTTTCGGGCAGGTTCACCAGAATCGTGTCGACGGGGCGCGAGGTCTTATTCGCGATCTGATATTGGCCGCGAATGGCGACGCCGCGGGTTTGGGGATAGACGTCGACGTTGAGCTTCACCGCGGCGATGCGCGGCTGCGGGGTTGCGGCGTATTTCTTGTAACCGCGCTCGTAGCGCACCTTGAGCAGATCGCGCTGCTTTTCGGTTCGATAAGGGTTGAGAATATTCGCGTTGTAAAAGACGAATCCGCCGATGGCCACGAATGCGGCGCAGGCGACGGTGGCGACGATGCGCTGCGGCACGCGGAATCGCTGGCGGGCGAGCGCATCGCGCCATCGCCATTCGGTGGCGAGGCCGCGCACAAAAAACAGGGAAGCGGCGAGCGCGAGCAGGACCGCGAACACGCTCCAATACGCGTCGAACCAGAACACGGCGGCGAGGAACGGACCGAAATGGTTCATGTCCGAATAGGTGTAGCCGGGAGTGGATGCGTAGCGATAGAGACGATGCTCGAAGCCAAGCTGCGGCATGAACGCGCTGGCGAGATAATACAGGACCATCACGAAATGGCCGAGATACTTGTTGTTTACCAGCGTTTGCACCGTGACGGCGAGCACGCAGAGCAAGAAATAGTCAATCAATCGCAGGCCGAATAATTCCTTGATATAAAGTGCCGGCTCGATATGGGTATAGCCTTTGAACAGTTGAATCGAGATGGCGGTGGCCATGACGACCGCCATCAGCACGATCTGGACCAGAAACAGCGCCAGCAGTTTGGGGAAAAACAGGACCCAGTTGGGAAGCGGCAGAGCATCCATCAATTCGTGGGTGCGGGCGTCGCGCTCGCGCCAGACCAGCTCGCCGGAATAGAACGTGATGATGATCAGCACAAACAGAGAGAAAGATCCCCCGATGAGCTCGATCATTTGGTAGGTGACGGGATAGGTGGGGGTTCCATAGATGTCGCCGGTGTTCTGCGCGGCGGCGATCATGAACAGAATTCCAGCCAGTACGATGACCGCGAAATACACGTTTTTGACGGTTTCGACGAATCCGAGACGGGTGAGGCGCCACATCGCGGCAAGGAAGGCTCGTGTGGAAAATGACGGGGTGACGGCGGGAGCCGGAATCGACGGCGCCGCTTCCATGACGGCTTCCTTGGCGGCGGTTGCGCGGCGGCTTTCGATGGCGTAGACGAATTTGAATCTGACGAAGGTGAAGGCGAAGATGGCGGCGGCGACGGCCATCCACAGCAGGCGATTCCAGAGGAGCACGCCTTCCAGCGTCAGCGTGCGGGTGTTTTTTTCGGCGATGGTCCAGTATTGGGTGACGCGATCCATGGCGATCTGGCCGAAGGGATCGAGCAAGGCGGCGAGAAATTTTTCTTCGATCTTGGCCGAGATACTGGTGGCGATCAGGTAGCCGATGAGCAGGATGACGCTGGTCATATAGACCGGCAGAATGCGGCGGGTGAGCGCGGCCAGACCGAAAAACAGCGCGCCCATTACCAGCAGATTGGGAATCACCGAAATGAAGTACGGCAGAACATAAGCCCAGAGATGATTGGGGCCGAAGCGCGTTTTATCGAGGAATGGCATGGCGGCGCCGGCGGCAAAACCGAAGGCGAGACCGGAGAAGATCGCGAGGAGGATCGCCAGGGACGCGGCGAATCGCCCGCCGAGGTACTGCGCCTTGGTGATGGGCGCGGTGAAAAACAGGGAGTGAGTTTGATGTTCGAAATCCTGGAACGCGGCTTTGCCGGCGATGGCGGAAACGATTAGCAACCCGAAATAGCTGAGCAGCGAAATAAATACGGCAAGCGTGTAGGGCGAATTGAGCACCACCTTTCCGGCGCCCAGAATGACGTTGGCGCTTTGAAACGCGCCGCCGGCGGTGATCATCAGCAGATAGGCCAGCGCGGCGAGCAGCAGGAAATAGACGTAGGTGGAGATGGCGCGGAAGTGGCGGCCCAGTTCGAATCGAAGGATCGTCAGCATGGCATCCTCCCCGGCTAGGCCGCGCTCGCGGCGGCGGATTGGGGACGCGTGACGCTCCAGAAATAGAGATCTTCGAGGTCGGGATCGACGGGCTCGAACCCCTCCTCGGGCGCCGCCTCTCCGTAAACGCGAATCAGCGTGCGTCCGGCGGCCAGGCGCGAAGAGATCACCGGCAATCTACCTTTATATAAGGACAGTTCGGCGCGCGGAATCAGCTTCTGCCAGATGTGGCCGCGAAGGGAGTGAGCGAGATCGAGCGGCTGGCCCTCGATCAACACTTTTCCGAGATGGATAATGGCCATCGACTGGCACAAATCGCTGACGTCGCTGACGATGTGCGTCGAAAGAATCACGATGACCTGCTCGCCGATTTCGCTGAGCAGGTTGTGGAAACGGACGCGCTCCTCGGGATCGAGACCGGCGGTGGGTTCATCGACGATGATCAGCTTCGGGTTGCCGACGAGCGCCTGCGCGATTCCGAAGCGCTGCTTCATGCCGCCGGAGAACGTGCCCAGACGCTGATTCCGCGCATCCCAGAGATTGGTTTGACGCAGCAAAGCCTGCACCAGCGTGCGCCGCTCGCGCCCATTGATTACGCCTTTCAAATGCGCGAAGTGATCGAGCATCTCGTTCGCGGTGACCTTCGGATAGAGACCGAACTCCTGCGGCAGATAGCCGAGCATGCGGCGCACCGCGTCTTTATCGTGCAGAACGTCGATGCCGTCGAGCGAGACCTCTCCGCCGTCGGCTTCCTGAAGCGTGGCGAGAATGCGCATCAGCGTGGATTTGCCCGCGCCGTTCGGCCCCAGCAGGCCGAACATTCCTGCGCTGATGGAGAGCGAGACTTCGTCGAGAGCCTGGACGCCGTTGGCGTAGCGCTTGGAGAGATGCTCGATTCGTAGTTGCATGAAATTCCCGTTTCCACAAGTGTACACGCGAATTTAGGTTGGGCCATGTTTGGGTGACCCAGTTTGGGTGACCCAGAGGTGGGATAGACCATCGTTTCTCGTGGTCTGTCAGGCTTCCGCCGGGCCGCAGCGCTCGACAGGCGACAAAAAACGATCGTCTGTCCCACCGGGTCGACTTGGGTCAGCTTATTTTGGTCGGTGCCTGGGAAATGGCCGGCGGCATCAGGAGTTCGGTATAATCGGTTCGCGGACTTCGGTCTGCATTTATGAAACTGTAAAGACTCGTCTCCGATTCATTCCAATTGCCGCGTAGAGCGGCTGTGGGGGAGCGTATGTCTTTACTGAATGTTACCGGTCTCTCCTTCCGGTATCCATCTACGATTGAACTGTTCCGAGGGGCGACGTTTGCGGTCGAGGCGGGCGATTGCCTGGCTATGGTCGGCGCGAACGGCGCTGGCAAGACGACCCTGTTGCGCCTGCTGGCGGGGGAGTTAGAGCCAAACGGCGGCACGATCGCGCGGCGAAAGGGACTGCAAGTGGCGTCCGCGGGCCAGCAGGGCGCCAGCGGGGCCGGCTCGCTGTTCAATCATGTTTTCGGCGTGCGGCCGCACTTGGCGCGGCTGCGGGTGCGGTTAGCGGCGGCCCAGCGAGAAGCGCCTTGCGACTACGCCGAGCTGGTGAACGAGTACGACGCCCGCGGCGGCTATGCGGCCGAAGCCCAAACCGAGCGCATCCTGAGCGGGCTTGGGTTCGCTCCGTGCGAGTGGGAGTTGCCGCTCACGAGGTTGTCGGGCGGGCAGCGCACACGGGCAGGTCTGGCGAGGGCACTCCATACCGAGGCCGACTTGCTGCTGCTCGACGAGCCGACCAATCACCTCGACATCGCGGCGCGCGAATGGATCGAGCAACAGCTCGCCGGGCGTGCCTGCGTTTTGGTCTCGCACGACCGCACGCTGCTGCGGAAGGTCGCCAATCGGGTGCTCGAAATCGAGCGCGGCCGGGTGAGGGTGTTCGCGGGCGGCTATGACGAGTATCGCGCGCGGCGGGCGCTCGCCGAGCGGCAGGCCTGGGAGAACTACGACGCCTTTCAGCGTCGAAAGGCTGCGGCCGAACAAGCGGCCCAGCGACGGGCGCGCCTGGCGGTTCAGGTGGGCATTGCGCCGCCAGACGCGCGCAGCGGCCACGACTTCTATGGCAGAAAAGCCGCCAAGGTGGCGCGGACCGCGCGCCTGCTGCGCGAACGCGCCGTCCGCGGTCCCGAAATCGCCAAACCTTGGGAAGAGCAGCCGATTCCGGAGCTTGCGTTCGCCCAGGTGCCTCGCAGCGGCGACATCGCTCTTTCGGTTACGAATCTGGCGAAAAGCTACCCCGGCAAGCCGCTCTTCGCGGGTATCAGCTTTGACCTGGCGCGCGGCGGACGGCTGGCGATCACCGGGCCGAACGGCTCAGGCAAGACGGCTCTGCTGCGGGTGCTGCTCGGGCTCGATCCGGCGGACGCCGGAACCGTGCGGCTGGGTGCGCACGTCGTGACCGGACATTATGCGCAGGATGCCGAGAACCTGGACCGGGCGGCGACACCCTTCGGGATCTGCGGCTCGGACACGCTGGCCCGCACGCTGCTGGCCTGTCTGAAGGTGCGACTGGACCGGGTCGATCAACCGCTGGCGGATGCGAGCGCCGGCGAGCGCGCCAAGGTAGCACTGGTGCGCTTGATGGTGAGTGGCGCCAACTTACTGCTGCTGGACGAACCCACCAATCACCTCGACATCGAAGCCCAGGAGGCGCTGGAAAAGATGCTGGCGCAGTATCCGGGAACGCTCGTCGTCACCTCGCACGACCGCAGCTTTCTGGAAGCGATTCGGCCGGACCAAGTGCTGCAGTTGTAACTGCGCTCAGCGCGCCTGCTCGGTGATGTACACGCCTCCAAAAATAACGAAGCCCGAGATCACCAGCGCCAGGGTGACTTGCTCATGGAGGATCACGATTCCGAAGACGGTGGCCAGCAACGGTTGCAGGTACGAGAAGGCCGCCAGGCGCGAGGCTTCCATGCGGGCCAGCGCGTAGTAATAAATGAGGTAGCAGATCACCGATGGCAGAAGCGCCATATAAAGAACGGCGAGCCAGGCCGGGAAGGGAACGGCGCGGAAGTCGAAGCCGATCGATTGCCACAGCGTGACTGGCGCCATCAGCAGCGCGCCGCCGGCATACGCGAAGGTGTTCACGGTGACGGTGCCGAACCTTTTGGTTTGGGGCTTGCCCAGCACGGTGAAGATGGAGAAGGCCATCGCGCCGCAAAAGGTGATGAAGTCGCCCGACAGAGTAGCTTCGCCTTGGGGGCTGGTATCGAGCGTGCGGAGCAGCACCACTCCTGTCAGCGCCACGATCACACCCACCAGTTTCCACCCGGTGAGCCGTTCCAGGCCGCGCACGCTGGCCAGCAGCAGAATCAGGATCGGCGTCGTGTTGGCGAAGATCGACGAATGGGCAACGCTGGTGCGGCTCAGACCGAGCACGAACAGAAACTGGTTGAGGGCGACGCCGACGAGGCCGAGCACGACCAGTTGCGGCACATCGGGGAGCGTCCATGAGCGCGCGGTAGGTTGCCGCCGCTCCCACCAGTAGGCCGGCAGAATCAGGACACCGGCGAGGGAAATGCGCAAGCCGTAAAGCAGAACCGGGGGAAACGCGCGGAGGCCGATCTTTCCGGCGATATAGTTTCCGGTCCAGCCGGCAATCATCAGGGCGATGAGGGCGTACAGGCTGGCGCTGCCCTTCAACCGATGGACTCCTCGGGGTAGGCGGAGCCAGCGTTGTTTATCGACTTGAGGGAGGGATGCAAAGCCCAGTTTAGCGCTGCGCACCAGCCTCGGCGCGGGCGTCCCCGCGGAAGATCATAATGGGTTAGAGGCCACATTTATCATGGACCGGCGAAGTTTTCTGAAAGCCAGCATCATGTCGTCCAGCGTGCTGCCCCGGCTGCGGGCGGACGCCCCAATTGCCAAACGCCCTTACAACAAGGAAGTCAGCCTTTCGGTCATCGGCTTCGGTGGAATTGTGGTGATGGGAATGGAGCAGCAGGAGGCCGATCACACCGTTGCCGAGGCGGTGGCGCGCGGCATCAATTACTTCGACGTGGCGCCTTCCTACGGCAACGGCGAAGCGGAAGAGAAGCTCGGGCCCGCGCTGGCGCCGCACCGCAAGAACGTTTTTTTGGCTTGCAAGTGTGAGCGGCGCAATGCCGAAGGCGCGCGGCAGCAGTTGGAGCAATCCCTCGCACGCCTGCGGACCGACCATTTCGACCTTTACCAATTCCACGCGGTCGGCGGCATGAAAGACGTAGAACAGATTCTGGGCCCCGGGGGCGCGGGCGAACTGTTCTTGAAGGCGCGCCAGGAAGGCAAGGTTCGGTACCTGGGCTTTTCCGCTCATAATGCCGAAGCCGCCCTTGCCCTGATGGACGGTTACGGTTTCGATTCCGTGCTCTTCCCCGTCAACTACGTGAATTACGCGCAGGGAAACTTCGGGCCGCAGATTCTGGCCAAGGCCAAAGAAAAGGGCGTCGCCCGGTTGGCGCTCAAAGCCATGGCGCACAGCACCTGGAAACAGGACGAACCGCACACCTATCCCAAGTGTTGGTACCACCCCATCGAGGACCCGGAACTGGCGCGCCGGGCCCTGCGATTCACGCTATCCGAGGACATTACCGCCGCGATCCCCCCGGGCGATGAGCGGCTGTTCCGGATCGCGCTCGCGGCGGCGCCCGGTCTGAAGCCACTGACCGCGGAGGAGCGCCGCGATCTGCTGGCAAGCGCCCAGGGGGTTACTCCGATTTTTCACGCGTGATGATGCTGGACCGGTCCGGAGCGAAACGAATAGAGTGGCGTTTTTGCGGGATTTATGCGATTTTCGGGAACGTTTCAGGGCCGGGGCGCCAGGATGCAATGCGCACCGCGCTAGACTGAGGGTTCCCGGAATTCGATGAAGGAGCCGCGATGCCTGCTTCCATTGACCCTGTTGTCCTTCCCTTCCCGCCGGAGCCCTATCGCGTGGGGGTGCTCAGCTTCTCCGATGGACGGTTGCGGGTCCACCGGACGCTGGAAGAAACGGTGGCGGCGCATGCGCGTGCGCTGACGGAGGCCGTTGGACGGGACCCGTTGCTTTCGGTAGCGAAGTGTGCGGAGACGATTCATTCCAACGAGAGCGCGCGGAGGGTCGCCAGGGGCATGAAGGGGGCGGGCCTCGAAGCCGCGGTGTTCAACATCCCGGTTTTCGCCTTTCCGAATTTCAGCCTGATCGCCGCCCGCGTGCTGGAGATGCCGGTTTTGCTGAGCTCGCCGCGAAACGGGTTACTGCCTGGAGTAGGGGGCATTCTGGCGGCTCACGGCGCCATGGCCCAGATCGGCATCGCGAACTGGAAGAGCTGGGGCGATCCATTGAACGACGCCAAGGCCGCCGGCAGGCTATCGGCATTTTGCCGCGCATCGGGCGCGCGCGAGCGGCTGAAGGGCAGCGTTTTCGGGGTGGTGGGCGGCCGCAGCATTGGGATGAACACCGGAGTGAGCGATCCGCAGGAATGGATGCGGCGATTCGGCGTGGACACGGAGCACATCGACCAATTGGAGATGGTGCGGCGGGCCAAAGACGCCGATGAAAGCGAAGTGGAGCGCGCGTACGCGTGGATGACCGAGCGCCTGGGGCATCGATCGAGCGAAGGCAAAGCGGCGCCGGCGCAGGTGAAGGAACAGATTCGCCAGTACCTGGCTTTGTGCGGCATCGTCGAAGACTTTTCGCTCGATTTCCTGGCCATCAAGTGCCACTACGACCTGAGCGAATACCTGGTTACGGCTTGCGTCTCGGCCATGTTCCTGAACGACCCCTACGACTGGAACGGGCCTAAAGCGCCGCTGGCGGCATCGTGCGAGGCGGATAACGACGGCGCGCTTACGATGCAGATTCTGAAGCTGATCAGCGGGTATCCTTCGCTGCTGTTCGATATTCGCAACTACGATTCCGAGAGGCGGCTGTATACATTCTGCAATTGCGGGGCGATGCCTTCCTGGTATGCGGGGCTGAGTCCGAAGGCGGAAGAGAACCTGGCGCTGGTCTCGCTCGAGCCGGTGATTTCGAAATATGCCGGCGGCGGAGCTCACTTTCCTTATATCTGCAAGGAAGGCGAGATTACGCTGGCCCGCCTGACGCGTGTCGACGGGCAGTACCGCATGTTCCTGGCGCCGGCGGAATTCGTGGCGCAACCGCCGGCCAGGCTGGCGGAGACCTGCGCGGCATGGCCGCACGGGTTCGTGCGGATGAGCATGGAACCGGAAGATTTCATCGACCGGTTTCACACCAACCACGCTCACGCGGTTCCCGGCCGCCATCTGGAAGCCATCGAAATCTTCTGCGGGATGACGGGCATCGCGGTAGATCGAACGGACTGACGCGGCCGCCGCATCGTACGCTAATTTCCTCCTCGATAGTTTGGTTTCCACATCGCCGGAGACGAACCGGGCTAGATCTTTCTCGACTACCCATGCTTCCGTTTGCTGAACCGTTTCGATGTCAACCCCGCATGACTCTCAATTGCAGACGCAAAGAATTTAGATATAGTATTTAAAATCAGTGAATTATACGAGTCCTTCCACGACGTAAGGCGGTTTTTTGACGTCCAATGTCGTTTCATAATTTGCTTGACTGAGGACCTTGCCGACGGATACACTATTGCAGAAACGATTCTCAAACCGATTCGCATCGATTGCCCATTCCGGGTTCTGGCCTCGTTGCAGGCGGTGACGCGGGGGGGCTCTGGGAGCCGCGAACCAAAGTCTTGAACGTTCGCCATCGTCGGCCATGTTGCTTTCGGCGGTGGCGCGGATTTTAAGCAAGGTCGAAGACAAAACGTAAGTTGACCGGGTTTTGGCGCCAATTGGTGGGGCGCCGCTTGTAAGGTTTTCAGAAACTGGGCGGTCCGCGGCGCAGGGAGTCTGCCGGCGGAAATGCGGAGTTGAAATTGAAAGGAAGGGGTCTTCACATGATCTCAGTAGATCGCTTGAAGCTTGCCTCGCTGTTCGCGCTCTCGACGGCACTCGCGCTGAACGGCCTGATTGTGGATCGGTGCTATGGCCAGGCGGTTGCCGTGGCCAGTATCAGCGGACAGGTGGCGGATTCGACTGGTGCGCTCGTGCCCAACGCCGAGATCACCGCCACGCAAACGGAAACGCACTTCGTTCGTATGGCCGCCAGCGACCAACAGGGTCACTACACGCTTTCGAACTTGCCGGTCGGCCCGTACACGCTGGAGGTGAAGGTCCAGGGTTTCAAGACGTATGAGCAGAAGGGGATCCTGCTGGAGGTGGGTAACAACGTCCAGATCAATGCCGCGATGGAGGTTGGCGCGGTGACGGATGCGGTGGAAGTGAGCGCCTCGGCGAGCATGGTGGAGACCAAGGAAAACGACGTGGCCCAGGTAGTCAACCAGCGCCAGATCAACGACCTGCCGCTGAACGGACGCCAGGCGACCCAGCTCATCCTGATTTCCGGGGCATCGGCGGCGGCGCCGGCGGACAGCCTTTCCAGCACCAAGAACCATCCGAGCGAGGTCACGATGTCGGTGGCGGGAGGACAGGCGAATGCGACTAACTATCTGCTGGATGGCGGCGGCAATGTCCAGACCTTCACCAATCTAAACTTGCCCTTTCCCTTCCCGGACGCGCTGCAGGAGTTCAGCGTGGAAACCAGTTCGCTGCCGGCGCGGAACGGGTCCCACCCCGGCGGCCTGGTGAACGTGGTGACGAAATCCGGCACCAACGATCTGCACGGCGACCTGTTCGACTATATTCGCAACGGAGACCTGAACGCGCGCAACTACTTCGCCGCCACGCACGACGGATTGAAGCGCAACCAGTTCGGCGGGACGGTGGGCGGCCATATCATCCGCGACAAGCTATTCTTCTTCGCGGGATACCAGGGCACGCGCACGCATACAGCGCCGCCGCAAACCATCAGCTATGTGCCGACGGCGGCGGTACTGAGCGGCGACTTCAGCACTTTGGACGGAGCCGGATGCCAATCGAGCGGCAAAAACAAACCGGTGACGAACCCAACGGCCGCTGCTCCCTTTCCGGGAAACCAGATTCCCGTGTCCCTGTTCGATCCCGCGGCCCTGAAAGTAGCGAGCTATCTGCCGGCGGCGCAGACCGGCTGCGGCAAAGTGACCTATGGTATTCCGCAGATCAGTAACTACGACGAAATCATCGGCCGCGTGGATTATGTGAAGAGCTCCAAGCAGGCGCTGTTCGCACGCTACTACCTGAACGACTACGACTATCCCGCTTTCTATAGTCCGAATAACCTCATGTGGTCGAACAATCCCGGCGAATTAATGCGATCGCAGTCGGTGACTCTGGGAGATACCTACACGCTCAGTCCCACCACCGTGAATTCGTTCCATGCCACATTCACCCGAATGCGCAACGACCGGGCGCCGTCCGATCAGCAACTAAGCCCGGCGGTGGTAGGCATTAACGCTTATACCGCCTATCCACACGATTTGCGCATGGAGATCAGCAGCTACTTCAACAGCGGATGCGGCAATTGCGCTCCAGGCTTTTTCAATACCAACACCTTCCACTTCTCCAATGACGTGGACATGATTAAGGGACGTCATGAACTCGCGTTCGGCGCCGATTTCATCCGCAGCCAGAACAACCTGGAGACCGGCAACAACCAGAACGGAGATTATCAGTTCAACGGCGCCTGGACCGGCGACGCGCTGGCCGATTTCCTGCTGGGCGACATGTCGGTGTTCGACCAGAACCGGCCGCAATTGAACGCGCTGCGGCAAAGCATGCCGGCGCTTTACGCGCAAGACACGTTCCACGTGAATTCGCGGCTCACTCTAAACGCCGGCGTCCGCTGGGAGCCCTTGCTAATGCCGTCGGACGTTTACGGGCGCGGCGCGGTATTTAATCTTCAGGACTTCCTCGCCAACGTGCACAGCAAGATCTATCCCAACGCTCCGGCGGGAATGCTCTACTACGGCGATCCCGGCATATCGAAGTCGTTTACGAATAACCACTGGGGCGATTTTGCTCCGCGTCTCGGGCTGGTATGGAATCCACACGGCGACGGGCGCGACACACTGCGCATCGGCGCCGGGCTGCTGTACGACGTCAATGAAATGTACTACGGCCAAAGGCTGACCTCGAATCCGCCTTATGCCAACGACATTAACCAGAGCACACCGGCCGCGCACCTTGCCAATCCCTGGGCCGGCTATCCGGGCGGCGATCCCTTTCCGGGATTATATGCGCCGGCCTCCGTCAATAGCACCTTTCCGGGGTATGGGTTGTATATCGTTCTCAATCCCAATGAGAAGCCGACTTACATGGGCCAGTGGAACATGACTTACCAGCGGCAGTTAGCCGGCAACTGGATGGCGTCGGTGACTTTGATGGGCAGTAAGACTACCCATATCTGGCTGCAGGACGACGTCAACCCCGCGCCTTATATTCCGGGAACGTGCAACGGTTCGGCTTGCTCGACCAGCTCGAACGAGAACCAGCGGCGGATCTTGTCCGTTCTGAATCCGGCGCAGGGGAAATACATCGGCCAGATGCTGGAGGCCGATCCGGGCGGCAACGGGTTCTATCATGGCGTGTTGGGATCGCTGCAACACCGCTTCAGCCACGGCTTCAGTTTTCTGGCGAACTATACCTGGTCGCAATGCATCGACGACGAAGACTTTGTCGGCGACATGCACAACAGCCAATACCAGAATCCCTACAGCCGGGCAGCCGAGCGTGGGTTTTGTAACTTCGACTATCGCCAGGTGTTCAATTCCTCCATTGTCGGTTTGACGCCGACGCGCAACTCGCTGCTAGGAAAAATTACGGGCAATTGGCAGATTGCGCCGCTGATTCGCGCTACTACCGGGGCTGCGCTCACGGTTACTACCGGGAAGGATTATTCTTACATCGGCAACAACCCGGTCACAGACCGTCCGAACCTGATTGAACCCAACGCGGTCTACAACAGCGACATCGGACCGGGGTTGAAATGGCTGAATCCGGCTGCCTTCCAATCTAATGCTGTCGGCACTTTCGGCAACCTGGGCCGCGATACCATTCGCGGGCCGGGCGTGTTCAACTTCGATTTTGGCCTCTCGCGAGTGTTCAAAATTAGGGAGAGCAAGAACATCGAAGCGCGTCTGGAGATATTCAACATTCTCAATCACACCAATCTCGGCGCGCCGAATCTGACGCAAACCTCGTCAACGTTTGGAGTGATCACCACCGCGGCCGACCCGCGCATTCTGCAAATCGCTCTGAAGTATCATTTCTGATCGATGAAACGGTCATGCCCGGAACCAGTACGATACGGCTGCTGTCCATTTTGGTTGTTGCGGCCGGGCTGAATGCCTGGGGCGGCAGCCGTATATTCAACGTGCTGGATTACGGGGCGCACCATGATGGGTCGGCGCTGGCCACGGAAGCCTTTCGAGCCGCGATCCAGGCGGCGCACGCGGCCGGCGGCGGAACGGTGGAGGTACCCGCGGGCGAATACATCACCGGGCCCATCGAGCTGGTGAGCAATCTGGAACTCCACCTCGAGGCAGGCGCCACGCTGCGTTTTCCAGCCATGCGCCTGCCGTACGGGCCCGGCCGGCAACAAGGAGTGGAGTGCCTGACGCCGGCGCCGCTGATCGGCGGACGAAAGCTGGAAAACGTCTCGATCACCGGCCGGGGTCTATTGACTACGAACCAGGCCGATTGGCTCAACCTGATGGGCCGGCCGGAGTTCCACAGCGACTCGTCCGTGGGCGCGGAGTTCGGTCCGGCATGGAACAAGCTGCTCGGAATGCTGGAACTGAAACAGCCGGTGCCGCAGGACTTATATAAGGAGGTCGCGCCGTTCCTGCGGCCGTCTTTCGTGCGGTTGATGGACAGCCGGAACATTCTGGTCGAAGGGTTGCATTTTGTCGGCTCGCCCATGTGGACGGTGCACCTGCTTTATTCGGAAAACGCGGTGGTGCGCGATCTGATCGTCGAAACCTATCCGGGCGCCGAAACCGACGGCCTTGTGGTGGATTCGAGCCGCAACGTGCGCATCTCGAATTGTTATTTCGATACCGGCGACGACGCGCTGGTTTTAAAATCGGGCAAGGATGCCGATGGCCTGCGCGTGAATCGCCCGACCGAGGACGTTTCGATCGTGAACTGCACCTTCCATCGGGCGCACGGCGCGGTGACGCTGGGCAGCGAAACTTCCGGTTGGATCCGCAACGTAACGGCCAGCAATATTGTGTGCGACGGCACCCAGATCGGGATTCGTGTCAAGAGCCGGCGCGGGCGCGGCGGCGGCGTGGAGGACGTACGCTTCGACCAGTGGACCATGGACCACGTGGGGCAAGGAATCAGCGTCACCAATTATTACTTGATGGCGGGCGAGACGCGGACTTCCGAGGAGGCGGTCAGCGACCGGACTCCTATTTTTCGCAATATCGGAATCAGCCATGTTTCGATCGCTCATGCGCGCGTGGCTATCGACGTGGAAGGGCTGCCGGAAATGCCGATCGAAGGGTTGCGGATTACGGACGTGACGGCTTCCGGCAAGATCGGCCTCAAGAGTTATCACACGGTGGCGCTGGCGCTCGATCAAGTTCAGGTAGACGCCCAGAACGGTCCCGCATTCTTGCTGCGGGACTCGAAAGACTTGCAGTTGAACGGCGTCGCGACGCGCAAGCCGGTGTCTGGAATGCCGGTGATCCGCCTGGACCACTGTCCGCGTGCGGTGGTGAGCGGCAGCCGTGCATTTCCATCCACCGGCACATTCCTGTCGGTCGCGCCAGGGGAGTTGAAAGAGGTGGTGATGGTGGGAAATGCGCTGGAGCCGGCACGGAAAGCGGCGGAAGAATCCGCCAAGGACTTTCCCATGGTGGCGGAGTCCGCAACGGAGAAGAATTGAGGCTACCCGGAGATTTTATGATTTCGTGCTTGAAATATGGGCTCCCGCCGATTTGGTTTGCGGCGGTTTCGGCTCTCGGCTGGAGTGCGACTCCGGCTTTCAATATTCTGGACTATGGCGCGAAGAACGACGGATCGGCGCTGGCGACGGACGCTTTTCGCGCGGCGATTCAAGCCGCGCATGCCGCCGGCGGCGGCACGGTGGACGTGCCCGCGGGCGAATACATCACCGGCCCCATCGAATTGGTCAGCAATCTGAACCTAAGATTGGAAGCGGGCGCTACGGTGCGGTTCCCGGCTACCAAGCTGCCATTTACGCATGGGCGCTGGCAGGGCATTGAGGCGATCACGCCGGTCCCGTTGATCGACGGGCGAAACTTGGAAAACGTCACCATCAGCGGGCGCGGGGTGCTGACCACGTCCCAGGCCGATTGGCGAAAGATCATGGGCGACCCGGCCGCCGGGCCGGACTGGCTGCACCTGCTGGAAATTCTGGAATTGAAAAAGCCCATCCCGGAAGAAGAATACCGGAAAGCCGCGCCTGAATTGGTGCCCATGTTCGTTTCCTTCATGAACTCAAAGAACGTGCTGGTGGAGGGAATTCGAATTATCGGCTCCGCGATGTGGCCGATTCAGATTCTGTATACCGACAATGCCGTGATCCACGACGTCATGGTGGAGACGTTTGGCGGTCACGATACCGGCGGGATCTATATCGATTCCAGCCGCTACGTCCGCATTTCGGATTGCTATATCGACACGGGAGACGACGGGATCGTAGTCAAATCCGGCAAAGACGCGGACGGGCGGCGCGTGAACCGGCCGGCGGAAGATATTTCCATCGCCAATTGCTCGGTGCACCGGGCGCACGGCGCGGTGGTGTTGGGCAGTGAGATTTCGGGATGGATCCGCAACCTGGTGGCGACCAATATCACCTGCGACGGGACCCAGATGGGCATCCGCATCAAGAGCCGGCGCGGGCGGGGCGGCGGCGTGGAAGACGTTCGCTTCGACAACTGGACCATGGAAAACGTGGGCCGCGGAATCAATGTCGGCAGCTTTTACGTGATGGCGCCGGAGAACAAGCCCACTACCGAAGAGGAGCCAGTATCGGAACGCACTCCGATTTTCCGTAATATCGCCATCAGCCATCTGACCATGAACCATACCAGGCTGGCGATCGACATCGAAGGAATTCCGGAAATGCCGGTGGAAGGGTTGCGGATTCGCGACGTGGTGGCGTCTTCCGAGATCGGCATGAAAGCGTTCAACACCGTCGCCATGGAGCTGCACAACGTGGAGTTGAATGCGGCAACCGGCCCGGCATTTCTGGTGCGCGATTCCCGCGATCTGGAGCTCGATGGAGTAACCACGCGCAAGCCGATGGCAGACGTACCGGTAATTCGGCTGGACCACTGCCCGGGCGCCATTGTGCGCGGCAGCCGCGCTTTTTCGGGCACTGGAACTTTCCTTTCGGTTGGGCCGGGAGAATTGAAGAGCATCGTACTGGAAGATAATTTTCTGACTGGCGCGCGCAAGCCGGCCGAGGAATCCGGAAAAGCATTCCCCATGATTCCGGAAAGCGCCACGGAACGAGTCTGGACGGAGAAATACTAAGCCATGCGAGGAATTCTAGGGCATCAAATTAGGTTGGCGGCAAGCTTGGCGTTCTGTGCCGCATCGGCGTGGAGCGCGGCGCCGGTTTTCAACATCCGCGATTTCGGCGCCTTGAACGACGGTTCTCGTCCGGCTACGGATGCATTCCGTGCCGCCATTCAGGCGGCCAAGTCAGCGGGCGGGGGGACGGTGTTCGTACCCGCCGGCAAGTACGTTACCGGGCCGATCGAGCTGGTGAGCAACCTGACGCTCTACTTCGATGCCGGCGCGGTGGTGCAGTTTCCCGCCATGCGCCTGCCGTTCACCGAAGGCAGGGAACAGGGCGTGGAATGCCTGACTCCGGTGCCGCTCATCGGCGGACGGCATCTGGAGAACGTGACCATCGCCGGCCGCGGCTTGCTGACCACCAATAACGCCGATTGGCTGAAGATCATGAGCCGCACCAGAGCTTCCGGATCCGACCCGGGCACGGCTTTTGGCCCCAACTGGGAAAAGCTGTTGTTGGCCCTAGAACTGAAGAAGCCGCTTCCCAAGGAGATGTACGAACTGGCGGCGCCGGAGCTGCGGCCGTCGTTCGTCCGCTTCATGGACAGTCACAATGTGATGGTGGAAGGCGTGCATTTCGTGGGCTCTTCGATGTGGACCATCCACCTGCTCTACACCGACAATGCCGTGGTGCGCGACGTGATCATTGAAACCTATCCGGGTGTGCATACCGATGGCATCGGCGTCGATTCCAGCCGGAATATCCGGATTTCGAACTGCTATATCGATACCGGCGACGACGGTATGGTGATCAAATCGGGTAAGGACGCGGACGGGCTGCGGGTGAACCGGCCAACCGAAAACGTTTCCATCACCAACTGCTCCGTGCATCACGCGCACGGCGCGGTGACCATCGGGAGCGAGACTTCCGGATGGGTGCGCAACCTGGTGGCCAGCAATATCATCTGCGACGGCACTCAGATGGGCGTGCGCATCAAGAGCCGGCGCGGCCGCGGCGGCGGCGTGGAAGACGTACGCTTCGATAACTGGACCATGCAGAACGTGGGCACGGCGATCAACGTGACCAATTACTATATGATGGAAGGCGAAGTGAAGGCCGGCGACGAGCCGGTTTCCGCGCGCACCCCGATATTCCGCAATATCGCGGTGAGCAATATGACCATCCATCACGCGCGGGTGGCGATCGACGTAGAAGGTTTGCCTGAAATGCCCATAGAGGCGCTGCGCATCAGCGATGTGGTGGCACAGGCCGTAACCGGCCTTAAGGCTTATCACACCGATGCGCTGGAGCTACACGGCGTCCAGATCGACGCCGAGCGCGGTCCCGCGTTTCTGGTTCGCGACTCCAAACAACTGGAACTGGACGACGTGACCACCCGTAAGCCGCTGGCGGACACCCCGGTAATTCGGCTGGATCATTGCCCGGGGGCGATTGTGAGGCAGAGCCGCGCGTTCTCCGGCACCGGGACTTTTCTATCCGTAGCGCCGGGCGAGCTGAAGCAAGTGATCCAGGAAGGGAACGCTCTGGGCGCCGCGCGGAAGGCGGCCGAGGAATCCGCCAAGAGTTATGCTATGACTCCGGAAAATGCCACCGAGGGCGAAAAGAACCGATGAGGCAGCGTGCCGCCACGAGAGACCACCAATGACCCAGAGCGAGGCTGTGGGTGCAGTGGGTAATGTTTACCCTTACGGCATCAGACACACGCCGGAGATGATCGCGGATCTTTCCCGGAGGGCGTACGAATATCGCCTGCAAGTACTCCGCATGGTGTACGGAAGAAAGAGCGGACACCTCGGCGGCGCCTTTTCGATTGCGGAGATCCTCACGGCTCTCTACTTTCATCATTTGAGAATCGATCCGTCGCAGCCCCAATGGCCGGAGCGCGACCGGCTGGTGTTCTCGAAAGGTCATGCCTGCGCCATGTTATATACCGTGCTGGCGCATCGGGGATTCTTTCCGGTGGAGGAGCTATCCACCTTCCGCTCGCTCGACAGCCGCCTGCAGGGTCACCCGGAGCCGGCTAAGACGCCCGGGGTTGAAGTGCCGGCGGGGCCTCTGGGCCATGGCGTGGCCATCGGCGCGGGCATGGCGCTGGCGGCGCGCATGGCGGGTTCACGGCGGAGGGCATACGTAATCATTGGCGATGGCGAGCTCGATTCCGGAGTGATCTGGGAAGGCCTGCTGGTGGGAGCCAAGTTCGGGCTCAACCATCTGGCCGTCATTCTGGATTACAACGGGGTGCAGCAAACCGGCACGACCGCGCACGTAATGCCCACTGAGCCGATCGCCGATAAGTGGGCGGCTTTCAACTGGCACACGATCGAAATCCACGGCCACAACATGGCGGAAATCCTGGACGCGCTGGATCACGCCGATGAAGTCCATGGACGGCCGGTGGTTGTGATCGCCCGCACCACAAAGGGGAAGGGCGTGAGCTTCATGGAGAACTCGCCGTACTGGCATGGCGGCATTCCCGACCAACAGCAGTACCACGCGGCAGCGGCCGAACTCGAACAAGGGGCGAGGCAGTGGCAAATCTGATCCGCAACCCGTTTGGCGAAGCGCTGCCTATGCGCAAAGCGTACGGCGACGCCCTGGTGGAGTTAGGCCGGTCGCGGACGGACATGGTGGTGCTAAGCGCGGACGTTTCCAGCTCCGACTTCAGCAACCTGTTTGAGGCGGCCTTCCCCGACCGGTTCTTTAACGTCGGAATTGCCGAACCGGCGCTGGTAGACGTTGCCGTGGGCCTGGCGAACGGCGGACTGGTGCCCGTCGCCAACACCTTCGCGTTTCTGTTTGCCACGCGGGCCCTGGAAATGGTGCGCACTCACTTGTGCTACGGGAAAGCCAATGTGAAACTGGCGGGGACGTACGCCGGCCTCTCGGATTCGTTTGACGGGCCCACTCACCACTCGATTACCGATATTGCCATCTTGCGGAGTCTGCCCAATATGACCATCGTCGTGCCGGCCGACCCGCTGGCTGTCGCGAAGCTGTTGCCGCAGGTGGTGGAGACTAGAGGCCCGGTCTACTTTCGCATTTGCCGCAACGAAGTGCCGCGCATCTTTGAGGCCGCCTACCAGCCGGAAATCGGGAAGGGGATTGTTTTGGCCAATGGGAGCGACGCGACGGTGATGGCCTGTGGCGTAATGGTGGCGAAGGCGATTCAGGCGGCCGCGGCGTTGGCGCGGGAAGGCGTAGCGGTACGCGTGGTGGAGATGCACACCATCAAGCCGCTCGATACCGCACTGGTGGAACGCTGCGCCAGAGAGACGGGCGCCATCGTCACGGTGGAAGAGCACTCCGTTATTGGCGGCTTGGGCGGCGCGGTGGCGGAGACGCTGGCGGATCGGGCGCCAGTTCCCATGGAACGAATCGGGATCGCGGACACATTCACGGAGAGCGGGCCCTATGAGGATCTTCTGCGGAAGTACGGTCTGAGCGCCGAGGCTGTCGTCGACGCCGTGCATCGCGTGTTGGCGCGCAAATGCGCAAACGATGCCCGTGAAGTTGCCGTCCGCCGATGACCGGCGTAGCCAGCTCTGTTCCCACGAGAAAGGAAGCCAAACTTGCATTTATCTCGTCCCAAGATATTCAAGGCAGTTATCTCTTGGAGCATTCTGTTCGCCTTCGATCCCTGCGCGCCGCACTCTGCCCTTGCCGCGGGTTCGGGCCGGGAGCTGTTCAACATCGTCGATTACGGCGCCAAGCGGAATGGCGCCGTGCTTGCGACAAACGCCTTCCGGCAAGCGATTCAGGCAGCCAGGGCCAACGGAGGCGGAACCATTTATGTACCTGCGGGTAAGTACATCTCCGGCCCAATCGAATTATTCAGCAACATGACTCTGGATATCGACGCCGGCGCCACGATAGAGTTCCCCGTGGCTCCGTTGCCATTCACGAAAGGCAGGTATCTGGGCGTTGAGGCATTAGTCCCGATGCCGCTCATTGGCGGCCATGACGTGGAGAATGTCACCGTTACCGGGCGTGGCGTCCTCACTACCGCCGATTACGAAGCGTGGCGGAAAGCATATAAGAGCGCCGCTGAAGAGTACCAGAAAGGCATTGTTTCGACCCACGGGGACGAATCCGGCAGCGCAAACGGTCCGCACTGGGATCGCCTGCTGAAAGATCTGGAAGCGAAGCAGCCGGTTTCCGAACAAGAGTACCTCGAAGCTGCACCGGAGCTGCGCCCTTCCTTTATCTGCTTCATGAATGCCAAGAATGTGCTGGTGGAAAATGTGCGCATCGTCGGAGCGCCGATGTTCGTGGTGCACTTGCTGTATGCGGAGAATGCAACCGTGCGCAACGTCATGATTGAGACATATCCCGGACCGCACGCCAACGCCATCGTGGCGGACTCCAGCCGCTTCGTCCGCATTAGTGACGACTATGTCGATACGGGCGACGACGGCATTGTTCTCAAGTCGGGGAAAGACGCGGACGGACTGCGTGTGAATCGGCCAACCGAGCACGTGAGTATCACCAACTGCACCGTGCACCACGCCCACGGCGCGGTGGTGATCGGCAGTGAGACGTCCGGCGGCATCCGTGACGTCGTAGCCAGCAACATCACGGCGGTCGACACCGAAAACGGCATCCGGCTCAAGAGCCGCCGCGGGCGCGGCGGCGTGGTCGAGGACATCCGCTTCGATAACTGGACGATGGAAAACGTCGGGGAAGGCATCGTCGTCACCAGCTACTATGTCATGGGAGGCGAAACCGCCACTAAAGAGGAGCCGGTCTCAGAGCGCACCCCGGCTTTTCGGAATATCGCGATCAGCAACGTCACCATAAATGGCGCCAAGAAGAAGGCAATTGAAATAGACGGATTGCCCGAGATGCCCATTGTTGGACTCCGTTTGACGGACATCGTCGGGTCAGGCAAGGTGGGGCTCACCGCAAGGTACACCGACGCGCTCGAATTGCATAGTGTGCAACTGAACGCCGACAGCGGCCCGGCATTCGCGATTGAGATGGCTTCGAACTTGGAACTCGACGATTTGAGCACCAGGAAACCGATTGCCGGGTCGCCAGTGCTGCGGCTGACCGAAGCTCCAGGAACGATCCTGCGCAACAGCCGCGCCTATCCCGGCACGGCGGTATTTCTTTCGGCCGGTCCTGGAGAATTGAAATCTTTCCGTTTTATCGGAAATGTTCTGGACAACGCCAAGATCCTCACGGAAGAGCGCTAGCATTGAGGGTGTGGAGCCCTCGCCAGCCCGTGCCTACTTCCGCTTTTATGCGGAACTCAACGACCATCTTCCCAGTGACAGGCGCCACAAAACCCTCGAGAAGCCGTTTTTCGCCCCCGGCACGGTTAAAGACATGATCGAAAGCTTCGGTGTCCCGCACACCGAGGTCGAGTTGATCGTCGTAAACGGCGATTCCGTTCCGTTCTCACATGTAGTCCGCGATCGAGATCGAATCGCCGTCTATCCGATGTTCGAATCTTTCGACGTCACACCGGAGTTGAGAATACGCCGCCAAACCTTGCGCGAGCCCAGGTTCGTACTGGACGTGCACCTGGGCAGACTCGCGGCTTACCTGCGCATGCTTGGCTTCGACGCCGTCTACGGGAACCGGTGCGGTGACTCGGAACTGGTCCAAGTCTCGTCCGAACAACACCGCATCCTACTTACAAAAGACCGCGGGTTACTAAAGCACAGCGCCGTCACTCACGGTTACCTGGTGCGGCAGACCGGCAGCCGCTGCCAGCTTGCCGAGATCGTGGCTCGCTTCGATCTGAGGCGTTCCGTCCGGCCATTCACCCGCTGCATGTCGTGCAACGGCCTGCTGGCGCCAGTTCCAAAAGAGCAAGCGCGGCCTGTGCTTCCGCCCCGCGCCGCCGCGTCATTTGAAGACTTTCGGCAGTGCCCGCAGTGCGGGAGAACCTACTGGAAAGGTTCGCATTATCGCCGGATGCAAGGGTGGATAAGCGAACTGATGGATTAGTGGGACAGACCTCCTGGTCTGTCGCTGCTTGCCACACCCAAAATGACAGGCCAGGAGGCCTGTCCCACTCTACTTACCGCCATGCCGAATGCTGATCCCCAGCTCCCGCAGTTGCCGGTCCGGCACGGTGGATGGCGCGTCGCACATCAGGTCCGTACCGCGGGCGGTTTTGGGAAACGGAATGACGTCGCGGATGGAAGTTTCGCCGGCCAGAATCATCACCAGGCGATCGAGACCCAACGCGATACCGCCGTGCGGTGGGGCGCCGTATTCGAGCGCGTCCAAGAGGAACCCAAAGCGCCGGTGCGCTTCCTCCTCACTGAAACCCAGCGCGGCGAAGACCTTCGACTGCACATCGCGGCGATGAATACGAATGGAGCCCGAGCCTAACTCGACGCCGTTCAGCACCAGGTCGTAGCTCTTGGCGCGGCAGCGGGCGGGATCGCTGACCAGCTTATCCAGATCTTCGTCGTGCACGGAGGTAAAGGGATGGTGCGCGGCATTCCAGCGGCTTTCCTCTTCGTCCCATTCGAACATGGGGAAGTCCACTACCCATAGGAACTTATAATTCTTGGCGTCGAGCAGCTTGTGCTTGTCCTTGAACTTCTGCGCGCACTCCAGGCGCAATTGGCCGCAAGCCTGATAGACAGTCTCTTCGGGCCGATGGCCTTTCGGCTCGCCGGCCCAGGCGGCGACCATCAGCAGGTCGTTGTCGGCCATACCGACGCGTTTGCGAACCAAAGCCATCGGCTCGGGATAGTCGCGGTCGAGCCGCTTGGGGTCGTCGTACACGCGCAGACCGCGCTCCTGGCCGAATACCTTCAGCTCATCGCGCTCCTTGCGGCTGGGAACGCCGGCGCCGGGAATGTGAATAGCCATGAGCGGCAGCTTGCCGGCCACGAGTTCCGGCAGCAGGTCGCCCACCTCGTGCATGGCCGGAATGCGGCGATCGGGCTTGTCGCTGCCGTAACTGCGCATGGCCTCCGCATAAGTCATGCGCGGAACGGGCGTGGCCACCTGGAATCCCCCCACTTCGCCGATGCTCACCAACAGGCGTTCGATCGCTTCGAAGACACGCTCCTGTTGCGGGAACGACATCTCCAAGTCGATCTGCGTGAACTCGGGCTGGCGGTCGGCGCGCAAATCCTCGTCGCGGAAGCAGCGCACAATCTGGAAATACTTCTCGTAACCGCTTACCATCAGAAGCTGTTTGAAAATCTGCGGCGATTGCGGCAGGGCGTAGAAGGTGCCCGGCTGCACGCGGCTGGGCACCAGGTAGTCGCGCGCGCCTTCCGGCGTGGAGCGCGTCATGAAGGGCGTTTCGATTTCGAGAAACCCCTGCGCGTAGAGCGATTGGCGAATGGCGAAGGAGAGTTCCGAGCGCAGCACGATGTTGCGCTGCATGTGCGGGCGGCGCAGATCGACATAGCGATACTTCAGGCGAACGTCTTCGGCCACCCCCGCGTCGTCTTCCATGGGGAACGGCGGCGTGCGCGATTCGTTCAGGATCCAGATATTGTCGGCCACCACTTCCACTTCGCCGGTGGCCAGATTGGGATTCACCGAAGCGGCGCCGCGCGGAGTCACCTTGCCTTCCACCGCAATCACGTATTCGGACCGCACCTGCTCGGCGCGCCCGTGCACGCGCTCGCCCACGTTTTCGTGAAACACCACCTGCGTCAGCCCCCAGCGGTCGCGCAGGTCGACGAAGATGACGCCGCCATGGTCGCGCCGGCGATGCACCCAGCCCATGAGCACGACTGTCTTGTCCGCGTCGGCGGGCCGCAGTTCGCCGCAATTGTGCGTGCGCCGTAAGTCGCCCAAAAAATCCAATGCAACCGAAGTTTCCATATCGTTCGATCTCGTCAATTGCCGGCGCCGAAGCGCGCGGCGATTTCCTCGCGCGTCACCTGCCGCTGTTCGCCGCTCGCCATGTCTTTCAGCGCGTAACGGCCGGCCGCCAATTCCTCTTCGCCCAAGATCAGGGTGAAGCGCGCGCCCAACTTGTTGGCCAGTTCCATGGCTCGTTTCAACTTCCCCTCCGCCAGTTCCACCGAAGCCCCGCCACGGCGCAAATCGCGCGCCAGCACGGCCGCGTGGCGCAGCGCCGGCTCGCCCAGCGGAGCGATGAACAGGTCCAGAGGCTCGGCAGCCTGCGCGTCTTCCACCGCCATCACCAGGCGGTCCTCGCCGATCGAAAAGCCGATGCCCGGCGCATGCACCTTGGAGCCGAGCGATTCCGCCAGCCCGTCGTAGCGGCCTCCGCCCAGCACCGAATTCTGCGCCCCCAGCGCGCCATGCACCACTTCGAAGGTCGTGCGCATGTAATAATCCAGGCCCCGCACCAGCCGCGGCCGGACTTCGTAGGCGATGCCGCGGTCGTTCAGGTAGTTTTTCACCGCGTCGAAATGCGCGCGGCAGGCGTCGCACAGGCAATCGGCAATGTGCGGCAGCTTGTCGATGATCGGCTGGTCGGCTTCCACTTTGCAATCGAGCACGCGCAGCGGATTGGTTTCCGCGCGGCGCTGGCAATCTCCGCACATCGCGTGCGCCACCGATTTCAATTCCTGGCGCAGCCGCTCCACGTACTGCGGCCGGCAGTTGGCGTCGCCCACCGAATTGATCAACAACTGAAAACCGCTCAAGCCCGCGCGCGACAAAATCTCCAGCACCAGCTCGATCGTTTCGGCATCCACCGCCGGCGATTCCGATCCCAGCGCCTCGGCGCCGATCTGGAAAAATTGCCGGTAGCGCCCCTTCTGCGGCCGCTCGCGCCGGAACATGGGGCCGATGTAGTACAGCTTCTGCACCCCGGGCCGCTGGTCGAGACGATGCTCGATGTAGGCGCGAATCACCGGCGCCGTGTTCTCCGGCCGGAGCGTGAGCGAAGTATCGTCGCGGTCGAGAAACGTGTACATCTCCTTAGTGACGATGTCGGTATCGGCGCCCACGCCGCGCGCGAAAAGCTGTGTCTCCTCCAGGATCGGCGTCCTGATTTCGTGATAGTTATAAGCCCGAAAAGCGGCGCGCGAGACCGCTTCCACGCGGTTCCACACGTCCGTGGCCGGAGGCAGTAAATCCCTGGTTCCTTTGACGGCTTTGATCAAGAGAGTCGGAAGATTCCATGCTAGCATGCGGCGGAATGAGAGCCGGTTGACGGAGGCGTTTTGCCGGCCAAGCGGGCATGCTGGGGCGCGGGGGTCTTCATGGGCGGACGGCGGA
>JBEKYD010000072.1:0-27165 GCA_049511335.1 Bryobacteraceae bacterium | reverse complement strand
CCGTCACCGGCGCTATCGAGCGCCACGTCCATGCGCGTGCGCTCCAGGTGGCGCAATACCAATTTCCGCGCGATGCCGAACAAATACCCGTTCAGCGTGCCGCGCTCCGGATCGTAGCGGCAAGCATTGCGGATCAGGGTCAGGAAGACTTCTTGGGTGATATCTTCAGCCACCGCTTCGGAGCCGGTGACGTGAACGGCAAAGCGGTAAATGGCGCCCTGACGCCGCCGGTACAACACTTGAAAGGCGGCCTCGTCACCAGCTTCGAGACGGCTCAACAATCGGTCGTCTGTTTCCGGTGGACGGACTGACATTAAGGTCTCTATTGCTATAATTGTCGCGAAATCTCTCAGAGTTCCACAACCTTGGCCAATTACCGGTGTTTACCCTAGTGATGCTAGCGTAATTTACTATAATTTGGTACTTTACGTCCAGTACCATTGGTTCTATCATGGCAGTGATGGCAGCTTTCGGATCGGCGCCCAGGCAGGATTTTGCGGAATCTATGGCTCTACACCAGAAAATTGGGGAGCTGGAAGCGCAACTCTCCCGTTATCAACAAGAAGCCGATGAGGCCGAGAAGCGCTTCCGGGCTCTGGCGGATGCCCTCCCGGTGATGATCTGGATGTCCGGCGCGGACGCATTGTTCACCTATCTGAACCGCGCGTGGCTGGAGTTTCGCGGCCGCAGTCACGCGCTGGAAGAGGGAAAGGGTTGGACGCAGGGGCTGCATCCCGACGACCGCGACCTGTGCGTCGAGACCTACTTGAAGTCGTTCACGGCGCGCCAGGGGTTTCGCTTGGAACATCGCCTGCTGGCCGCTTCCGGCGCTTATTGTTGGGTGGAGACCACGGGCGTTCCCAGGATGGATGCCGACGGGCGATTTGCCGGTTTCGTGGGTGCGGCGATCGACATTTCCGACCGCAAGCGAGAATTTTTCACCCCCGACGCCGATTCGGTTCGCATGGTTTTCTCGCTCACCGAGCGCGAGCGGCAGGTGCTGGTGTTGATTGCCGGCGGCAAATCCACCAAACAGACCGCGACCGAGCTTGGGATCAGCTACAAGACCGCCGATTCGCACCGCAGCCGGATTCTGGAGAAGTTGGGCGTACACGAAACCGCCAGCATGGTGCGATATGCTATCCGTGCGGGCCTGATCGAACCGTAAAGCACCGGTACGGTTGCGTCAAGGCCGGCGAACGTCCGGCATGAATCCAATCTTCCTCAAACAAGCCATCGAAATAGCGGTCGCGAGCGTGCGCCGCGGCGGCGGCCCTTTCGGCGCTCTGGTGGCGAAGGACGGAGCGGTGATCGCCGCCGGCTCCAACCAGGTGACCGGCGCGAACGACCCCACCGCTCACGCCGAAGTGGTTGCGATTCGCGAGGCGTGCCAGATACTGCGAACGTTTCAGCTCGCGGGCTGCGACCTGTATTCCTCCTGCGAACCATGCCCCATGTGCCTGGGCGCCATCTACTGGGCGCGCCCCAGCCGCGTGTTTTTTGCCGCCACGCATGCGCAGGCGTCCGAGGCTGGATTCGACGATAGCTTCATCTACCGCCAGATCGAGATGGCGCCGGAAGCGCGCATCATCCCCATGCTGCGGGTAGACGATCCGGATGCCAACGCGCCGTTTGAGGCCTGGCTGGCGAAGGGGGATCGGAGGGATTACTGATTGTAGGGCGGACCCCCTGGTCCGCGCGGGACGCCCTCGTCCCGCTTCTTCGCGGAGTCGAGTTTCTCCCGTTAGCAGTGCGCGACCAGGGGGTCCGCCCTACTGGTATGCCGTGCCGGCTCCTGTCAAAAGTATGCGGCGCTAGGCTGGGAGTCTGCCCCACCTCTTCGCCGGTCCCAATACGTCGCTGTAATTTCGAGCACGCGTACTTAGCGAACAGCCTGCGCAGGTCCCGACGTCTCAATTCACCCACACAGAGATCGCGAAGCGGGCCGGAACCTCGCGAACCAGGGTGACGGCGATCCTGAACGACGACCTCGATCATGTGTCGACCGACCTGCTGATCCGCATCCTCGCCTCCCTGGGCTACCGCGTGAAGGTCTCGCCGGTCAGATCCGACAGTGCTGCGTAGACGCTCCCGGCATTCGCGGAGCAGCGATCCATCGGTTACAATTGAAGTTGGTTCATAAGGCCTCGCGAGAGATGTTTTGAAAAAAACCGCAATCATAACGGGAGTATTGGTGTGCGCCATCGTACTGCGGTCCGAGCAGCTTGCCGCGATCGTGGTCGATCTGGCGAATTGGAACGTTGGACAACCGCCCAAGGGTTGGCAGGTGACGGTGAATCACGGCAAACCGGAGATCGGCGACTGCCATGAAGGCGATGCTGTTTGCCTTCATTTGCGATCCGTGAAAGCGTCCTTCGCATTGGAGCGAAACGTGGATATCGATCCGGCGCGCACGCCGATTCTGACCTGGCGCTGGAAGGTGACCCAGCTTCCGAGCGGCGGGGATTTCCGGTCGAGCGCGACCGACGATGAGGCCGCCCAGGTGCTGGTGGGTTTCAGCGGCCGGCGGGTGCTGACTTACATCTGGGATACCACGGCTCCCAGGGGCGCCATGCAGCCGGTGCGCTCGCTTCCGCTGCTGCACGTGTTCGCGTTCGTATGCGAATCGGGAGCGGCGTCGGCCAATCGGTGGGTCAGCGAAAACCGCAACGTGGCGGCCGATTTTGAGCGCGCCTACGGCTATCCGGCGCCGCGCATCGAGGGCATCCGCATTCAGATCAATTCCCAACATACGGGCACCACGGCGGAGAGCTTTTTCGGCGACGTGGCCTTCCGCAGCACGCTCTGATGTGGCTGGTCACCGGCGCGACCGGATTCATCGGCGGTCACCTGGTAGAGCAACTGTGCGACCAGGGCCAGCCGGTGCGGTGTTTGGTCCGCTCCAAACCGAATCGGCGCAAGCTGCCGGAGGCGGCACAGATCGCGGCCGGCGACCTCGCAACCGGCGCCGGGCTGGCCGAGGCGCTGGTGGACGTGGACACCGTCATTCACCTGGCCGGCACCACCAAGGCGCTCGCGCGGGAAGACTACTACACCGGCAATGTGACGGCCACGCGCAACCTGGTGCGGGCGATGCTTGAGGCCAGCGCGGCGCCACGGCGGCCGGTGCGGTTCGTTCATGTCAGTTCGCTCGCGGCCGTGGGTCCCAGCCCGGACGGCACGCCCGTCGATGAGCAGACCACCCCGCACCCTTTCACGACTTACGGGAACTCCAAACTGGCCGGAGAAACCCTGGTGCGGCAGGAGTGTCGCGAGGCCGTGATCCTGCGGCCTCCGGTGGTCTACGGGCCGGGAGATACGGATGTCTTCGAAATTCTGAAACTGTTGGCCGAGGGCTGGAGCATCGAAATCGGTAATGGCGACCGCTGGTTTAGCGCGATCTACGTGAAAGACTTGGCTGCCGGCCTGATCGCAGCCGCACGGAGTTCGCGGAGCCCTGGCCAAACGTACTTCATTTCTCATCCCGCGCCGGTGAGTTGGAGAGAATTCGCCGCGGTAGCGGCCCGCATCATGAATGTTCAGCCGCGTTTGCTCCGAGCGCCGGTTCCGGTGGCCCGCGCGGCTGGATTCCTTGCCGAATTAAGAGCCAGGCTCACGCATAAACCCACTATTATTTCCCGCGAAAAAGTCGCCGACGCCGCATGCCGCTGGTGGTTGTGCGATCCTAGCCGGTTGGCGCGCGAGATCGGATTTTCGGCTCAAACCGGAATCGAGCAAGGTCTCCGCGAGAGCTTGATCTGGTACAAAGGGTCTGGATGGCTACGGTACTAACTGATACGCACTTCTGGCCGGTGGACAAAGTCGTCCTGGCTTACATGGCGGCCACCAGCGTGCTGGTAATCGGATGGTGGAAATCCATCCCGGAAGCCCCGCTTTTGCTGGCGATCCACGCGGCAGCGGCAGTGCTTTTGCTGGTGGAAATCAAGCGGCCCAACCGGACCAGTTGGGTCTTCCGGAACTGGTACCCCTTGCCGTACGTAGCTTCCTGCTATAAGGAGATGGCGATTCTGATTCCCCCGGTGCGGCACGGCGATTCGGACCTCTGGCTGGCCAATTTGGATTTTCGGATCTGGGGCGCGAATCCGACCGTCTGGCTGGAGCGGCTGCAGTCGCCAATCTTCACCGAATTTCTGCAGCTTGTGTACACGCTGTTTGTGCCGGCCGTACTCGTGGTCGCCTATCTCATTTGGCGCAAAGGGAAATTTGCGGAGTTCCAATATTACGCGTTCTTAATCGCCGCCGGCTTCCTGGTTTCCTACGTGGGATATCTAGTAGTACCAGCGCGAGGCCCGCGATTTCTGCTGAACTCATTGCAACACATACCCTTACAGGGGCTCTGGCTGTTCCACGCCATGCAGCATACCCTGGATACGATGGAATCCGCGCATTACGATTGTTTTCCGAGCGGTCACACCGAATTGACCATCCTGGCGTGCTGGGGCAGCCGCATCCTCTCGAAAAGGATCTTCTTAGCCTATTTGATCTACACTCCGTCTATCATTTTTGCTACAGTTTATCTTCGATACCACTATACGGTCGATGTGATGGCCGGGGCGGTCGTAGCCGCGAGTCTGATCGTGGGGGCACCGTTTGTTTACCGAATGCTTCAGGAAAGGCCGGTGAACGCTTGGGCGAAGTCGACGTTATCGAGGTAAAGGACCAAAGAGGGCTAAGAGAGTTCATCGAACTGCCCTACTCTCTGTACTGCGGGCAACCTCATTGGGTACCTCCTCTGCGCATCGCCATGAAAGAGTTGCTGGACCGGAAGAAGCACCCGTTCTATCGCGACGCCGAGGCCGAGTTTTTTCTGGCGCGCCGCAACGGCACGGTGGTGGGGCGGATCGGGGCGATTATCGACCGCGCCTACAACCGATTCCACCAGGAAGAAGCCGGCTTTTTCGGATTCTTCGAATGCCAGGACGATCCGGCCGCCGCCAGCGCCCTGGTGGATGCCGGGCGGCGATGGGCGGTCGCGCGCGGCGCCAAGTTCATCCGCGGCCCCGTCAGTCCATCCACCAATTACGAATGCGGCTTGCTGGTGGAGGGGTTCGGTTCCGACCCGATGGTGATGATGCCCTATAACCCGCCGCATTACGCCACCCTGCTGGAGCAGGCCGGGCTGCGCAAGGCCAAGGACCTGTACGCCTATCTGAGCAATGCCAATACCATCACGCTGGAAAAAATCGAGCGCGTGGCGGACAAGGCCGCGGGCCAGAACGGGGTGCACGTACGTCCCATCGACATGAAGAACTTCGATGCCGACGTGGAGCGGATTTGGGGAATCTACAACGCCGCCTGGGAGCGGAACTGGGGTTTCGTGCCCATGAGCCGTGAGGAATTCTCGCAGATGGGCAAGGAAATGAAGCAGATTCTGAAGCCCGAGCTGGTGCTGGTGGGCGAGGTGGACGGACGCATGGTGGGATTCGCTCTTGCCCTGCCGGATGTCAACCAGGCGCTCAAGCCGGCGGGCGGCCGCCTGCTTCCCACGGGGCTTATCAAAATACTGTATTATCAACGATTGATTAGAAGTGTCCGGGTGCTGGCGCTGGGCGTGGTGGAAGAGTACCGCGCTTCCGGCCTGGCCGCGGGGTTCTATGCCACCTTGGTACGCAATGCCCGTCGGCTTGGCTTCGGCGACTGTGAAATGTCCTGGATTTTGGAGGACAACGTTTTGATGAACCGTTCGCTGGAAATGATGGGGGCCCGGCGATACAAAACATACCGACTTTATGAATGGAATTGAGAACCATGCGCGTATCCGCTAGCGGGATCACTGGGAAGAAGAAAATGACCGGCGGATCAAACGACATTTTCGAAAAATGCCGCAATTTCACTCGTCCGAGTGATCTGCAGTCCGCGGGTCTCTATATGTACTTCGAGGTGTTTGGCGACCGCGAAGGTTGTGGCCCGGGCGAAGTCCGCATGGGAAACCGCCGGGTCTTAATGTTCGGCTCGAACGACTATCTGGCCCTGATTACCCACCCGAAAGTCAAGGAAGCCTCGGCTGAGGCGGTCCGCCGATACGGGAGCGGGTGCAGCGGTTCCCGCCTCCTGAACGGTACCCTCGACCTTCACGTCCGCCTGGAACACGAGTTGGCGGTGCTGGTTCATAAAGAAGCCGCCATTACCTTCGGCACCGGCTTTCAAGCCAATTACGCCACCCTCTCGGCCCTGACCGAAAAAGGCGACGTGATGTTGTGCGACCACAATCTTCACGCCAGCCTGGTGGAAGGAGCGTTGCGTTCGGAAGCGCGCACGTCCCGATTCCGCCACAACGATCTCGACCACTTCGAACGCTGCCTGGAGAACTGCCCGCCCGAGGAGCGCATCTTGATCGTCTCGGAAGGCGTCTTCAGCATGGAAGGCGATATCGCCGATTTGCGCGGCATTCTCCGCCTGGCCAAACCTTATGGCGCACGAGTTTACGTGGACGAAGCCCATGGCATCGGCGTGCTGGGTCCCACCGGCGCCGGCGCGGCCGAGCACCTGGGCGTGCTCGACGACGTGGATATCGTCATGGGCACGTTCAGTAAATCGCTGGCCGCGGTGGGCGGCTTCGTAGCGGCGGAACGGGCCGTGATCGATTACCTCAAGCACACCGCGCGCCCCTTCGTGTTTTCCGCCAGCCTTCCCGCCGCCTCGGTGGCGGCGGTGATCGCGGCGCTCGAAATTCTCCGTCAAGAACCGGAACGGCGCAACCATCTGCTGCGCATTGCCGGTTTGCTTCGTGAAGAGCTGGCCGCCAAGGGTTTCGCCGTCTTGCCCGGTGAAACCGCCATCGTACCGGTGGTGATTCGCGAAGAGCTGGACCTGTGCCGCCTCTGTAAGGCGCTGCTGGAGCAAGAGGGCATCTATACCAACCCGGTGCTGCGGCCGGCCGCGGCGCAGAACCTGCTGCGCATTTCCTGCACCGCCGCGCATACCGAAGCGCACGTCGAGCGGCTGGTATCCACGCTGGTGCGGGTGTCGGACAAGCTGGGGGTTGAGCGGTAGCGGAACTGACAGACCACGGAAAACGATGGTCTGTCCCACCTCTGACCGCTCGGCTCCCAGGCCCCCTGGCCGGCTCTTCATTTTTGCGAGCAGTGCGGGACGAGGGCGTCCCGCCCGGACCAGGGGGGTCCGCCCTACTGGCGCGGCCGCTGTTGCGAGTGTTCTTCACTCGGCATGCTAAGCTCTCAAGGTGATCGTGACCCGCCGGTTCGCTCTAGCCGCATTGCTGGCCATTGCGGTGGCGGCGCAGTCCGGGCCTGGGGTTTTTCGCATCCAACCGGTCCGGCCGGTGGCCGAGCTGCGCGTCGAAGCGCTGGCGGCCTCGCCGCCGCGGGAGCACGGAAAATTCCGCCCGTTCGATTTGGTCGAGCTGGCGCCGCTCGACGGCCGCATCAAGCTCGACATCCGCTATGCCACCACCCGCAACTTTTTGAGCACTCCGGTGTACTCCTCGGCGCGAGCTTTCTTGCAGCGGCCGGCCGCCGAGGCGCTCCTGCGCGCGCACCGCGAACTTTTGAAGCAGGGCTACGGCGTCCTGGTCTTCGATGGCTACCGGCCCTGGTATGTCACCAAAATATTCTGGGACGCCACGCCGCCCGATAAGCACGAATTTGTAGCCGACCCCGCGCAGGGATCGCGCCACAATCGCGGATGCGCCGTCGATCTCTCCCTCTACGATCTCAAGACTGGCCGCGAGGTGGAGATGACCGGCGGATACGACGAGATGTCCGAACGATCCTACCCCACTTACACCGGCGGCACGGCCGAGCAGCGGGCGCGGCGGGACCTGCTGCGGCGCGAGATGGAACGGAAGGGATTCAGCGTGTTTCCCTCCGAGTGGTGGCACTTCGATTACCGCGATTGGCGGGAGTACGGCATCGGGAACGTGCCTTTCGAGCGGATTGGGGCGGGGCCGGCGGCAAGGTGAGAGAGCGTTCGCGCCACAACGGGGCTGTAGGGTATGCGTCCTAGGAGCCGGCTCTCCCGCCAGCTTCCCATCCTCTATGAGGACGATGCGCTCGTGGTCGTCGATAAGCCCGCGGGCCTTCCGGCTGTGCCTATCCCAGGCTCTGCCAACCCGTCCGCTCTCTCTCTGGTTGCCGCCAGTCTGGCGCGAAAAAAACAGCGAGCTTTTGTTGTCCATCGCATCGACCGCTTCGCTTCCGGCATTCTGCTGTTCGCCAAAACGGAGCGCGATCGAGAGACTCTGGTGCGGCAGTTTCTGGAGCATACGCCGGTGCGGCAGTACCTGGCGGTGGTCCGCGGGCATCTTAAGGTCCGCGAGGGGAATCTGGTTCACTATTTCCGGCGCGTGGGGATGTTCCAAAAGCTGCGCACCGAGCAAGACCCGGAAGCGGCTCGCGCGAAGCTGCGGTATTCGGTCGAGCGGCTTCTGCGCGGCGCCACTCTGGTCCGAGTCGAGCTTGAGACCGGACTGCAAAATCAGATCCGGGCGCAGTTCGCGGCAATCGGGCACCCAGTCGTCGGAGACAGAAAATATCGCCCGGAGGAGTCTTCCGAACCGCTGATCGATCGCGTGGCTCTTCACGCGGCACATATCGAGTTTGTTCACCCGCGCTCGCGCGAGAGAATTTCCGTCGACTGCGAACCGCCGCGCGATTTCGGACGCTTGATTCTAGGCTTGTCGCCGCCCGGCGGCGAGCGGAGCTGAGGGGCCGCTTGCTCCGCGAGAGGGAAAGGCGTTATACCTATGCTTCGAAGGCAGAGATCATGAAAACAACACTCATTGCGTTCCTTTCCGCAACGCTTATTGCCGGCCTTTCAGGTTGCAGCGGTTCCCGGCACGAAGCAGCCGAAAAATACTATCTGGTAGTCTCCAATACCAAGCTCGCTTATTTCCAGGCGGCCGCAGCCGGACTCGACCAGGCGGCTCGCGCTTTGGGAGTCCTTGCCGAAACGGTGGGCCCCGACAGCTATGACCCTCAAGCGGAGGTGCAGGCATTCCGTGACGCCGCGGCCAAGAAACCATCCGGCATCCTGGTCTCCGCGGCCGATGCGGCCATGATGAAAGACCCCATCGATGGCGCCATCGCCCAGGGTATCCCGGTGATCACCATCGATGCGGACGTCCCCAACAGTAAGCGCCTGACTTTTGTGGGCACCAATAACTACCAGGCCGGCCTGATGGGAGGCCGCACCCTGGTCGATCACTTGCATGGCAAGGGCGACGTGGTTGTCTTCACCTTGCCAAGCCAGAGCAATCTGGCGGAGCGGTTGCAGGGCTATAAGAATGTCCTGGCCGATCACCCGCAGATAAAGATTACGCGCGTGGTGGATGTGAAAGGCACTCCCTCCATCGCATTCGATACCACGCAAGAATTGCTCAAGGGCAAGCCCGTGCCGGACGCTTTCGTTTGCCTGGACAGCAGCTCCTGCCAGGAAGTTGCCGACGTACTCGACCGGAACAAGGTCGACAACAAGGTCATCGTCGCCATGGATTCGGCGGCGGAAACGCTCACCTGGATACAAAAGGGGAAAATCGCCGCAACCATCGCTCAGAAGCCGTATACGATGGCGCATTTCGGCGCCCTCATCCTCGATATGATCCATCACTACAAGCTTCCGAGTCTGGAGGGGAACTGGACCGAGGACACGCGCTCGCCGCTGCCAGTGTTCGTCGATACCGGCGCCACCCTGATCGACAAGGCGAACGTGGATGCATTCCTGAAGGCGCAGACGCCCGCCAACGCGAAATAAAGGGTTCAACCATGGCGAATACCGAGTGGCAGAACCCGGTGCGGGCGCGGCTGGCGGCGGGCGAAGTCGTGATCGGCGGCACCGTCACCACGCCGAGTATCGAAGCGGCGGCGCTGGTGGCGACGCTGGGATTCGATTTTCTGTGGGTGGAAATGGAGCATTCCCCGATTACGCTGGAAACGCTGCGCGCGATCGTGCTGGCAACCAGGGCTCTGCCCGCGGCGGTGTTCGCCCGCGTGCCCGTAGTGGAATTATGGACGGCGAAACGCGCGATGGATCAAGGCGTATCGGGCGTGATTTTTCCGTTCACGTCGACGCCGGAGAGAGCCAGGACGGCGGCAGCGGCGTGCCGCTATCCGCCGCAGGGCAAGCGAGGCAGCGGTGCGGCGCTCGCCACCATCACCTGGCCGGAACCGGAGAATTACCACGATTCGGCGGATAAAAACATGATGACGATTATCGTCATCGAAGAGGCCGTGGCGGTGGAGCACATCGACGAGATCGCCGCCACCCCCGGCATCGACGTGATGTTCATCGGAACCAGCGACCTTGCGTTTTCGTTGGGCCTGCGCGGCCGTCAAAACGAGCCGCTGCTCCAGGAGAGCATCGCCAAGATCGTCGCGGCGGGACGGAAACACGGCAAATTCCTGGGCCGCCCCGCGGGCTCGCCGGAGCAAGTAGCCAAGTATCGCGACGAGGGCTTTCAGTTCTTCCAATCGCAGACCGAACTAGGTTTGATGCGGCTAGGCGCCAAAGCGCTAGGGTTGAAACCGGTGGCGGTGGCGCCGCGGACGCTGTACTGAACCCGAGAGTATCGTACGGCTTCGGCAACCGCTCCCTGACGGTCGCGGCTCGGTCTCGATGCTCTCGCGGAGGTTCGAGGATGGCGGAACCGCATCCAAAGGTCTAAAAGTCTGGGTCCGAGCCGCGACCGTCAGGGAGCGGTTGCCGAAGCCCGCTGCGAATCCGTTACACTCGACGGAAGATGCATGGAATCGTCTTTGAGTGGGATCCGCGGAAGGATCTCACAAACCGACAGAAGCATGGCGTTGGATTTGAGGAGGCGAGCACCGTCTTCGACGATCCGCTTTCGATCACGATTCCGGACCCCGACCACTCCATGGACGAAGATCGGTTTGTTATTGTCGGAGCGTCAAGCGAACACGGTTTGCTGGTTGTGGTGCATACTATGAGAGGAGAGCGGATCCGCCTGGTCAGCGCCCGCGCGGCGACCAAACATGAAAAACGCAGCTACGAAGAAAGCTCAGCCTAAGCACCCAGCCCGCGGGATGAGGCCGGAGTACGACTTTTCCGGCGGCGTACGCGGCAAGTATGTGGACCGGTACCGCCGCGGCACCAACTTGGTGCTTCTTGACCCCGAATTAATCGCGGCTTTTCCGGATTCGAAGTCCGTGAACGACGCGCTTCGGGCGCTTGTCGCGATTGCCACGCGCGCGGAATCCCGCAAGCGGGCGTGAACACCGCCAGATCCTACAAGCTTTTCCTGAAACTCCAATAAAACCCAGCCGCAAAAACCAGTAGCGCGCCGATGAACAGCGTCCGAACCGGAATCGTCAGCACGCTGACGCCCCGGTGCGCATCTTCAGGAACAGGACGATAGCGATCAAGAGAACGTAGGCGACCAACGCCGCCGCTCCGGCCAAGAAACTCTTCACGAACAGCATTCGGGCTGCCTCAAGCGCTTTCCGCCAGCGTCTGCGCGAACACTTCCCGATCGACGTTGCCGCCGCTCAAGATCAGGGCTACGCGGCGGCCCTCCATCCGGCTACGTTCTTGTAGCAGCGCTGCCAGCCCCGCTGCGCCCGCGCCCTCGGCGACATTGTGTGTGTCGGAAAACAGATGCCGCATCGCGGCCCGAATCTCGCCGTCAGTCACGGTGACGATTCGGGAGGCGCCTTCCAGAATGATTCGAACGGCCTCCGGGTCCGGCGTCCGGCATGCCATGCCATCGGCGATGGTCTCGGCGGTTTCGGTTGCGATGGGTCTGCCGGCGGCGAAGGAAAGGGCATACGCCGGCGCTCCGGCCGCAACCACGCCGACGATCTCCGTCTTGAGCCCCAGTGCGTTGCGGGCGGCGATGGCGCCGCAAATGCCCGACCCCATGCCGATGGGGACGTAGACCGCATCGAGTGCCGGAACCGCTTCGAACAGTTCCAGCGCATAGCTCGCCACACCGCAAAGAAGCGCACTGTCGAAAGACCGCACGAAGTGCAGGCCCTGCGCCTGGGCCATCGCGGCGGCATACTCGTACGCTTCCTGGAAATCGTTGCCATGTTCCACCAGTTCCGCGCCCAGCGCGCGCATGGCGGCGTTCTTCTCGCGGCTGTTTCCGTGCGGCACCACGATCACGGCGCGCAGACCGGCGCGTATCGCGGCAAAAGCCACGCTCTGCCCGTGATTGCCCCGCGTGGCCGCAATCACGCCCGCCACGTTCGGCTCCGCGCGCCGGAGATTCTCCATGTACACCACCCCGCCGCGAATCTTGAACGCTCCCACCGGGGTATGGTTCTCATGCTTGATCCACACTTCCGCGCCGGTGCGCTCCGAGACGAGCGGCCAGCGAATTTGCGGCGTAGGCGGCATGACGCGGTGAACGGCTGCGGCAGCGGCTCTGAGTTCGTCGATGGAAGGCAAGCGCATGGCCCATTATCCCCGGAAATGCTACTCTGAAGCCGGTGCTTAGCAAACGCCAGTTCTGGCAATACCTGATTGCCATTTTGGCCGGCAACGCAATCTATTTCAGCATCGAGAAATATCTGCCGCCGCGCGGGCAGCACCAGCTCTACCAGATCGATTGGGGACTGGCCATCGATTTCTGGATCTGCCTGGCGTGCTACGGATTGATCCGGCTGATCCGCTGAAGCGCGTCGCCTGGGTTAGCATGCCAAGATGCAGTTTCTAACAACTTCCGAACGCGACATTCTGGAAACGTTGGACCGGCAGGTCCGGGCGCCGCGCTCCGCGGCCGTGCTGTCGTCTCTAGCCGCGGAGGTTACCGCGCTATTGAAGAAAGATCCCGCCGCGCGTCTGGCCTGGCAGAGCGTTCCGCTTGACATCTACGACGGCCTGCCGGAAGGCATCGCCTCAAGCTGGATATTTGTCTTGCGGGCGGGCTGCTCTTCCGGCGCCGAACGGCACCCCAACAGCATTCAACGCGTCATGTCGCTCGGTGGGCACGCCGACATGCGGACCTGGAACGGCCAAAGCTGGGTCTCCAACATCTTAAGAAGCGATCCGGCCGAGCCGCTCGAGAGCCGATGGCTTTCGATTCCGGCCAATGTCTGGCACAGGCCGGTAATGGGCGAGGTCGATTGGGTGGTGGTGTCGTTTCATACCGCTTCCGACAAAGACCTGATCGAGGAGCTTCCCGTCGATGACGACCACCCCGATCGGGGCAGCCGAGTAGCAACGGTCTATGCCGGCCGTCAGGCGCGTTAGAATACCTGCGGACGATTGCAGGCGAAAACGCCTGCTCCACGAGGGTGCAGCCGGCAACCAACTTGAGACCATGGCCGATTGCCAATCGGCCGGCAGGTTACCAACCTGCCCCACATGCCAGGGTTCCTGCGACGGACGCTTACGAGTGCCGGACGGATCGGTGTGCTTTGCGGGCGGATTTGGCCCGCGCTTTGTTGCGCTTGGCGGCTTTTTTTGCGTTCGAGGAGCGATTCTTGCCCTTCACCCGCGCCTTGGCAAAATGCGATTTGCTGACTTTGGTGGCGGCTTCGCCTGCCGTGGTCAATCCTAGTCCCAACACGAGCGCCAGCGCCAAGGTACGAAACTTCATAGTCCTAGTTTATTGTGCCACCCTGGTAAACCACAAGTACATCTTTAGAAAACTGAACGCTGTTATCGCGAGACAGACCCAGGATCCGCCTTTCCAGAAGGCCTCCACCGGGGCTCCCTCATACCGCGGTGTTCCGGCCAGATATCCGATGCCGAAGCCGGCCACCAGGCCGCCGATATGCGCCGCCATGTCGATGCCCGGCAGGAAGCTGAACAGTAGCCCGTAAATCGCCCACCGGATGTACATGCCCTTGATGGCGTCGCCCGCGCCGCCGCGATGCGAAATGCCCAGGGCGATCATGGCGCCGATCAAGCCGAACAGGCCGGCCGACGCTCCCACCGATGGCGCCATCGGGTTCCACAGCGCGCTCAGGTAAAAACCTCCGACGCTCGACACCAGGTAAATCACCCACATGCGGCTGGCGCCGTAAATCTCCTCCACTTGCGATCCCAGGTCCCACAGCACCCAGGAATTCATGAGGATGTGCAGCAGGCCGCCGTGCAGGAACCCCGCCGTCACCAGCCGCCACCATTGGCCCATCGCGATGTAGGGCCCGAATTTGGCGCCGAACGATACCAGCGTCTGCGGGTCGATGTTCGAAATGGCGTTCCCGTTTCCCGCCTTCATGCTGTAGATGGTGGTGGCCACGTACAACCCGAAGTTCACTAGCAGGATGGTGGTGGTATTGAAGCGCGCGTGCGGGATCAGGCCGCCGATCAGCGCCCCCGGCTCGCGCCGGTCGATGGCGCGCGGTCCCACCCGCTCGTTGCAGTAGGGGCAAACTTTGTCTTTGTTGGTGATGAAGGCCCGGCAGTGCGGGCACATCCGGCGCGAATCCATGTAGCCCTCATCATAACGCGCGGTGTTTGGAGCACGTGAGCGATCTGGGATCCGCACCCCCCGAGCCGCGATTCGATGGCTTATGGCTGGTACAGTTCTTTCTCTCCGACGACAGGCGCTGCGTCATGCGGCTTGCCGGCCCGATTCGCGGCGCCGAACATGGCGCCACGCGCCACCTTGACCGGGGCGAACCGCATAAATCCAAGAGGCTCCGGCACGTCGTCGTAAATCGCTTCCATGCCACCCTGCATCAAGTAGGTCTCATGCCAGAACCCGGTGCCTCCGGAATCCCTGAGAAAACCTGTCCACCACTGGCGGTGGGGCTCGGAGCGGGTCCAGGCCAGAAGGGATTCCATATCGCGCCAGTACTGTCGCATGCCGACATGCGCAGGGAAGAGCGAGTAGAAGATAGTCTCGTGCGAAAGCAGCCCGTCCGGCTGGGCGGCAACCGAACCGGAGATCTTCGGCCCAAATCCAATCAATGTCTTCAGTCCGGTCAGACGATTTACCCGCATTCCGAGGTAGATGACCACAAGGCGTGGATACTGCGACAGATCCACGGTTCGGCGCACGACTAATGTAGACATAATCCAACAATCACCTCTACTACCTATGCTGCCACGCCCCGGCCACCCCGCGGTAAAATTTGAGCGACAGTGAAGCCCGCCAAGCCCGACTTCGACCGGTTTGCCCAATCCTACGACGAGCTGCTGCGCGATCCCATCCGCGACCGGTTCACCGCCGGCGGCAACCGGTTTTTCCATGCGCGCAAGTGCGAATTGATTCGCGAGTATTACCGCCGCCGCGCGATGGATACGCGCCGCCTCGCGGTGCTCGACCTCGGCTGCGGCAAGGGGGAACTGTTGCAGCTATTGCGCCACCACTTTGCCGAGGCCGCGGGCTGCGATCCCTCGGCCGAGATGCTCGCGAGCGGCCAGCTCGCCGCCGGTGGTATTATCGCCCGCACGCAGACGGAGCCACTGAGCATCCCCTTCGAAGACGCGCGCTTCGATCTGGTCACGGCGGTGTGCGTGTATCACCACGTCGAACCGGAGTTGCGCGATCGCCTGACCGCCGAGGCGCGCCGCGTTTTGAAGCCGGGCGGCGTCTTCGCGGTGATCGAACACAATCCCTACAATCCCGCCACGCGGCTGATCGTGAGCCGCACGCCGGTGGATGCCGACGCGGTGCTGCTCACCCCGGGCGAGACTCGTGGCATGCTTCGACGTTCTGGATTCGAGATCGCCGAACAGCGGTATTTCCTCTATTTTCCCGAACGGCTCTATCCGCGCCTCCGCAACGTGGAACGGCTGCTGGGGCACGTTCCAATGGGAGGGCAGTACGCGGTGTTCGGCAAGCGTGGCGCGGTTTAGCGTGGTTGCCGGGAACGGGTTTGCCGGAATGGTTCATTTAGGCTATAATGTTTATGTGTTTATCTGTCTAACCACATAGGTGCCTGATATGGAACAAGAAGCCGTTCGCTGGAACATTAAAGTTTCCAAGGAAACGGATCTCACCCTGCGCACTTTTCTCGGTTCCCAGGGCATGAAAAAGGGCGACCTCTCGAAATTCATCGAAGAGGCCGTCCGCTGGCACGTATTCCATCGGACCGTGCAGGACATCAAGGCCCGCAACGCCGATACCGACGCGGGTGAGCTGGAGGCGCTCATCGACGATGCCGTGCGAGAGGTTCGCGTGGAAGCGAGCGCCAGAGGTAAGGCCGGCGAAACCTGATGCGGGTGGTGCTCGATACCAACATCCTGGTTTCTGCCCTGCTGATTCAGATGGGCCACCCGGCTGCGATCTACCGCGCCTGGCAGGAAGGATATTTCAACCTTCTGACCTGCCCGGCGCAGCTCGACGAGCTGCGGGCCACGCTGCGTAAGCCTGCCCTTGCGGAACGCATCAAACCTTACAAGGCCTGGCGGCTGGTGAATCAGCTTATGGGCCTTGCCGAGAGCGTGGACGCGTTGGCGCACGTCCAGCGATCTCCCGATCCCGCCGATGATTTTCTGCTGGCGCTGTCCGAAGCCGGCAAAGCCGATTACCTGGTGACGGGCGACAAGAGCGGGCTGCTCTCTCTCGCGCGCCACCGAGGCACGCAGATCGTCTCCGCGCGCAACTTCAGCGAGTTATTCGCTTGAACCTTGCTGCTGTACTCACTCGTAGTGCAGGGCCTCGACCGGGTTCGCGCGGCTGGCGCGGCGGGCCGGAATTGCGGCGGCAACCAGGGCGACGGCGAGCATTCCGGCGGCGGCCAGAGCCATGGAGAGGGGATCGCGCGGGGCCACACCGTAGAGCAGGCCGGCCACCAGGCGCGCCAGCGCCAGCGCGCCGCCGAGACCTGCAGCCACACCCGCGAGCACCGGCACCAGCGAGTCGGCGACGATCATGCGCACCACGTCGCCCGCCTCCGCGCCCAGCGCCATGCGGATCCCGATTTCCTTGGTTCGCTGGGTCGCTGCATACGCCACCACGCCATAAAGACCCACCCCCGCCAGCGCCACTGCCAGCAACCCGAAGAACCCCGCCAGCCAGGCGATCAGGCGCTCGCGGCTCAAATTGCCGTCCACGTATTCGCGGAGTAGACGCGACCGCAGCAGCGGAACGTTGGGGTCCATGTTGCGCAGCTCGCGGCGGATGGCTGCGACCGCGGGCGCCGCGTCTCCGGCAAAGCGCACCTCCATCCAACGCGCTTCGGCGCCGTTGCTCCAGCTCGGCGTGTAGACAGTGCCAATGCGGTCTGCCTTGCGGATTTCGCCGGTGTGGACGTCCTTCACCACGCCCACGATTTCGAGAGCGCCGGCGCGTTCGTACTTATCCTCGAAGCTGAGATGGCGGCCCAGCGGGCTCGAATCGCCGTAGAACTGGCGGGCAAGCGATTCGTTCACGATGCAAACCCCCGGAGCGTCCGTCTGGCCGAAATTACCGCCGCCGGACTGGCGCCCGATGCCCGCCATGAAGCGATCTCTGGGAGTCACAGCCGGCTCGTCGCGCGGCTCGAAGTCGCGGCCGAGCAGCATGGGAATTCCCAGCGTCGTGAAGTAACCCTCCGTCACGGCATTGTTGTACGCGTACATGTCTTGCCCGCCCTTCGGCTGGTAACCCTCCGCCGATAGCGAACGGCTGAACGCGAACTCGCCCATGGGAGTCATCAAAGACAGCGACGCCGAACGCACGCCGCGAATGCGCCTGGTGCGCTCCAGCAGGGTGTCGTAGAACTGGCGCAAACGGTGGCCGCGGTAGCCGAGCTTGGTGGGATCGATATCGACGACCACGGCGCGATCGGCCTCGAAGCCGATATTGACGTTGCGGAGATTGCGCAAGGTGCGGACGAAGAGGCCGGCTTCGACCAGCAGCGCCAGCGAAAGAGCCACCTGGGCGGCGACGAGCGCTTTGCCCAGGCGAAGGCGGGCAGCGCTGCGGCCGGCCGATCCGCCCTCCTTCACGGCGTCGGCCAGAACGATGCGGGTAGCGCGCAAGGCCGGCGCGATTCCGAACAAAATGCCGGTGGCGAGCGTGGCCGCCGCCGAGAGCGCGATCACGGTGAGGCTGGGATGGAAGCGAAGATGGGAATTCACCAGGTCGAGCCGGGCCAGCGCGCCAACTCCCCACCATGCCAGCGCGAGCCCGGCCGCGCCGCCGAGGAGCGCCAGCAGCAGGCTTTCGGTGAGCAGTTGCCGCACCAGACGGCCCCGCGAAGCGCCCAATGCGAGCCGCACCGCGATCTCCCGCCGGCGGCCGGTGGCGCGAGTCAACAGCAGGTTGGCCACATTGGCGCAGGCGATCAGCAGCACGAGGCCGGTGGCGACGGCCAAAGCCTGGAGCGGATTGGCCATGGCAGCGCCCGTGCTACCGCTGCCGCTGCCGCGCGCGCCGGATGTCAGCTTGATGGTATCTTCTTTGAACGTGCGCCGGCGTCCGCTGCTTTTGAACGCGGCGTCGCTCACCGCTTCGGCAACCTGAGGCCACAACACGCGCATCGCGGCCTGCGCCTGGCCGAGCGAAACGCCGGGTTTGAGCCGCGCCATGGGAGTGAGCCAGTACATGATGGCGCTCGACCAGGCGTTCACCGCGGCGGGGTTGGTGATCGGGTACATCGTAACCGGCGTGAAAGCGTCGGCGGGCATTCCATTGAAAACTCCGGTGAAGCCTTTTTCCGCCACGCCGGCAATAGTGAGCGGGACGCCGCTGACTGCCAGCTTGCGGCCCACCACGTGCGGATCGCCCGCGAAGCGCCGCTGCCAGTAGGAATACGAGACCACGGCGATGGGCGATCCGCCGGGTGCGAGGTCGTCGGCGGCGGTGATGACACGGCCCGCCGCGGCGCCGATGCCCAGAGTGGGAAAGAAATTGCCAGTGACGTAGGCTACTTGCCCGACCTCCACTGCCGCAGAACCTTCCACCCGGACGCCGCTGATTTGCGGCCGGCTGCTGGCGCACATGCTGGCGAACACGCGGTTGCGGTCGCGGTATTCGCGATAAAACGCGTAGGAGCTGGCGCGCCCGCCTTCGATATTCACCAGTGCGGCTGGGTCGCGCGCCGGCACGGACCACAGCAGAAGCTGATCGACGAGACTGAAGATGGCGGTGTTGACACCGATGCCCAAGGCGAGCGAAGCCACCGCGACCGCGGTGAATCCGGGATTGCCGCGCAGCGCGCGCAGGGCGTAGCGAAGGTCGCTGACGAAAGCTGCCATGCTGTTCGTACCGTAGCGCGCCGCGCGGCGGCGGGCAAGTGGTCAGCGGTTTTCCTGCGCGCTCGCCCAAACCAGATTGGCCGAACAAACGCCGTGCCCCGGCCACCTATCGAGGCCGCTAAGTCTCACGGGCGCGCCGTCGCGCCGGATGTTGTCTAGCAGGTCGCTGACGGCGGAGCTCCAAAGGTTCGGTAACGCGATTTCACGCACTTTGGGGCGATCGTATACGACCACCGATTCGCGGATGGCGTGGCAGCCTGCGACCGGACTGATCTCGAGCGACATCTCATTATCATTCCTTCCACGGATCACCGTGCTGACCTCGTCTTTCAGCGCCGTTCCATGTTCGTAGATGGTCGGCGCCTGGATCTTGAAGGGTTTCTCGGATTTCGGGCACATGCTGCCGAAGTAGCTCCAGGGGTGGACAAACGGGAATGTGATACCACCCATTGTGCCGCGAAACTCCTCCGCGCGAAGATTCTGGAATTGGTACAACTGAGTAGCCCAGTGACCCGAACAGAAGGGACCAAACCTAGGGTCAGACACGGCCTCGTCATAAGTGGCGATCAGCAGCTCAGAATGCCCATCGCGGTTCAGGTCGACCAGATTCCTGATTCCTTTTCCATTCTCGCCCTGGTATACCACCGTAAAGAAAGGAACGGGCAGGCCCTCCGTATCCATCAACAGGATCGAAAGCGAGAATTCGGGTGTCGTGCGGCCGTTGAAGATCGGCCCGGCCGAGAAGAAGATATAGTCCTGAGTACCGTTCCCGTCCAGGTCGGTCCGCCAAACCTCGTCGAGGCAGCACATGTGCGCCAGCCAGGGCCTCCCCGACTTACCGACCCCGCGCAATTGAACTTCCCGTGGTCCTCCCGCGGGCGGCGTCGTGGCAGCTATGCCGTCGAAGGTCACGCGCGCGCCCTCCCGCAGGTAGCCTGATCGAATCCTCACCAGGCTGGGATGTGGCAGCTTGTCGAGGTCGATCCCGGTGGATGTGTCAGTCCAGCTCGCGAACGCGCCCGCCAGGAAGAGGGCACCAGCCAAGACCAAACGGCAGCTTCGCCATGACAACAGAGCCCTGAGCGCCCAACCGACAGGGCTCTCGTCCGGAAGGCGCTGTCTGCAACCCGAGCTGCCGAGCCACATGTCTGCCTTGATCGTAACAGGATGCCGCGGCGATGGATGATCTCTCCGCCGATTCGAGAAGAACCGGCGACAGAGATCGCCGGCGCTACGAACTACATAGGTCGGAACGGCGGTTGCTCAATGCGTTTGCGTCCAGAGTTTGTTCTGGGGCAGACCACGGAAGGCGATGGTCTGCCCCACGGTTGGCCCAAGCAGCGGAAAAACCTCCGCGAACGGGGAAAAGGCTGATGTGCTCAAGTGTGCGGATAGCCATCGCTGCTCAGAACTTCGGCGACTCCGCCCCCTTCAGGCGGAACATGACTCTCAGCTCGCTACGCCAGTCTTCGCTCACGCCTATCCGTTCGACTTCGATGCGCGGATCGAAAAAGCCGAGGATCGTCTCGGTGGTGGGATGAAATTCGAGCGCGGGGGCGACCAGCAGGAGACGGGGCGGTTCGGGGCTGAGCGTCAGGGCGGGGAAGTAGCCCCGGGCGGAGAATTCGCCGCGGTCCAGATGCCATTTCACGCGGATCCAGTAATCGAGCGCCTGCAGCGGCAGGTGCAGATCGGCACTAGCCTTCAACTCGATCACAGCCAGGCGGCCGCGAGCGTCGGCGGCCACCAGGTCCATCAAACCGCGCTCGCCTCCGGCGAAAGCGGGGACCTGGCCGTAGACGGGTTGCGGCAGCAGGCTGGCATCGAGCGCGGCCAGGTTCGCGCGCGCCTGCGATTCGAGCCATGCCTCCGGCGATTGGCGATAGAGCGGGTGATGCCGGCTGTCGGATCCGGGTGTGCGCGCCCGGATGAGTTCTTCGGCCAGGCGTTCGATCTCGGCCAGGTGGCGTTCGCTGGCGGCCTGCCGCTGGCTCTCGCCGATACCCAGGCCAAACCTCCACTTACCATCTGCGCACTCGGCGAACTCCAGACCGCGCACGCGCAGGCTCACGCGGCCATCGTGCTTCGCGACGCGTTCCACGCCGGCGATTGCCGCGATCCGCTGCCACGCGGCGGAAGGCTCGGCAGCGCGCCGGCAAACCTCCACGCGGGTATCGAGATTGCCGTGATCGCGCGGGTCCACCGGCAGCACGGAATCCTGTTCGGTATAGCCGAACAGCTCCACGCGAGCGGCTTCGGGATTGAGACACAGCAGGCGCAGGGCGGGCGCGCGCTCAGCGCCGGTGGGGACGTAGAGAGCCAGCCCCTCCACTTTCGCGCGGCGCTCGCGAGCGCGCAGGTAGGCCAGCCAGATCAGGCCGAACGAAACCAGGGCCGCGGCATCGGCTTCGGGCGGACACGCGATGGCCGCCCACCCCTGGCGGCCGCTGCGCAGCAAAGCGCGGGGGAAAACCGGCGAGAGGCTGAACTCCAGGTTGGGTTCGGCGCTCAGCTCCGCCAGGGTCCAACTCGGGAACTGGCGGCGCAGGAACAGGCGGAAACGTTCCCGAAACACCAGCCGCCCGCTGCGCCGGCCCATATCGGCCCCGGAGCGGCGCGCCAGATCGAGCAGGTAGACCGAACCTTCCCTCTTGGCGAAGCGCTCCACCGCCAGCTCGAGTCTGCCCGGCGCGGATGCTTTGATCGCGGTGACGCGGCGGGTCAAATTGCGGGTGCGGTCCCAAGCTTCCAGGCACAGGCCGCGCGGCCGCGCTTCTAAATGGAAATTCTCCGCGCCGATGGCCAGCAATTCTTCGCCCGGTTCGAGCAACGCCGGTTGGCGCGCGTTGGCGAGGAAAGCTGCCACCGCCCGGCGCATTTCCTCAGCGTCCGGTACGCCGCCCGCCGGATTTGGTGAAAATGACATCGCACAGGAAGTCCTGCGGACCGGGCAAAAGTCTCACAAATTGCGGCGCGGGATGTAATTGGCCTGCTTTCAGTTGGTTAGGTGGGCTTTAGCTTGCCCGTAAGGATTTTCCCCGGCGCCGGCCGCTATTGAGAGCTTTTTACGGGCAAGCTAAAGCATGCCCCACCTTTCACGCCCGCCGCGCCCTTACAATGAAGAACATGAGGAAAGTATTTGCCTTCGCCGTTTCGATGTCGATGGGGTGCCTGGCGGGCGGTCCGAAGTTCGACGACAACAAGATGATCGGCGGAGCTAACGCACCGGTTGTGCTCGAGGTATTCAGCAGTTTCGATTGCCCGCACTGCAGGATTTTTCATGAAGAGATCGCGCCGCGCCTGATGAACGACTACGTGCTGCGCGGCAAGGTGTGCCTGGTGAGCCGGGAGTTTCCGCTGCCGGCAGCGGCGGGCCATCCCTACTCTCACGACGTGGCAGTGTACGCCACCGCGGCGGCGCGCATTGGCAAGTACCAGCAGGTCGCCGATGCGATGTTCAAGACCCAAAACAGTTGGGCGCTGACCGGCAAATGGTGGGAATACATGGCGAATGTGTTGACCGCCGAGGAACAAAAGAAGGTACAGGCGCTGGCCAAGGATCCCGGCGTTTTGGCCGAAGTGCGGGAGGACCTGGAACAGGGAGAGCGGGACGGCGTGAATTCCACGCCCACCGTCGTGATGACTAGCCACGGCCAGCGCACCGGACTGCCTCCGGGAACGCCCAATTACGATCTGCTCAAGAGTTTGTTGGATAACGCCTTGTCGCGATAGGCGGGCGCGGGCCGGTAGAATGGGAAAATGAGAGTTTGCGGACTTGCCTTAGTGGCGCTCGGGATCGGCGGGGCCACGGTTGCGGGCGTCGATACCAATAAGGCCATCGGAACGCCGACGGCTCCCATCACCATCGAGATCTTCAGCGATTTCGAGTGCCCGTCGTGCAAAACCTTCCACGAAACAACGCTGCCGCAACTGGTGCGCGAGTACGTGATACCGGGCAAGGTATTCGTGGCGAGCTTCGAATTTCCGCTCCCGGCGCACCCGCATTCCCGCGAGGCAGCCGGCTACGCCGTGGCCGCGTCGCGCGTGGGGATGTACATGCCGGTGGCGGATGCGCTGTTTCGCGGCCAGCAGTCCTGGTCGGTGAGCGGCAGAGTCTGGGAGACGGTGGCGGGCGTGCTAACCCCGGCGCAGCAGAAGAGGGTGCAAGCCCTGGCCAAGGATCCGGGGGTGCTCGCCGAGATCGAGAACGAAATCGGCATGGGGCGCCGTATACCGCTGACCGAGACTCCAACCCTGGTGGTGATCCGCGGCACGCGCCGCATCCCGATTACGGGCCGCCTGATAAGATACGAATTGCTGAAACAACTGATCGATGACCTCTCCAAGTAGTAGTCTTCGCGCCGCCGCGCTGGTATTGCGCGCGGTGCTGGGCGGTGTCTTTATCTATGCGGCTTGGACCAAGCTGCGGACGCCCTGGGAAATATTCGCGATTGGAATCGATTCCTACCAGATTCTCCCCTTGTGGGCGGTGCGGCTGGTGGCCCACACGTTGCCCTGGTTCGAGCTGGCGGTGGGCATCCTGCTGATTGTGGGATTGTGGCTGCGCGGCGCGGCGGTTGCAACCACGGTGTTGCTGGGCGTGTTTTTCGGGCTGATGGTGCGCGCGTATGCGATGGGCCAGCAGATCAACTGCGGTTGTTTCGGGCCGGGAGAGCTGATCTCGTGGAAGACTCTGCTGCGCGACGGCTCGCTGCTGGCGGCGTCAGTGGCGCTGACCTGGATGGCATTTACCCGCCGCCGCCCGGCCGTCTGATGCAGCCATCGGAAAAAGACGTTCTCAGCCGCGAACTGGCGTATCACGAGCAACTGTATTCCGGGTTTGCGCAGCGCCATTTCGCGCGGCCGGCGGTTCGGGCCCTGCGCGAACACATGGCTCTGCGGGTGCTGAAGGAGACGGGCGCGTGGGGCAGGTCGCGCGTGCTGAGCTTGGGGTGCGGGATCGGCGATACCGAGCTGCTGATTGCGCAGCAGGTTCACGAAGTGGTGGGCATCGATCTTTCGCTGGCGGGAATCCGCCAGGCGCGGGACGACGCCGCCCGCCTGGGGGTGACAAACGCACGCTTCCAGCAAGGCGAGACGCCGCCGGACGGTCCGTTCGACGTGGTGATGGCGATTTTTTTTCTGCATCACCTTTCCGATAGCGCCCTGGCCGCATTGCCACGCCGGGTGCGGCAGTGGCTGCGCCCCGGCGGGGTCTTTTATTCGCTCGATCCCAGCCGCTACCGCCTGTCCGGAACGATCGGACGGCGGTTGCTGCCGGGGCTCATGAAGCGCTATCAGACGCCCGATGAAAGGGAGCTGGAACCGGACCGCACGGCAGCGCTATTTCGGGACGCGGGGTTCCAGGTGCAAGTGGACATGTACGATTTCGGATCCACGCCCCTGGCCGGCCTGTTGCCCGGCTGGCGGGCGGGATACCGCGCCGCCCGCGCTCTGGACGACTGGGTGTTGCGCATCGGCGCGCTGCGGCGCCGGGGAAGCAACTTCGAGCTGGTGGCGAAGGGATGAAGGGGCCAAGCCGAGGCGCTTACCGGAAGGCACCGGCAGCCATCCAGGGGGCGTTTGACAAGCAAGCCCTGTTGCTGGTTAATGATCTGCGCCACCCATCATTGCACGCCAAGAAGTACGACGAGTCGCGAGATCTCTGGCAGGCGCGCGTCTCGGGTTCTTGGCGGTTCTATTTCAAGATTCAAGGCGACACCTACCAACTGGATCAGACGCATCTCTTTGGCCATACGGTAAATGCCGGGCGTGCGGAGCACCTTGATACCACTCGCAGCGGCAGCCCGAACACCGTCGCCGTCGTCCATGAGCAGAGCTTGCGAATGAATCTCTGCCGCACAGCCACGACCGTGGTCAAGGCGAAGGCCAAGCCCAGTGCCGGATTGAAGCGGCGTATTATGACGCCAACTTAACCGCCGCGTCTATGGTCAGGTGATGGCTCGGATGTCGAGCACGGAGAGTCGCGACGCAGCGTCCTATCGAAGAAATCCAGCATCATTTGATTCATTTGCTGGGCGGCGGGACCGCTTACGCTGTGGGTCTTCTGCGGGTAGAGCATGTATTCGAACTGCTTGCCGGCCAGTTGCAGGGCGTTGGCGAGTTGCAGCGAATTCTGGAAAAGGACGTTATCGTCCTCGAAGTTGTGCACCAGCATCAGTTTGCCCTTCAGGTTGGCGGCTTTGAGCCCGAGCGAAGTGGCGCGATAGCCGTCCGGGTTGTCTTTGGGAAGGCCCATATAACGCTCGGTATAGATGGTGTCGTAGTTCAGAAAACTGGTGACCGGGGCGCCGGCAAAACCGGCGTGAAAGACGTCCGGCGCATTGAGCAGGGCGTTGACGGTCATGAAGCCGCCGTAGCTCCAGCCGTGAATGCCGATGCGCGCGGGATCGGCGATGCCGAGCGAGATCAGATACTGGACGCCGGCCACCTGATCGGCCAGCTCGGTAACGCCCAGTTGATGATAAATGGCGGTTTCAAAGGCGTGCCCACGACCCGTGCCGCCGCGGTTTTCGCATTGCCAGACGATATAGCCTTTGTGCGCCAGCACCTGATCGATGTCGATGCCCTGCCAGGAATTGTGGATGGGCAGGCCGACTCCCGGGCCGCCGTAGACGCTCACCACCACGGGATATTTCTTGCCTTCCGCGAAACCCGCGGGCTTGATCAATCGGCCATAGAGCAGGGCGCCATCGGACGCATTGAACTTGACGATTTCGGTGGGCAGAATCTGGTATTCCTGGCTGGCGGTGCGGTCGGGCTCGCTGTAAACGCCCAGGGTGGCGCCGTCGCCGGACGCAAGCACGGTGCGCGGAGGCTCGGTGAGGCTCGACCAGGTATCGAGATAGAACTTGCCGGCCGGCCCCATCGAGATGTTATGCGTTCCGGCTTCGCGGGTGAGCTGCTTCTTGCCGGCGCCATCGAGGCCGATCACATAGAGGTGCCGCTCCAGGTGGGAAGGCTCGTCGGAAACGTAGTACAGCTTGCCGGCGGTTTCGTTCACCGCGGCGATACTCTCCACTTCCCAGCCGCCTTTGGTCAACTGCTTCACCTGCTTGCCATCGTTGGAATAAAGATAGATGTGGCGATAGCCGCCCTCGCCGCGCTGGCTGGTCCAGAGAAAGCGATTGCCATCGCCGAGGAAGCGAATATCTCCCTGCAAGTTGATCCAGCAGGGGTCGGACTCTTCAAAGATGGTGGAGTGCGCGCCCGAGTCGAAATCGATCGAGAACAGCTCGTCATGATTCTGGACGCGGTCGAAGCGGAGCACGTAGAGGGCGCGGGAGGAAGGCATCCAGCCGGCGCGGGCGATCAGGTAGGAGTCGCGGGTATCGCCGACGTCGAACCAGCGGGTGGGTCCCCCGGCGGCAGGCGCCACGCCTAAATGCACTTCGGGATTGTTCTCGCCGGCCTGAGGATAGCGCTGCGGCTCGAAGAAAGCGCGCATGCGCAGCAGGTCTTCGTGCGGATAGACCGGCTCCACGTCGCTACCGAATTGCAGGTAGGCCACGGACTTCGAATCCGGCGACCACCAAAACGCCGTGCCCAGCTCGAGTTCTTCCGGGTACACCCAATCGGGAGTGCCGTTGCGCCGGGTTTCGGTTCCGTCGCGGGTAAGGCGGGTTTCCTTGCCGTCGGCGATATTCAGGGTGTAAAGATCCCAGCCGCGGCGGAAGGCCACCATGCGGCCATCCGGCGAGAGCTCGGCATCCATCTCCGCCACGGGCGTCTTGGTGAGCTGCTCCCATTTGCCGGTTTCCATGTGAATGAGAAACAAATCGCCGCCGGTGGTGTAGAGAAGCTCCTTGCCATCGGCGGAGATATGGAACGCACTGCCGCGGCCGGCGCGGCGATTGGTCCAATCCGTGGGGCCGTCGTCGGGAGGGACGGGGACGGCAGCGCGTTCTAAAGCATCCAAGGTTAGAAATGGTTTGGAGGTTTTGGTGGCCGGATCGTAAATTTCCAGACTGGCTCCGGCGAGTCTGAGAAACGCGCTACCGTCGGGCAGCCAGATGGGCGTGGCCGCTGCTCCGCGCCCGCCTCGTCCCGCGCGGCTCAAGGTCT
>JBEKYD010000071.1:0-27287 GCA_049511335.1 Bryobacteraceae bacterium | reverse complement strand
CTCCCCCTGAATCGTAGGGGAACGATTCTTCGGGAATCGGCGCGCGTACGGATATGGGACCGCACGCCGGCTGGCATACGCTGACTATGGAGACTCCAATGCCCACAGAACACGTTCCAGGCTCTTCGCCGCCGATTGCGAACAGCCCGCGACACCGCGACCCCGAGGGCCGCGCGGACGTCTCTCTCGAGCTTTCCCCTGCAAGCCGAGGGATCCCCTTCCGTGCGAGAGATTCAGCGATGTACTCGATGGCTGTCGGGCCAGGAGGGCGCGCCGAAGCGGGCTTCGAGGTGTTCCAAACGCTTAATGAGCTTGCAGTGCGCGGATATTTCCCAACTGTTCGGGCGGCTCGCTACGCCGTGTTCGAAACTCGTGCCGGAAAACCGTAACTTCGGCTTCGTGAAACCCGGATCGCTCGATCTGCCCAAAGATCGAGAGGCTCAGGCCGGTACCGTCCGGCAACTGGGCGGGCCAGGATATCTTCAACCAGACATCGAGACCGACCGGGAGATCTTGATCGCTGGCGAACCGGACCGTCCTTGTATTGATCGCGAGAGTCCGGCCGCAGCCTTTCACGGAGCCGAGCGCCGGGCCCTCATACCGAATAGGAAGGTCGATGGGGTACCAGGTGTGTTTCAGAGGAACCTCGCAAGAGAGAATTGTTCATTTGACATAAGTTGCCGGCGAGAAAGTGCACGTCTGCTGCCAAGTATGGCCGGCGTACTGTAGCCAGGGACGTGGGGGAACGGCTCGACAGTTAAGACTGCCCTGCCGCCAGGCGGTCAAATGACCAAAACATGCATGGTTGAGCGGGTCGGAACCGCGCGGCTCTTTTCGCGGCTAGCCCCGGAACCGGCTATGGCGGACCGGATTCGCAGACTGCGCGGGCCGGCAAATTTCGCGTTTCAGATGCAGCCTTTGCATGGCGCCTCCGGTGAGTTTCTGCAAAACCCACGCTGGCTGGCGAAGGTGGGGAACATGGGGACAGCCAGCGTGTTTCCTTGAAAACATTTGCCTCGCCGAGCGGGCCCCTTCCACGGCAGCGTCTGTCTGAGGCTGACTGGATGGGGAACATGCAGGCCGTCCCCAGTTTCCGCCCGGTTTCCCCCGTTCTGTTTAGAATCGCTGCTGGTACCGGGCACTGATGCGCGCCAGCGCTGCCGCATAGTCCAACCGCGTGGCGTTATGGTCCACCCAGGAAAAAGGAAACGGCGGCGCATTGGTCGCGCAATATCGAAGTACCAGAAACTCATCGAATGCCGGCTGGGCATATTCCCGCAAGCGGCGCTCCGCTTCGGGAGCCTCCTGAATCGGATGCAGGAAACCCTTCCCTCCCGTCGTGGGGAACGGGCGGTCACCTTCGTAGCCGATGCACATTTCGGCGTGATTGATGCCCACGATGCCAACGCTTATCGGATTGCCGCCACCGCGCTGGAATTGGGCCACCTGGTTTCTTAAGTCATTAATGACGCGGTCGATCTGCTTGATCATCGCCTTGGCGAGGATTTTCACCTCGATTCCAATCTCCACGGTCGCGATGGAGCCCCGACCGACCCGATAGCCGGGTTCGAGGATCGCTGTTTCACCGGGAATGATTTCGCCGAACGTGGCATCGCCACGCCGCGCCCGAACGCCGCGGCGGCGATTCTGGACATTCAAGACCCGATCTCTCCGGTTCACGACCGCGTCGATGTACCGCGACGAGCGGTCGATCGCGACCAGATCCTCGTAGAGGTGGACGGCGACAAAATCGCCTTGATTGGATGCTCGATGTCGGTAGGGCTGTCCCTCGAAGAGCCTTCTGAATTCCGTCAGCAGGCGGAATTCAGGTTGTCCTGGCGGCGGCGTCAATCCACATTTACCTCAGCCGTTATCGCTCCCATAGTGCATAGCTGCCGTGCGGCTTTCTGCAACCGCTTTTCGGCACTCTGCACATAAGCAGATTCGATCTCGTTTCCTATCGAATTCCTGCCTGTCAGGATAGCAGCTAAGGATGTTGAAGCCGTACCTGAAAATGGATCCAATATGGTGTCGCCGGCAAACGAAAAAAGCCGGACGAGCCGTTCCGCAAGTTCCACCGGATAGGGCGCCGGATGGCCATCGCGGGTGGACGCGCCGCGCAGATCCGCCCAGATGGAGCGCTGCCACGCATGCATCTCCTCCCGCGTCAGCATCGACAGGGCCTTCTGAAGCATGGACACCGACCGATACTCGCCGCCTTTTCGAAGGAACAGGATGTATTCTATGTCGTTCTTGATCACGGCACCCGGTTGGTATGGCTTGCCATAGAAGCCGGCGCCGTTGCCTTCGGCTTCGGTGACCCCGTTGGCAATCTTGTGCCAAAAAATCGGCGTCAGGCAGTCGAGGCCGAGGGCTCGCGCCCGCACCTGAATGTCGGCATGAAGCGTCATCACGCGGTGCCGGCCGTCAAATCGTCGGGGAATGCAAACATCCCCCACGACGCAACAGATCCGGCCGCCGCCCACGAGTACTCGTGCGCATTCCTTCCAGACCCGGTCAAGTTCGTCCAGAAAGCGACCGTAATCTTCGATGGCGCCCATCTGGCTCTTATGCGCGGGGTATTCTTTCAATGTCCAGTACGGCGGAGAGGTGACTACGAGATGAACCGACGCGTCCGGAATCCAGGACAGATCGCGAGCGTCACCGTGATGCAGCCGGTGTGTGGTCTGATCGAAGGGCTCCGGCCAAGCGTGTTCACGGTAGTATTGGTTGGCCGAGAGGAGCGCTTGCAGTCCTTTGGGGGTATTGTCTTCGGCTGGCAACGAAACCGGGCAGGAGCCATTCGTCGCGAAGAGCGGTTTCAGGTTCCCGTTGACCGAGGCGGTTACGCGGGACCGCCGATATTCCTGAAACAATACTGCCGAGTCCTGTTTTTTTCGCACGGCCGTTCCCCTATATAGTACCGGATGCCGCTTCGCCGCCGGCGGATCATTTTCAGGGGAGGTCAACTCAAACATAACGCGATTGCGGCGGAACCCGCCACAACTCATATCGACCAAAAACCGCAAGTTCACGAGAGCGCTGGTGCGGGACCACCGTCAGCAAAACACCGGTTATCCTTTAGGCGGCGAGGTTTGCGCGTGCATTGACAATTGACATGAGATGGCTGGCGAACAGGATCAGGCGCGCGGCTTCGACTTTGCTCATCTCAAACTCCCGGTGGCTGGTGGGATTCTTGGCCGCACCGATTGCACCGGCGAATAGAGCTGCCGTGGCCTCCCGCTCTGAAACGACAACCGCCTTATCGGTCAGCGGCCCAGTCTCGGGATGGAAGGCCTTTCGCATCAGCGGCACTCCCAGTTCGCCATCCGGGAAGCCGCAGGCATTTCGGACGGCAACCTCAATCGCCTTGAAGGCGGCGAAAACCGCAATGTCGTGATCGCCGCGCATGAAGGCTGCGTGCGACTTCTCCAGAATGTCGGGATGGACGAGGCCGGTCGGCAGGATCGCTGCTTGCCGGTATGCCGCAGCCAGCTTTCGGTTTTGCAGTTGTCTTCCGCGTCTCGTCAGCGTGCGATATGACGTACCATTCCCTTGCGTCGGATCGAGAATAATGAATCCTGCGTGCTCCAGCCATGCCATCGCTTCCGCAACCGCTTGAGTGACCGGTGCGCGTGAAACCTGCGGCCATTCCGGAGCATTGCGGTATTCTATCGGCTCCATAATGCTGGGCATCGAGAACATGTTCCGGGTGGCCGCGCCGTGCCCGTTAACCATCTCCAGAATCACATCGCCGAGTTCCTCGGGTTCGAGGGCCAATAGCGTTTTCGCATCAGGAAGTATTTCCGTTAAGTTTGCCATATCGTTGCACCCAACGCGCAATCGGAACCTAAAACTTCCGGTCACCGTCCGGATCAGGACAGCGGTGGCGGGTCAGGGCCAAATCGATTTCCTGACAGTTTCGCTGACAGCGCTGTACAAGATTTCCTTAAACGCGCCGAGCGCCCACGGTTTCGATTTTGCCACCACGCCCTTGAACCTGATCGCCGCGGCCGGTGCCCGAGGCGTGTCCTTCACGATATCCTCGATGCTTTTTTCCAAAAGAACCCTTTCCGGGATGTCCAGGTCTAATTGGTCTGCAAGGTCGCGGGCGGCATCGAGCCGGGCTTCCGTCCAGGCATAGGGCTTGCCGCACTGATCGCAAAATGCAGGCGCTTTATCAAGGCTGCCAAATCCAATAACGCCAGGCACCCAATGGTACCCTTTGATTGGTTTGCGGCACGCCTCGCATTGGGTAATTGTCTCAGCTCCGCAGATTGAGCAATGCTTGCGATTGCTGACCGGGAGCGTCGCCGAGGACTGATTGATGATGTGCCCGTTCAAGCAAATCTGGGCGACATCGTAATATGAATCATCCATCACGAATCCGTTGCGATTATAGCGCCTCGATCTCACAGACTCCAACGGTTAGACCCGTGCTCGATGCACGGGTACCTGATGGATTACATTTGTGGTCGGCGAGATTTCAGTTCGGGGAGCATCCGGGGGGGAGCATCCGGGACGGGGGAGCATCCGGGACAGGGGAGCATCCGGGACAGACTGAAGCGTCTCGACTGTCCCGCCCGGCCCCAATTACGGGATTTGGCCGCCAAACACGCTCGCCGAAGAGAAGGTCTGCCCGATCTCCCTCACTCTGCCCCATCGCTCCCGATCGCACTGGCCAGCTTGGCGGCGGCGATGGCTTGGCCCACGTGGCGTTGGGTGTGCTCGGCGATATGGATCACCAAGCCGATCACGGTCGTGGGCAGTTGTTTGCGGCCGACGGCACGCGGTTCCGCAAGCGTAGCCGGATCGATCGTGCGCAACATCGCTTCGGCCTTAGCGAAAGCAGCGTCCAGCGCGGCCAGCAATTGGTCTCGCGCGGGGCCGCCCGGTTCTTTTTCCGCCGCCATCGCGGCCATCTGCGCCGGGCTGAGAGAGCCGCCCGTTACATATGTCATGAGCCGCTCCACGCTGCCCGCGATATGGCGCAGGTGAAAGGCGACCGACCCGAAACCGTACGGCGTGGCGTAAAGCTGCGCAGGCGACAGCGCGCGGGTATGTTCGGCCAGGTCTTCGCGCGCCTGCTGGAACGAATAGACCAATGGGGCGAGCCGCGGATCGAGCCCCGGAACAGGCCCGCGCAGCCAGGGCTCGGGAAGGCGCGCTTCCGGCGCTTGGGGAGTCATGCTCTCCATGTTACGCCCTCGCCGGCCCGGCTACTATTGAGTAAATGGCTACCGAACCCGCCCGGCATGACGCCGATGCCAGCCTCGATCCGGCCGATTGGGCCGCTTTTCGAGCCACGGCGCATGGCATGTTGGACGACATTCTGAACTATCTCCAGAACATTCGCGAGCGCCGCGTCTGGCAGCCGATCCCCGAAGACGTGCGCCAGCATTTTCGCGGCGAGCTTCCGGTGGCGCCGTCGGAATTGTCCGCGGTGCACGAGGAATTCATGCGTTACGTGCTGCCGTTTGCGGCCGGCAACGTGCATCCCGGCTTTCTCGGGTGGGTACACGGAGCTGGCACGCCCGTGGGCGTGGTGGCGGAAATGCTTGCGGCGGGGCTGAACGCCAATCTGGGAGGCCGCGACCATATCCCGATCGAGGTGGAGCGCCAGGTAACCGGCTGGATGCGCAAGCTGTTCGGTTTCCCCGAGAGTGCTACCGGCCTGTTTGTGACGGGCGCGTCCATGGCGAACCTCATTGCGGTGCTGGTCGCCCGCGATACGGAACTGGGTTTTGAGACGCGCTGCGCCGGGGTTGGGGCCGGTAGCAAACGGCTGGCGGCCTACGCTTCGGCGGCGGTGCACGGCTGCATCGCGCGGGCTCTCGACATCGCCGGCATCGGCAGCGACGCGCTGCGCCGGATCGCGGTAGATGAGCGCTATCGCATCGACCTGGGCGCCCTCCGCGCGGCAATCGACGAGGACCGCCGCGCCGGCGTTACCCCCTTCCTTCTGGTAGGCACCGCCGGAACCGTGGACACCGGCGCCATCGACGATCTGGATGCGCTGGCCGCCCTCGCCCGCGCCGAAAATCTCTGGTTTCACGTGGACGGGGCGTGCGGCGCGTTGGCGATGTTGGCGCCGAGCCTCGCCCCGCGCCTGAAGGGCATCGAGCGCGCCGATTCCCTGGCTTTCGATTTTCACAAGTGGGGCCAGGTGCCCTACGACGCCGGCTTTGTGCTGATGCGGGACGGAGTGCTGCATCGGCAGACGTTCGCCACCTCGGCGCCATACTTGAGGCGGGAAATGCAGGGCCTCGCGGCCGGTCCGCCGTGGCCGTGCGATTACGGGCCCGATCTTTCGCGCGGCTTTCGCGCCCTGAAGACGTGGTTCACGCTGAAGGTGTACGGCGCGGCGGCGCTGGGAGCTTCGATCGAGCGCACCTGCGAGCTGGCGCGGTATCTCGAAAGCCGCATTGCCGAAACGCCCGAGCTGGAGCTGGCCGCGCCGGTGGAGCTCAACGTGGTGTGTTTCCGGTACCGGGCGGAAGCGGCGCACCGCGTGAATGCGCGCATCGCCGTGGAGCTGCAGGAACTGGGCGTGGTGGCGCCATCGACCACCGTAATTGGCGGGAAGCTGGCGATGCGCGCGGCCATTGTAAACCACCGCACCCGGCGGTCCGACCTGGACGCGCTGGTGGAGCTCACCGTGGCGTCGGGCCGCGGGCTGCGGGACCGCGCGGCACAGAGCGTCGCCGTGGCGAACGCCGGCGCCAGCGATTGGCCGCCGCGCCGCGCCCGCGAAGCCGCATTGCGGGATCTGGAAACCCGCATAGCGGCCGAGCCGGACACGGTCGCGTTGCGGCTCGACCGCGCTCGCCTGCTCACCGAGCTGGGCCGCACGCTGGACGCGCGCAACGCGTACCTGGATATATTGGCGCGCGCGCCTTTTGATCGCCAGGCGCTCAATAACCTGGGCACCCTGCTGCACGCCACCGGCTATCGGACCGCGGCTCGCACCGCTTATACCGAAGCCGCGGCGCGGCATCCGGACGATGCCATGAGCCACGTCAACCTGGCCAACGTGCTCTTCGAAAGCGGCGAGCCGGGGCCGGCACGGGAACATTATGAAGCCGCTTTGCGCTGTGCGCCGGGCTATCCGGAGGCGCACCAGGGCCTCTCCTACGTGCTGGCGGAACAGGGCGACGCGCAGGGCGCGGCCTGGCACCGGCGGAAGGGCTTCGAGGGCCGCGCCGTGCTTACCATGCCGTATCGCGGCGAAGGGCCTCCGGTTTCGCTGCTGTTGCTGATCTCGTCGGTGGGCGGCAACATCCCGACGCGCACTTTCCTGGACGATCGCGTGTTCGAGACTACCGTGGTGGTGCCGGAGTTCTACGATTTCCGACAGCCGCTGCCGCGCCATCAAGTGGTATTCAACGCCATTGGCGATGCCGACCTGGCTGCGGAGGCGCTGGTGGCGGCTCAATCCGTGGCGCCGCTGAGCGGCGCGCCCGTGCTGAACCCTCCGGCTAAGGTAATGGCCACGGGGCGTGCCGACAATGCCCAGCGCCTCTCGCGGTTGCCCGGAGTGATAGCGCCGCAGACGGTCACGCTGGCGCGCGAGCTATTGCTCGGCGCCGATTCCGAAACCGTTCTGGCCCGGCACGGCTTGCGTTTTCCGCTGCTGCTGCGCACGCCCGGTTTTCACACCGGCCGGCACTTTGTGCTGGTCGACCGCGCCGGCTCTCTGGCCGAAGCCGTGGCCGGGCTGCCCGGCGCCGAGCTGACCGCCATTCAGTATCTGGATTCCCGTGGCGCCGACGGCAAGGTTCGCAAGTATCGCGTGATGACGATCGACGGCCATCTCTACCCCTTGCACTTGGCGATTTCGAGCCATTGGAAGATCCACTACTTCACCGCGGAGATGGCCCGCGCCGAGCATCGCGCCGAGGACGCGGAATTCCTGGAGAACATGCCGGCCGTGCTAGGCCCGCGCGCCATGGCGGCGCTGGAGCAGATCCAAACGACCCTCGGCCTGGACTATGCCGGCATCGATTTCGGCCTAAGCCCGGCCGGCGACCTGCTGCTGTTCGAAGCCAATGCCACCATGGTGGTGAATCCCCCCGAGCCGGACGAGCGCTGGGACTACCGCCGTCCCGCCGTGGAACGGATCTTCGCCGCAGTGCGAAGGATGTTGCTGGAGAAAGCGGGGAGATGAGAGTAGAGCATGCTCCGTGGCGCGGCACTCGTGCCACCACTACCGCTCCCGCCACGCCCTGGCTCACATATCGCACATTCCGACGGCCACGGTGTTAATCACGGTCTCGTCCCTGACATGAACGATATTGATGTCGGTGACGTACGCCGGGCTGACCGGCTCTTCGCCAGTCTCGGAGACTCGATTCTTGGGAGGAATTGCGGGACGAGGGCGTCCCGCGCGGACCAGGGGGTCCGCCCTACTATGCGTCGCGACCAGTGCGGGCAGCCGGGCAAATTAACTTTGTAAATAAGGCGGGAGTTATCCAAAGAAATCATGACGATATTGCCCAGACTGAGTGTATACTTGAAACTCCGCGGCCCGAATTAGGGATTCCAGCTAATGAAACAGACGCAGTCAAAGCGTCGATCTGAAGGAGGATTTTGTGCACGCCCAGTCATCGAACGTTACCGTTCTGAGCCGGCTCCTGAAAGCGCAACTAATCGGTACACTCGCGGTTTTGCCGGCTGTTGCGCAGACACCCGAGGCGCCAGTGTCATCCATGATCGCGACCGAGATCGCGCGGCATCGGCCTGCACCGTTCCGGTTTCACGAGCGACGCTACGATGGCACCGTCACCAGCGAAAACTGGAGCGGCTACGCCGTCACCGGAACCAACGTTACCGATGTGAAAGGCTCCTGGGTCGTTCCCGCCGTCACCTGTCCCACGACGACCGTGTCACCCCGGTCGAGATTCCAACCTCAGCAGGATGAGTACGCCGCTTTTTGGGTAGGCATCGATGGATACTCTTCCAACACCGTGGAGCAGGTGGGAACCGATTCCGATTGCGATGGCAGCCAGGCCACTTATTACGCCTGGTTCGAGTTCTATCCCCGTCCGGGCTACCTGGTCAACAATTTTTCGGTAGCGCCCGGGAATCTCATCTCCGCCGAGGTCACTTACAGCAGCACCACAAAACAGTTCACCGTCACGCTTAGCAATGTGAGCACTGGAAGATCGTTCAGCACCAGCATGTCGGTGCCCTCGGCCGCGCGGTCTTCCGCCGAATGGATTACCGAGGCTCCCTCGAGCGGGTCCGGCGCGAATTCCATCTTGACTCTTGCCGACTTCGGCACAGCCGATTTCGGCCAAAACTATACGGGTATCGCCAACACTTGCTCTGCGACGATCAATGGAACGCCTGGGTCGATCGGCTCCTTCAGCACCTGGGAGGCAATTACCATGGTCAGCTCCAGCGGTGCGGATGAGGCGGTACCGAGCGGGCTGGCGAACCCGGCGAGCTTCGTCATGGCCTGGAAGTAGCGCGAGGCCTAACTGATCCGGCGATCGCAGTTTAGGCGCGTCAACCGCTCCCTTACGGTCGCGGCTCGGTTACGTGTGCCGCGTGATTGCAGTCACTTACCGAGCCGCGGCCGTAAGGGAGCGGTTGACGGGAACGGCCCTACCCGCAGACTAAGGTCTGCATCGCCTGCTATGGCAGCTCGCGTAGGGCGCGTTCGGCCCACTCGTCGCGCCGGGGCGCGTGCGCAAGATAAAGCTCCAGCATGCCGCGCGCGGCATCGGTCTGCTGGTTGCGAAGCCAGTATTCGGCCAGCGTGCGCGCGCACCAGGGGCTGTCCGGTGCGTTCTCGATGTAGGCCGCGCACTCCCGGTCCAGGTGGCGCAGCATGCGGCCGAGTTTGTTTGAGAGCACGGAGATGCCGGGCGGTGGGCGGCGCAGGAAGATCACCGCTTGCGAATCGTCGTAAACCAGTTGCCAGTCCGTTCCGATCGGGTTCGAGAGCGCCATCGCCAGCGGATACATGGCGCCCGAGACGTAATCGATGGTGTTCATGACGACCACCTGAACACCGTAACGGTCGAGTAGTTCCGCGCGCGGCCCGGAGATCTGGTCCGAAACCGAGCCGGCATTGAACAGGATGCGGTTGTAATCCCGGTAAACGGTGTCGCTGAGGGAGCGGCCATCGATAAACACGCGCTCCCGCGGCCAAACGCTCCAGATCAGATAGCCGCCCTGCTCGTAGGTGTTGAACATCGGGCCGGAGATACGATGCTCGACGAGGTAGTCGGCGGCTCCGCTGGGGATGGTCCATGTTGCGACGCGGAATTCGAAGAACGGGCCGGCAGCGAGAGCGGCCACCCCGGCCGCGGCCAAAATCGGTGGCGCCCATCGTAGCCATTCCGGCAGTTTGAAGCGGAACGGGAAATAGGCGGCAATCAAAACCGGCGCCAAAAAGCCGATGAGCGGGGTGTTGCGGAAAGCCGTCAGGGATGCCCCGGCAAAAACCGCGAACAGAATCCAGTGGGCCGGCCTCACGCGCCGCCACGAGAGCGCCAGCACCAGCGCCGCCGCATACAGCAGAATATCGAAACCGTAAGGCGGTCCCCACAACTTGGGCGGAAGCCATTCGATCAGGTTGGCCTGCATCGGGCTGCGCCGGTAAGCCAGCACGGCGGAAACTGCCGCGAACCCGCTGGGGTTGACGAGGGAAGCGGCGATGGCGCCGGCCGCGATGAGCCACAGCCGGCGGCTGCCGCTGGGCCAAGCGCCGCGCAACCGCAGGAGCAGCGTCTCGGCGCAGTAGGCCAGCAATACCACCCATCCCAGCAGGAAGCCGCCGTGGCAGTTGGCCCAGAGCAACGCCAGCGGCGGCAGCGCCCACCAGCCGCGGCGCGTCTCAAGCAGGCTCACAAACACGGCCACGCCAAGGAAGCTGACCACCCCGGGACGATCCGCCGCAAATGGCGCCATCACCGACGCCGCGGCGCACGCGGCCGCGATCCCGGCATAGAAACTCCCCGACAACCGCGCCGCCAGATACCCCGCCAGGCCGCACAGGGCGGCCAGCAGAACCGCCCGCGCCAGCACAATCGCGGGGAAGCCGCCCACGGCGTAAACCACGTACATCGAGACCTGGCTCAACCATTCGTGAGTCAGGTTGAAATGGCGCACCAGTTCTTCGCCCGGGTAGGCGGCTGTCGCAGCCGGCGTGGTATAGGCGAAGGGATCCGGAACCGGCAGAGAGCGCCGCTCCAAAATGTATTGACCGGTTTTGAGGTGCCACCAAGAATCCGTGTCGGCGATTGGGGTCGAGAACAGGCCGAGCAGGGCGATGGCCGCGAGCAGCAGCGTCGCGGCCTTGAGCCAGTTTCGTAGAGCAGTCCTTTTGCCTCGATGGGCCGGTTTGTTTTTCTCGATGCTGGCGGAGCGCCGCCGCCGTCCACCGCTCATCGGCTTAGTTCGTGGCGCGGGCTATCAAGCCCAATGTCACTTGGTTTTAGCCAAAAGAGCGGCGGCAAGAATTGTGGGGCGGACGCCCTCGTCCGCGCGCGACCCCCCGGTCGCGAATCGGCCAGCCTGGGTAGCTGATTCCATGGGGGAAACGCGGGACGAGGGCGTCCCGCGCGGACCGGGGGGTCCGCCCCACGAAGGGCAGCGCGCGGGCGGGCGATGCCCGGCTGGACCGGACCCAGAGGGCACCCCCAATCGGTCCGCAGGTTACCAACCTGCCCCACAGGGGTGAGGCTCACTTCGCATGCGCTCCCAGGCGCACCAGCTCCGTTTCCGCGCCTACAAATCCCCAGGTGATCCACACGTGCCCTTTCAGAATGCAGTGGAAATATTCCTGCGCTTTGGCGGTATCGCCGTGGGCAATGTGCCAACTGCCGATGCCGAATGCCACGGTGTCGAACGGGAGCTCCACTTCCTGGTCCGTGTTGTCGGCCGGCGGCTCGGGCGGAAGCGCTTCGGCTTCGCTCATGCGGCCTTGAAAGAAGCGCACCAGGTTGAGATAGAACCTGGTGTGCGGCTCCTGGTTGGTCATTTCCGGCGTGATGGCTTCGGCCGCTTTGGCCGCCTCATCCTTTCGCCCGGCACGAAACAGGGCGGCGCAAAGCCAGTTGGTGGAGTTGATTCGCTCGTCGGAATTGGGCGCGTTTTCGACCGCGTGGCGAAAGGCGTCCGCGGACGCGGCGAACTCGCCCAGGAAGAAGTGCGCCAGACCGAGGTGATAGTACGCCGCCATAATTTTCGGATTCAGAGCGGCGGCGCGGCTCAGGTCGGCGCGCGCTCGCATGAACTCCCGCAGCGGCAATTCGCGGTGGCCGCGCTCGGTGTAGAGATCCGCATTGTCGGGCGAAATCTCAAGCGCCAGGCTCAGCGTTTTGGCCGCTTCGTTGTCTTGCCAGACGGAAGCTTGCGCCTGCGCCAGCTTGAGCAGCAGCTTCGGGCTCTTAGGGTCGGCGGCGAGGTTCTGCGACGCGGCAGCCACCACACCCTTGTCGTCGGGCAACGAATAGAACTTGGCGCCGAGCTGCGAGGTAACTTCGAGGCTCGGCGGAGCGGAAGCGGCGACCGCTAACGCAACCGCCAGAAAGAAGACAACAGAACGCGTGTTCCTCATAGATGGGAAGATTATACCGGACTCGAGCCGGCGCGCAACCGAGCCGGTACGAAGTATGTGAGAATTGCGGGTTAAGACGAAATGGATTGGCAAGCCATCTTCCTCAGCCTCAGGCTGGCTACGCTCACCACCGTGTTGTTGCTGGTGGCCGGCACGCCGCTGGCGTACTGGCTGGCCTTTTCGCCGCGCCGCTGGAAATCCGCGGTGGAAGCGGTGGTAGCGCTGCCGCTGGTGCTGCCGCCTACGGTGCTGGGTTTCTACGTTCTGGTTGCGATCGGTCCGCGCAGCCCCATCGGCGCGCTCTACGGCAAGCTCTTCGGCGGCACGCTTCCTTTCTCTTTCGGCGGCTTGCTGGTTGGGTCGCTGCTCTACAGCTTGCCGTTCACAGTGCAGCCCGTTGCCGCCGCCTTCGCGGGCGTCGACCGGCGTTTGATCGAAGCCGCGCGCTGCCTGGGCGCCTCGCGCTGGAAGACATTCATTGGCGTGGTGGCCCCTTTGTCTCGCGGCGGGATTGGCGCCGGCGCCGTGCTGACCTTTGCGCACACGGTGGGCGAGTTCGGGGTGGTGCTGATGGTGGGGGGGAACATTGCCGGGTCCACCCGCACCGTCTCCATTTCCATTTACGACCAGGTGGAGGCGCTCGATTACACGGCGGCCTGGCACACTTCGCTGCTGCTGGCCGGGTTTTCCTTCGTGGTGCTGGTGCTGGCCTATTCGCTGGGACGGCGCAAGGGTTCGGTGTGGCCGGCGATCTGATCTGCCGGTGCCGGAAACGCCTGGCCCAAGGCTTCAGCGTGGAAGCCGATTTCACGATCCCGCTCGACCGCGCGCCGGTGACGGTGTTGTTCGGACCCTCCGGCGCCGGCAAAACCACCCTGCTGCGATTGCTCGCAGGGCTGGAGCGGCCCGACGCGGGCGAAATCGTGTTTCGCGGCCGCGCCTGGTTCGATTCCGCGACCGGGGTGTGTCTCGAGCCGGGCCAGCGGCGCGCCGGTTTCGTGTTTCAGGATTACGCGTTATTCCCGCACCTCACCGTGGCGCAGAACGTGAAATTCGGCGCCGGCAATCGACCCTCGGACGGCGTGCTGCGCCAATTCGGGCTGGCGGATTTGGCCGGCCGCCTGCCGCGCCAGCTTTCCGGCGGCGAGCAGCAGCGGCTGGCGCTGGCGCGCGCCATGGCGGCCAGCCCCGAGCTGTTGCTGCTCGACGAACCGCTTTCGGCGCTCGACTTGAATTCGCGCGTAAAGCTGCGCCACGAGCTGAGGCGCATGCTGCTCGATGCGGCGGTACCCTCGATCGTGGTGACGCACGACCGCACCGAGGCCATGGTGCTGGGCGATTCGATGGCGGTGATGGTGGATGGGCGCCTGCGCCAGCTCGGTCCGGTGGAAGAGGTATTCCGGCGCCCGGCGGATGGCGAAACAGCCCTTGCCGTGGGAATCGAAAACGTGCTGCCGGCCGAGGTGGAATCGCGCGCCAACGGTTTAGTGCAACTGCGAGCCGGCCAGGCGCACCTGGAATGCGTGGATCGCGGAGAAAGCGGCGAGAGCGGCGCCGTGCTGGCACTGATTCGCGCCGAGGATGTCGCCCTCAGCCACCAGGCGTCGGCGGGAAGCACCCGCAATCATCTGCGCGGCAGCGTGACGGCAGTGGCCCGCGAAGGCCCGGTGGCGCGCGTGGAGCTGGAGTGCGGCATTCCGCTGGTGGCGCTGGTCACGACGCAATCGGCGGCGGAGCTTGGCCTGGAGGCCGGCCAAATGGTGTACGCCGCGGTGAAGGCTACTGCCATCCACGTGGTGGAGCGTTGAACCTGTGGCAGACCATCGCTTCTCGTGGTCTGCCCTGCATCGCCTGCCCTGGGCAAGCTGAAGCATACCCCACCTGGATGACAATAGAGTGGAACCGTGCCGACGAAAACCAATGCCGCCCGAATTCTGGACCGCGCGGGAATCGCATACGAGCTGCTCGAATACGCCGTGGACCAGAGCGATCTGAGCGCGCCGCACGTGGCCGCGGCTGTCGGTTTGCCACCGGAACAAGTGTTCAAGACGCTGGTGGCGCGCGGCGACCGCTCCGGCGTGGTGCTGGCCGTGATTCCGGCCAGCGCGGAACTCGGCTTGAAAGCACTGGCGGCAGCCAGCGGCAACAAGAACATCGATCTGGTGCCGTTGAAGGAGGTGCTCGTTCTGACCGGCTACATTCGCGGCGGCGTATCGCCCATCGGCACGCGCAAACCGTACCCGGTATTCCTGGACGAGACCGCCGACCTATGGGACCAAATCGCCGTCAGCGCCGGACGCCGCGGCTGCCAGCTTCTATTGGCGCCGGCCGACCTGGTCCGCGTCACCGAAGCCAGGGTCTGCGCGATCGGGGAGTTCTAAGGAGCCACTTCGTGATTCACTAACGATTTTCGCAGGCAACCGCTCCCTGCTTGCTGCACATACATGGGGTAATTGCGAAACCGAGTTCCCAAGCAAACCGCCAGTCCTCAAAAAGTCGTATCTAATTCAGGGGAACCCACAAAGTGGTTTCTGCGGCTATAATCCTTGGAGCGGCCGAAATACCCGGCAACTCAATGCTTCCGTTGATCCTCGCAGTTTTGGCGAAGGGCGATGGCGATCTGTTGGTCCGCCTGCAGCGGCGCGACCCATACGTACACCAACCCCAGCGTCTTCACCGGCTATGTGGGCGGCCTGCTCGGAATTCCGCAAATCACATCGCTGACCGGCCCCGGCTCGGCGGGCTTGAACCTGACCCAGACCTACGAAGTAACCATGGTGACTCCGACCTCTCGCGAAGAGTTGAACAATGGCCAGACGCTCTACGCCGTTCCCACCAACGTGGGCCCGCGCACCATGCCGAACTACCCCCAACCGATGCAACAGGGCGTCTATACGCTGCTCAACGGCATCCGGGTCTTTGCCGGCACGGTGGCCGACCCCTTCTTTGTGGACCTCGGAGCGGCTTTCGAACTTCCGGACAGCGGCCGGCGGTGGCGTGCTGAGCGCGGCCGTGGACGCTGACGACACTCACAATTATGCGCCCAACACCTTGGCGGGCTTCAACGTGAACACCAGAAAGCCCAAGCCGTGATTCCGCTTCCCGACTATGCCGCCGCGCTCGAAACTCTCTACACCAAACTCGGGCAACCGCATGAGGCGGCCAAACAAAGAGAGCTGCTCGACGCCATCGACAAATTAGGTATGGCCAACGGCGAAAAGGGCAACCGCATGCTTGCGGTGATCGCGATAGCCGGCGGAAGGGCAAAAGAGGGCGAGGATATGCTTCGGCGCGCCCTGGCGCTAAACCCGAACTTCGCATTTCCGCAAGCGGAGGATGCGCGGCGGAAATTGGTAGCGCCGGCTTTAGCCGGTGAAAGGTTCACACATCCGAGTCTTGAACCTCAAACACGGCCTTGATGTAGTTCTTATGGCTGGCAAGGCCGGCGAAGACGTCGGGCACCTCGGCCAGGGGCATGCGGCAGGTGATCCACGGGTCGAGATCGATCTCGCCGCGTTCGATCATGCCGATCACGCGCGGGAACTGGTGGTGACTGTTGCGGCTCGCGCGAATGTCGAGCTCCCGCCTGATGAACGGTGTATGGTCGAACGGAATGAAACCCAGGAACTGGCCAACCAGGATCAGGCGCCCAGCCGGACTGACCAGGTTGAAGCTGTCCGTGATGGCCTGCTCATCGCCGGTGCAATCGAACACCACCAGGGCGGGGCGGCCGTCGTACTTCGAGAGCACTTCCACGCCAAAGCGGCTGGCAAATTGGCGGCGGAACTCGACCTTCTCGATAATCCGGGCGGAGGCTCCCGCGGTGAGCGCAAACTGGAGCACCGAAAGGCCGATCGGTCCCGCACCCACGATCAGCGCGTCTTCGCCCGCGGTCAGGCCGCTTCTCGCCACCGCATGCGCGCCGATGGTGAGAAATTCCACCAGCGCCAGTTGATCGTACGAAAGCCGTTCGGACTTGTACAACCGCTCCACCGGCACGTTCATCAAGCCCCGCATGCCGCCATCCACGTGCACGCCCAACACCTTCATGCTCTCGCAGCAGTTAGGGCGATTCAGGCGGCAAGGCCGGCAAACGCCGCAGGTGAGATGAGGCTCGACGGCGCAACGGTCGCCCGGCCGGATGCCGCGGCTGTTGTCGGGCGCCTCCAGCACCTCGCAGCTCAACTCATGACCGATGATGCGCGGATAGGTGTAATTGGCCTGAGCTCCTTCATACGCGTGCCAATCGCTGCCGCAGATGGCGACACGGTGAGGTCTCACCAGCGCCTCGCCGGGCTGCCCGACCACCGGCGGCACAACGTGTCCCACGAATTGCCGTGGCGATTCCAATACGATCTGTCGCATGGCAACTCGAATTGTAGCGAATGGCAATCGAGTGGAGTGCAGGGTGGGGAGTGGCGCCGTGGCGCGCGCACTCTTGCGTGCCGCGTCGAGTCTCTACTCGACGCCTCTGCGCCCTGTGGCAACGGGCGTCGGCAAGAGTGCCGACGCGGCACGCAAGAGTGCGCGCGCCACATGTGCCCGTCAGGTGGCTCAACTGACCTGCGTCAGTCGCCGGCGGATTTCTTGGGATAGCCCACGCTTTGAGCGAGGATGATACGCTGCTCCGGGCGGAGGTTGATTGCCTTGCCGAGGTCAGCGCGATTCACCGATGCCCGCACCACCGTGCCCAGGCCTTCGGAAGCGCAGAACAGGTACACGTTTTGCGCGATGAATCCGGAGTTGGCGTTCGACGTAGCCAGCTTTGAGTTGTCGTCGCCGCCTAACTTCGCGGTATCGGCGATGTAAATCAGGTTCACCGGGGCCTCGGCGACGTATGGCTGGGTGCCGGCCAACTTGCGCAGATCGGTCTGCACGACGACTTTCAGGGCGTTGGCTTTGGCGTCGTAGATGTAAGTTCCGTCGGCCATGATCACGTATACGTCGATTTCCTGACGGTTCGATGCGGAGGGCGCGGTGCGGCGCCCGTCTTCGCGGTTGATGCCCCAGGCAGCCCACAGAAGGTTCGAAAGCATCTGCTTCGAGATCTGCTCCGGCGCGAAATCGCGGACCGACTTCCGCTCTTTGAGCACCTGCATCAGCGGCTTTCCGCCGCTGGTTTGAGGGGTTGGCAGCGCAACCGGCTTGAGTTCCTGGCCGGGGATCAATCCCAGCGGCGCGAGCAAGAGAGCAATAAGAGACTTAGACATCCGATTCTCCATGAGCAGTATAGCTGGTGGCTGGGCGCCGGTGGTGAAAGTGGGGGACAGTGCTTAACCGATCTGGTGAAATCCGTTCCCGTCAACCGCTCCCTAACGGTCGCGGCTCGGTTAGTGGCTGCAAATACGCGGGCCCGCAACCGAGCCGCGACCGTTAGGGAGCGGTTGACGCGCCGAAAACTGGAAAATCCCCAGATCGGTTGGCACTGGGATAATGGGGAAAATGATTTACACGTGCTACGAGATGGTGCGCGATTGCCGCGCCGATCGGCCGGAGGGGTGGCGATTCCTGATCGTTCAATATGTCCCGGTGATGCGCAGAATCGTGCGGCATTATGGCGGGAAGGAATCGGACGCGGAAGCAGGGATGATCGCTGCCATTGCCCGGCCCGATTCCCCATTGTTTGCGTCCCTCGACCCGGCGCCGGAGCGGGTGTTCGTGGCCGGGCTGCGGCAGGAGATCCTCAAGCGCATTCCCGCGCCGGCCGCCGAAATTCCAGTCACTCTCGATGCGGTAGCGGCAGCCCTTGAACCTTTGACGCTAACCGAGAAGCAGGCTGCGTGGCTGGAAACGATCGGCTATGACGCGGAAGAATCGGGCGCCATGTTGCGCATGGCGCCGAAGACGGTCTCGGCCATCCGTGCCCGCGCCGCCGAGTTGCTGCGCGGCAAGACGGATGCGTGGCGTCCCAGCCTGCTGGCCGAAAATGGCCGCGCTCTGGGCCAGGAAGCCGCCGCGGGAACCGCCGATTGCCTTTCGCCCAAGAAGTTCCTCGACATTATCGACGGCCGGACGACGTGGGCAGGACGCGAAGAGCTGGCGCGCCACACCGGCGGCTGCTGGCACTGCATCGATCATTTCTGCCGCCTGGTGGAGGTGGTGAAGCTGATCCGCGGCATCGAGCCGCTTTCCGAGGCCGAGGCCGAGCCGTTCTTCCGCGCGCTGAAACTGGCCCCAGGCAAACCCGCCGGCTGGAAACGCTGGTTCGCCAATTCATAGCCGGCTTTGACCTCACCGGCCGAAACTTCGGCGTGCCGAGCTCATCTAAATAGCCGTCGTCCAACGCCACAAATAACAGGAGCTGTCATGAATTATCGGTTACTGGGCCATAGCGGTCTGCGCATCTCCGCCTGGGGAAGGTGCTCTACATCGGCGTATCGGACGCTCCCGCCTGGTGGGTGGCGCAGGCCAATACGCTGGCGGAGCTGCGCGGCTGGTCGCGGTTTGCGGGCTTGCAGATCGAATATTCGCTGGCTGAGCGCACTGTGGAGCGCGAGCTGATCCCGATGGCGAAGGCGTTCGAACTGGGTGTGCTGGCGTGATCGCCCCTCGCGGGCGGACGGCAAACCGGCCGAGGCCCGCTATAACAATGAAGCGATGCAGTCGTTTCTCCCATCGCAGGAGCGCCAACAGCGCATCGTGAAAGCGCTGCGAAAGGTCAGCGAGGAAATTGGCCGCTCTCCGGCTCGGATAGCCTTGGCTTGGTTGCGCTATCGCGATATTCCCGTAATCCCGATCATCGGCGCGCGCAAGCTGGCGCAGTTCGAGGACAACCTGGCGAGCCTGGAGGTCGAGCTCACTCGCGAGCAAGTGGCGCGGCTCGATGAAGCCAGCGCGATCGAGCTCGGCTTTCCGCACGACTTCTTCCGCCGCGACATGGTCCGCGCGCTTATCTATGGCGGTATGCGCGAGCGGGTGCTGGCGTAGGTGGGGCAGGCCTCCTGGCCTGTCGCGTTTCCGTCTGTTGGTCTGCCGTGCACGCGGCGTTAGAGCATGTCCCGTCAGGTCGCCAGTTCGCGACGGTCCCTGCTTCGGTCCCGAGCCCGGCTGTTGCAGTCGCTTCCGATCTTGGCATCTTGCTCGAAACGGTTGACGCCGGAATCGGGCGCGGGGTAAGGTAGGGAGCATGCAGCTCACCGTCCACATTCCCGACGACATCGCCCAACGGCTTGGCGACGGCGTGAATGACGATCTATCCCGCCGCGCCCTGGAGGCCCTGCTGGCAGAGGAATACAGGCTGGGCCATCTCAATAAGCCGGATTTGCGGCGTTTGCTTGGCTTTGAAACAGGTTACGAGATTGACGGCTTCCTGAAGGCTCACAATGTCTATGAGGACTATACCATGGAAGATTTTGAGCGCGAACGAGAGGCTCTGAAAAGCCTGGGGTTCTGAAGGCGTGCGGCTTGTTATCGCGGACACCGGCCCGCTGAACTATCTGATCTTGATCCGCCACATCGACCTCCTTCCGGTCCTGTTTGAAAAGGTGGTTCTCCCGGCCGCGGTGCAAGTTGAATTAGCCTCCGGCCAAGCTCCTCTTCTTGTGCGGGATTGGATTGCCAATCTCCCGAACTGGGCACAGGTGCGCGAAGCCCCGCTCAGCCAAGCCGAAGACGCTTCGCTGAAAGGAACCGACGCGGGAGAGAGAGCGGCCATCCAATTGGCCGCCTTACTCAATGCCGACCTGCTGCTGATGGATGATCGCAAGGGTGTAACCGCGGCTCAGGGAAAAGGCCTTCGAGTGACAGGTACGCTGGGCATTCTCGATCTGGCAGCGCAACGCGGCCTGGCGGACTTCGCGCAAGCGGTCGGGCAGCTTCGGCAGACCAATTTCAGATTTCCGGGAGCTTTACTGGATGCGCTGCTGAAGAAACACAAAGAGGAACATGGACGCACCTGAGACTGCCCTTGTCTCGATGCGCCCGGGAATATCCGCTTTGGCACGAGGCGTGAGAACATAAGCGCTCATCTCTTGGATAAACGCCAGTCGTCTTTCATCGCCTGAATTTCCCGACGAGCCTGTCCACCTCGATCAGCTCGCCCCGCTCGGCTTGTAGATAGCCTTCCTCGATATGAGCCGACAACGCCCGGCGTTCTTCATCGGTCCAGCTTTCCTCGGCGTCCTGAGCTTCAAGGGCACGCCGTAACACGTCCTCGGCGTTTGTATAGCTGCCGGTGGAAAGGCGCTTGTTGATGAGCGTTTCAAGGTCCGGGGGGAGGTTTAATTGCATAGCCAGCTCTCCGTCTCAAATCCATCTTAGCCTTTTAATATGGTTCGGGTCCTCCGCTCCGTTTACCCAATGCCCGCGTGGGCCGGCTTCCCTTCAATTCCCCGGCGCGAAGTACCCCTGCCGCCAATACGCGCGCAACGCCGGTAATCCGTGCGGCGGCACCAGCTTAACCTGCACGTGGTGGTATTTGCCGTCGCGCTGGGCGTCGGTGGGGGAGAAGCCGAGCACGTAGCGGTTGCGCAGCTCGACGCCGATCTTGGCGGCGACGTCGGGCATTTCCGCCACATCGTCCACCGGCAGATGGCGGCCGCCGCTCTGCTCGGTGATTTCGTTCAGCAGTCCCGGGCCGTTGGCTTCCTCCGGCGTGCGGTTGCGCCCGGAATCGGATTCGTAGATGCCGATGGCGTAGATCAGCACATCCGCCTCGCGCACCAGGTTGCGGAGCTCGGTTTCGGTGTACCGGCTGGAATTGTCGCCGCCATCGGAAATGATCAGCAGCGCCTTGCGCTTCTTGTCCGACTTCCGAATCTCGTGCAGCGCCAGACAAAGCGCATCGAGCAGAGCCGTGCGCCCGCGGGATTGCGAGAACGTAAGCTGGTTCTGAATTTCGGCCACGTCGCGGGTGAGCGGCACCACCAGCCTCGGCTGATCGTTGAACTCTACCAGAAAGAAATCGTCCTCCGGGTTGGCGGTTCGGAAGAAGGCCGATGCCGCCAGGCGCGACCGCCGCAGCTTGTCGCCCATGCTGCCGCTGGTATCGAAGACCAACCCCACTGCCAGCGGCTCGTCTTCCATGCCGAACTGCGTGATGGTCTGCTCCACCTTGTTGTCGAGAATACGGAAGTGTTCCTTCTCGAGACCGGTGACGGGCCGGTTCATAGGGTCGCAAACGGTTACGGGAACCAGCACCAGATTGCTGTCGACGCGCAGGTTGGCCGTGGGTGTAACCGATACCGAGGCCACGGTTTTGGGCCGCACTGGAATTTCTGGCTGCTGCGCGGTGGCAAGCCGCGGCAAGGCGGCGACTCCCGCCAGCCAGGCCAGCGCCAACCCAAGACGTATCCCCCGCGTCATAGAGTCTCCCGCTGCGCTTAGTATAACGCCGGCGCTGGCGATCTTTGTCGCCAGCCGCTCCTATTGCCCACGCGCCTTCGCGACCGCCGCCAGGAACTGCCGCGCCCGTTCTTCCAGCACGTCGAAACGGCCCTGTTTCATGCTCGCGACATCCACCAGCTCGCCGCCCACGCCGGCCGCGCAAGCGCCCGCCTTGAGAAAGTCGCCGATGGTTTCCAGATTCACGCCTCCGGTGGGGACCATCTCGATCTGCGGGAAGGGCCCCTTGAGAGCCTTGATGTACTTGGCCCCGCCGACGTTGCCACAAGGGAAAATCTTGACCGCGTCGGCGCCGGCTTCCCAGGCCGCCAGCACTTCGGTGGGCGTCAATGCTCCGGGGAAGACGGCCACCGAGTAACGTTTGCAAATCTCGATGGTGGCCAGCCTCAGGCTGGGGCAAACGATAAACTCCGCGCCGGCCAGCATGCATATGCGCGCGGTCTCGGCGTCGAGCACCGTACCGGCGCCCATCGTAATTTTGCCGGCAAACCGCGCGGCGAGTTTTTCCAGCACGCCCACCGCGCCGGGAACCGTCATGGTGATTTCGGCGGCGCGAACACCGCCCTGGTAAATGGCCTCCACGGCCTGAAAGGCCAAATCGGCGCTGGGCGCCCGCACCACGGGCACGATGCCAGCTTCGGTAATCGCTCGGAGGGTTTGTTGCGCACTCATCAGCGATTAAGGTAGCACGGAGCGTGCGGAGTGCCCTTGCCGACACCGGGCAGAGGCCGTGGAGTAGGCCTTTGGCCTGCGGCGCCGCACTGACTGCTAGTGCATCTCCCCGGTATCGCGCACTATTGTGCCCTACGTTAACGATAATATCGATGGTCAACGGTGACGCGTGTCCCCAATTGTGGTGCAATCGGGATATGCAGTTTTCATTCCTGGACATCTCCCTGGCTGCCATTACCACCATCCTGGTTTGGATGCTCGACGCAAAGTAAGGCCGAACGGCTACCATAAAAGTATCGGCGACGCCGCTCGCCGGCGCTACCGGTAGACCGTTCATGGCCAAAACTTCACTCGACAAAAGCAAAATCAAGATTCTGCTCCTCGAGGGCATTCATGCCAGTGCGGCGCGCGCGTTTCGCGCCGGCGGCTATACCAATATTGAGATTCACCCCAAGTCGCTTCCCCTTCCCGAGCTGGTGAAAGCGGTGCGCGACACTTTTTTCATCGGTATTCGCTCGGCTACGCACTTGACTGCCGAAGTGTTCGAAAACGCGCCGAAGCTGACCGCGGCCGGCTGTTTCTGTATCGGCACCAACCAGGTGGACCTGGACGCGGCGCAAGATCGTGGCATTCCGGTTTTCAACGCTCCCTTTTCCAACACCCGCAGCGTGGCCGAGCTGGTGTTGGCGGAAACCGTGATGCTGATGCGCGGTATTCCGGCGCGCAACGCGGCCAGCCATCGCGGCGGCTGGGCGAAAACCGCGGCCGGCTCGCGCGAGGCGCGCGGCAAGACGCTGGGCATCGTCGGGTACGGCCACATCGGAACGCAGGTAGGCGTGCTGGCCGAAGGGCTGGGCATGCAAGTGATCTATTACGACATCGAAACCAAACTGGCGCTGGGCAATGCGAAAGCGATGCCATCGCTCGAAGCTCTACTGGAAACCGCCGACGTGGTTACTCTGCACGTGCCGGAGACTCCGCAGACGGCGGGCATGATGGGCGCGGCGCAGTTATCGGCAATGAAGCGGGGCGCCTGCCTGATCAACGCCGCGCGCGGTACCGTGGTGGACATAGGCGCTTTGGCCGAAGCCCTGCGCGGCGGGCGCCTCGCGGGCGCGGCCATCGACGTTTTCCCGGCGGAGCCCAAGACCGCCGCGGAGGAATTCGTTTCGCCTCTGCGTGGCCTCGACAACGTGCTGCTCACTCCCCATATCGGCGGATCGACCGAAGAAGCGCAGGAAAATATCGGCCTCGAAGTCGCCGGCAAGCTGATCAAGTACAGCGATAACGGCTCGACCTTGACGGCCGTCAATTTTCCCGAAGTTTCGCTGCCCGAGCATCCCAGCGGCCATCGCCTGCTCCACATTCACCGCAACCAGCCGGGTGTGCTTTCCGCCATCAACCAGGTGTTCTCCGCCGCCACCGTGAACATCGCCGGCGAATATCTGCAGACCAATCCCAAGATCGGCTACGTGGTGATCGACGTGGAAACCCGCGAAGAGGAAGAAACCCTGGCGCTGAAACGCACCCTCGATTCCGTGCCCGGAACCTTGCGCACGCGGCTGCTGTATTGATTAACGGCAATCCTATTTGGCGCGTTTCAGAGTCATCGGGCCGTTGGGACCGCCGCCCGGGCCGCCCTCCATCTTCACGTTCAGCGTGATTTCGTCGCCTTTGATGGTGCCGTCGTGCGTAATCTTCATGGCCCCGTCACCGACGATCACCGTGAACGAAATCTTGTCGCCCTCCACTTTGCCGTCTTGGATTTCGATCGCATCTCCCTGCGGGCCTTGCGCGGTGCCGGTCAATTTCGTGCCGGCCTGCTTGAAGTCGAAGGCGATGGTCATGCCGCCGCCGTCGGGACCCGCCAGTTCGCCGGTCCACTTCCCCGTAACGTCCGCGCCAAAAGCCACCCCGGCGCCGAGCGCCAGCACGAGGGCAGGTAGGATAGTCAATACTCTTCTCATGAGAAACGCCACCTCGCAGTAACGATAGCACTGCGCACTCAGACATAGTGTTAGGCTCTGTCAAACCAGCCGAGATCAGTCGTTTTGGAGTAGACTCGGATCATGACGCAACCTCTTCGTCTGACGGCCATCATTGAACGGGAAGACGAGGGCTTCGTGTCCCTTTGCCCGGAGCTCGACATTGCCAGCCAAGGCTCCTCGATCGAAGAGGCTAGAGCGAATCTAGTAGAAGCGCTTTCCCTATTCTTCGAGACCGCGGACCCGTCCGAGGTGGCCCGCCGCTTCCGCAGCGAGGTTTTCGTCACGCAAGCCCCTTGAGTGCCTGACGACGTGGCTGGTGTTCCGTGGGGCAGACCATCGTTGTTTGTGGTCTGCCAGCCACCTCAACCCACCATCCACTCCACCGCCGCGTCCTCCGCCCAAAACCGATGCGGTCTCCGCCCCAGGAAACCCAAATGCCCGCCGTGGCTGGTCGCCAGCAGTTCAATGTGCGGATTGTTTTTCACTTCGCCTCTCTCGAAAATCTCGAACGGAATAAACGTATCGTCCTTGGCTTGGATCAGCAGCGCCGGTACGCGCAAGCGATCCAAGAACCCGATTGCGGATTGGGTGCGGTAATAGCAATCGGCCGTGCCGAAACCGAACGAGGGCGCGGTAATGCGGTCGTCCAGCGCCCAGAGCGTGCGGAGGCCGGCGAACTGGGTCGCTGGGTACCGGCCCGTGGCCATCAACCGCGCGCGCATCTTCCTGACGAAACGCCGCTCGTAGATGCGGTTGTCGCGCTCGCCGATGCGGCGTGCGCAGGCGGCCAGATCGAGCGGCGTCGAGATCGCCGCCACGCCGCGGATCCGGTGCGAGCCCTCTTCCCCCAGCTCGCCCGCCAGCTTCAGCGCCACATTGGCGCCTAACGAAAATCCCACCAGATACGCCGGCTCGGGAAGTTGTTCCAGCACGCAGCGCAAATCGCTGGTCAGCCCGGCGTGGTAGAGCGTATCGCAGAGGTGCTCGGTGCCGCCGCAGGTGCGGAAATTGAAGCGATGGGCGGCGAAGCCGGCGGCGCGCGCGGCCGCCGCCATGCCCAGCATGTAGCCGGATTGGCTGGAACCTTCGAGGCCGTGCAGCAAGACCACCTGGCCCCGTGGCGCTCCGTCGGGCCGGTCCGTTTCCACCAGCACTTCCACGCGCGGTTCGGTTCGGTACAGGCGTCGCTCGGAACGTTCCGCGCGGCCGGGGTGTCTCCAATAGTGCGCGGCAATCGTCTGCAAGTGCGGGCTGCGGACGAGCGGCCGAAAGGGGGTCATTTCCCGGCGGGCGGTTGGGTGACCTCGATATCGGTCACGTAATACTTCACGTCTTCCACCACCACGGTGGCCTTGATGTGCGCGCCGGTTTTCAGCTTGGCGAATTCGGAGTCGGGCTTGACGGAGTATTCCATGGTCATGGCTTCCATCCAGTCGCCGATTTTGCCGGCCTTGATCGTGGCGGTCTTCGACGCGGGGTCGAGCGCCATCACGTCGCCCTCCATGGGATAGCGCTTTTCCGCCAGCTTCGCGCCGCAGGCGGCCAAGGCTAAAAGCAATGCCGGGATAAGAAATGCCGTTCGTCGCGTCATCACTTACAAATGGTACAGCATCAGGTACACCACCACGCCGGTCACGCTGACGTACAACCAGATCGGCAGCGTCCAGCGGGCGATGCGGCGATGTTTGTCGTAGCGCGCCCGCAGGCCGCGGCTCAAGGTGACGATCGCCAGCACCGGTGTCGCCGCCGCCAGAACCGTGTGCGTGCCCAGGATGGATAAATAGACGGCGCGTATCCAGCCGGGCTTCTGAAACCGCACGATGCCGGCGTTGAAGTGGTACACCAGGTAACAGGTCAGGAACACGCACGACACCGCGAACGCCGTCAGCATTACCTTGCGGTGCGCGGCGATTTGCTTGCGGCGGATCAGCGTGTAGCCCCAGACCAGCAGGATGGCGGCCACGCCGTTGAGCACGGCATTCACGGTCGGCAGGTTTTCAATCACGGTTCGTTCGCTCCAGCTTGCGGATATCGGCCAAAAGTCGCCGACGGAACTTATCTTCCAATGTCTGATAGTATGCCCGGATGCGCATGCGCCCGTCCACCAGCGCAAACCGCGTGCTGTGCTCCAGGCTGCCATCCACGCTGTTCAGGTGAAAGGCGTTCAGGCCCAGGTCGTTGAGCAGTGCGCGCGAGCCGGTCAAAAACCACCAGCGGCCGGGCGGAACGGGATAGTGCTTGGCATACGCCGCCAGCACTATCGGAGAATCGTGTTCCGGGTCGACGGTGAAGGAAACAAGCTGCACGTCGCTCGCCTGCGCAATCTGGCGCATATGGTGGCTCATCAACGGACACGGGCCGGGGCAGGTGGTGTACATGAAATCGGCCACCCAGATGCGGCCCGCGAGGCGCGAGCTGTCGAACGGAGCCCCGTTTTGATCGGTGAGCGCGAAGTGCGGCACCGTACCGAGCACTGGAAGGGGCGCGGAACCGCATCCCGCCAGCAGCAGGCAGGCCAGGGCCAAGAGAGGTGGGACAGACGATCGTTTTTTGTCGTCTGTCAGGTTCTCGAGTGGGGCGCGACAGACGACGAAAAACGATCGTCTGTCCCACAGCTGTCCCGTTAAAAGTCGAACAGATTCAGTTGGTTAGGGTCGAGGCCTGCTTCCATTTGGACGTTAGGCCGTTCAAACACCTGTAAAATAGGCATTTTT
>JBEKYD010000070.1:0-27543 GCA_049511335.1 Bryobacteraceae bacterium | reverse complement strand
ATTTCGGGATTACCTCACCAAAAGTTAGGTTATCCCGAAACGTCAGGAAGCTGCCGAACGCCCTGTCAACCCAGCACTGCGACCAAAACCCCCGCCCGGAATGCGCCGGATCCAGGTATTAATTAAGATGTCATACATTTCTTCTAATGCAAACCGTTTTTACAGTGCGCTGGAGAGCGCTTATGGCAGTTTGGCCACGGTTTCGGCGAGTAACCGGATTCCGGCCGGGAAGTTGACGGTTCGACAAAAATTGGCGGTCACGGAGCGGAAGGACAAGACCGGGAGCCGCACTTTCACGGGTTTGCCGGTCGGCGGACAAAAGCAGACGAGCTTCGAACTGAAGACGTATCTAACAAACTGGGTTAGCGCGAACGAAAATCCGTCCTATGGGCCGCTATTTCAGGCTGCGTTGGGCGCCGCGCCTGCGTCAGCGACACCCGGTGTGGTAAGTTCCGTGGCAGGCACGACATTGGTATTTGCGGCGCCGCACGGCTTGAATGCGGGCCAGGCGGTTGCAACGGATATGGAAATCCGGTTTGTAACCGCAGTGACCGACCTGAACACGATACAAGTCAATGCGCCATTTACGAGCGGGCCCCAGGCTGGGGCAGCACTGGGGACGGCGGTCACTTACTTGCCAGCGACCGAACTTCCGAGTGTGACGCTGTACGATTATTGGAGCCCGGGCACGGCGATGCAGCGGTTTCTGGCAGGCGCCGCTGTTGACCAGATGACAATCGACATCAACGGCGATTTCCACGAGTTCAGCTTCAAGGGAATCTCACAAGACGTGCAGGACAGCGCCAGTTTCACGGCGGGGAATTTTGGGCTGGAGAGCTATCCGGTGGAACCGGCGATTGCGAGCTTCGACTATTCGATAGTGCCTGGAAATCTGGGACAAGCATGGCTTGGCTCCGCGCCGAACCAGTTCTTCACGGTTACGGGCGCATCGATTGGGCTAAAGAACGATCTGGATGCTCGTCTGAACGAGTTCGGGTCCAGCGTTCCGCAGGCGATTGCACCGGGCCGAAGAAAAGTGGCGGCGACGGTTTCGCTGTACAGCCAGGATGACAGCGCGACGCAGGCGCTGTACGCGGCCGCACGACAGCAGGCGCCGATTGGAGTGATGTTCCAGTTGGGAGAGGCTCAGGGGCGGATGATGGGAGTATACATGAGCAACGTGGTACCGGTAGTGCCGGAATTTGACGACTCAAAGAACCGCTTGCAGTGGAGTTTCCAGCCTTCGCGGGCACAGGGAACGGTGGACAACGAAATTGCGGTGGCGTTTGCGTAACCATGACATACGAGAGCGAAAGGGTCGTGGAATCGAAGGCCGCCGTGGGAGTGCGGTTCCGAGTGGCGCGGGTGTCGTTCATCCGGCGGATGGAACTGATGCGCGAGGTGCGCGAACTGGCCCGGCGCAAGGAGTTCCTGGAGGGCGGGCAAAGCGCGGAGGAGCGGATGGATGGGGCGCTTCTGCAAGGGGAAATCGACAAGCTGTTTGTAAAGTGGGGCCTGCGAGCGGTTGAGGGGCTGCGCCTGGACGGGGAAGAGGCGACACTGGAGTTACTCGCGGAGAAGGGCCCGGAGGGCCTGTTTCGAGAGGCGCTCGAAGCAGTAAGAACAGAAGTTGGACTGACTCCAGACGAACGAAAAAACTGGTAGCCGCCTTCCAGTTCTACCTGTCGAACCAGACCGGGTGGAAGTGCGGATTGTGCAGAGCATCCGGTCTGGAAAAAAAGCGCCGATGCGGCTGGCTTCCTTCAGCAGGACCACAGGATGGCGAGGCTCCGATGGTAAAGGAAGCGCGGCCGGTTTGGGCGCGCGGCGGAGTAATTTTACACGTTTGTCCAACGTGGCTTATCACGGCGGAAAGCATGGAACTGGTGGAGGAGTTTTTTGTGCGAAAGCGGCTGAACGGGTTCGACCTGTCAAGATTGACCGCCCGCCAGGTGGAAGCCTTCACCATTCTAGACAACGCGTGGATAGCAGAGACGAACAATGGCCAGCAGAACACAAGATGAACTTCTGAATACATTTCTCGCCGTAACGGGAGACCAATCGCGAAGCCTGGAGGACACCATGAACGCTCTCACCAGCTACGCCGCGGCTGGCGGGACGGCGGCTACAACTTCGGGAGGTCAGAACGTAGAAGGTGGGGCGATCACCCAGACTTCGAACACTGGGGCGGGGAGCACGGCGGAAACTGTTGCGACAAGCGTGCTGGCTTCGGGCTTTGGGATTGTGCCGCTGATCGGCGGATTGCTGGGACTGTTCGGCGGCGGATCGACAGACGCTTCGCCTCCCCTGAAGTACGAAATGCCCGCACCAATCTCATTCATGAGCGCCGATACGGGGAGCGGGCTCGAGGCGATGGACCACGACCAAACCGGGCTTCCGCGGCTATACGGTTCGCCGTCGGACGCCCAGCCGGGCGGAACGGGGACGCAGGGCAGCGGGAATTTGGCGCAAAGCGGACTTAGGACGCCGGCATCGAGTGCGGTGTCTCCGCAAGTTACGGTAAGCGTACAAGCGATGGACGCTCAGTCATTCATGGACAATAGCGCGCAAATTGCCGCCGCCGTGCGGAGCGCGATGCTCAACATGAGCTCGCTGAACGACGTCGTCAACGACTTGTGACATGGCAACTTTTCCAACTCTAAAGACCGGAGCGGTGGCGCAGTATCCGGCGCAGCGACGGCTACAGTTTCAGAACCAGGCGCTTCGTTTTGTAGACGGAAGCGAACAACGGTATCAGGACTCGGCAGGCGGCCTTCACAAGTGGGTAATCCAGCTCACCCTATTGGACGAAGGTGAGATGGCGGCAATCGAACACTTCTTTCTGGCCAATCAAGGGCGGTTCTTGGGCTTCGCATTTACCGACCCATGGGACGGCACCACGTATCCAACCTGTCGCCTCGGAAGCGATAACGCCGGCTTGACATCGATGGATACGATGAAGGGCCAGACAACGCTGACAATTATGGAAGTACGGAGCTGAGGATGCTCATCTACCCGCAACTTACAACTGGTGCGTTGACGCAGTACGGGGTCGTCAAGATGCGACAGGAGCGGACCATTCAGAACACGTTGGCAGATGGGAGCGTGATCACCGTCGCCGATCCCGCGGGGTCGGCAGTGCACTGGGGTTTACACTACACATCGCTGAGCGACACAGAACGCCAGACGCTGGAGCAGTTCTTTTCCGCGGCGGAGGGAACGCTGAACGGGTTTACATTCCTGGACCCGTCAGCGAACTTGCTGGCTTGGAGCGAGGACTTGAGCAATGCGGTGTGGAGCGCAGGTCCGCAACTGGCGTTGACAGGTGGAATTCAGGCTCCCAGGGGTGGCGCGAGCGCTTGGCAACTGAGCAATACCAGCGGCGGCAACCAGGGTTTAACGCAGGTGCTCAATGTGCCGGTGATCTATACTTACACGTTCAGTGTCTATCTGAGAGCAACCGAGGCGACAAGCGCAACGCTCCTGCTGGGCAGCGCTTCAGCAGCCGTCACCGTGGCAAGTGCATGGAAGCGATATCAGATTGCCGGAAGCGGTAACGCGACAGAGACATACGTTACTGTCGGCGTCAACTTGCCAGCGGGAGCGGTCGTGAGCCTGTTCGGACCGCAGGCGGAAGCGCAGCAAACGGCTTCGGTCTACCAGACGAGCACAAACGGTGGGGTCTACCAAAACGCGCGTCTCGAGAGCGATTGCCTGACGGTGACAACAACGGGCGTAAACCGGCACTCGGCAACGGTGAAGATTCTGTACTATGCAAACAATCTCTGAACTGAAAGAGCAAGCAGTTACCGAAACGCCGCTGGTACTGTTCGATTGCACGCTAGCGGGCGGAATCCTGGAACACTGGAGCACTCAGGGCGTGACGGTGAATGGGACCGCCTACGCAGCGAGAGTTCTTCGGCACAGCGGGTTTAACATTCAAACCGCCTCCGACCAAGGCGTCGATGGCAGCCCTACAATCGCGGTATTACTGGCTAATGCGGACTCACACTTTTCCGAAGTGCAGAAGGCAGTGGGTTGGCGAGGGGCGACGCTGACCGTGAGTTTCGTCTTTTACGACCTAGTAAACAATGTTTCGCTTACAGACGCGGCCGTCGTCTTCCAAGGGATTTGCAACCCGCCCGATCAGATTCAGGAATCGACCTTCCGATTGTCGGCGACGAATCGAATGAGTCTACAGCGACTGTGGCTGCCGGAAGTCCGGATCCAGACGAGGTGCCCGTGGACGTTTCCGTCCACACCTGAGCAACAACTGGAGGCAGTGGACGGTGGCGACGAAGGACAGTATTGCCTCTTTTACCGGTGCGGCTACTCAGCAGGCCAACCGGGCGGCACGGGGAACCTTAATAATGGGGCACCGTTCACCTCGTGTGGCTACGTCATGACCGACTGCCAGGCGCGCGGCATGCAGTTACGGTTCGGCGGCCTGGACTACGTCCCCCCGGCGATCGAAGTGCGACCGTACGGGAAGAACACAGAAACCTCGGCGCTATCCGTGAACCAGGCCCGATATAACGACTATGTTCCCATGGTGTATGGGATGGCCTGGTACTACCCCCTAGTCACTTTCGCTCGCAATGACGGAAATCTGACGCGGATGGAAGTGCTGCTCGGTATCGGGCAAATGCAGGGCGTAGTCACAGTACTGGTGAATGGAATACAGATACCGCTGGGCGTTTCGGGAGCCAACATGACGGGCACGGGGTGGTACAACGTCATGACACTGGGAACGCGGGACGGGGCTTTCGATCCGAACTTCACGGACGCAAACGGGCAGCCGGCCGGAGACTCGTACGGAAGCATGGCTTACCTGTCGGTGGTGGTGCCCAACAGTATCAGCGACGGCAACTCGTTGCCGACGGTGGAAGTTCTCGTACAGGGGCTCTTAATACCGGTATACAACCCGGACGGAACATTTGACAGTAATGCATTCAGCAGCAATCCGGCTTGGATCTTATTGGACGTCCTGAGCCGCAGCGGATGGTCGGCCGCCGAAATCGACCTCGTGAGTTTCGCAGCAGCGGCGGCTTATTGTGACGAACAGATCAACACCGTCGATCTCAATGGAAACGCGATCGCGATTCCGCGGTTTCAATGCAATCTCGTGTTACAACGCCGGCGAAGCGCCGGAGACGTAGTCAGAGGGATTCGCAACGCTGCGCGGCTCTATCTTACTTATGGGCCGGCCGGGATCCTGCAGTTGGCGGTAGAGAACACGCTGGCCCTTCAGCAGCCGACGCAATTGGCCACTTCCAACAGCACGACTCAGTTAGACGGCGGCTGGCCGGTTTACGAGTTCGGCGACGGCAGCACGGGAGTCTCCGGCATTTTACGGCGTGAAACGGGAGAACCCAGCGTTACGATTACGTCACGAAGCCTCGCAGACACGCCGAACTGCTATACCGTGGAATTTCAGGACGCACTCAACGGTTACCAGCAGGATAGCTATACGGTGGTGGATCCGGATGACGTTGTCCTGACGGGACAACAGACCACCGCGAACCTTCTGGTACTGGGCCTCCCCAACTATGACCAGGCTGCACGGATGTTGCAGTTCACTCTCGATAAGACCCTTGATGGAAACACTTACATGCAGTTTGATACGAGTATCAAGGCTTTCGGCATTCGACCAGGCGACATCATCACGGTTACCTATCAAAAGGAAGGCTTTAACCGACAACCATTCCGCGTCTCCAAACTTACGCCAGCAACCAACTATCGGACAGCAACTATCCTGGCGCAGATTCACAACGATGAATGGTACCTAGACACGAACGGGCAAAGCTCCGCGGCGCCAGGCACTACCAACTCGCCCACCACGGGGATCGGGTTACCCAAGCCGCTCATGGGAGCGGTGTTGGATGTTTACGGCAACGTCGAGTTCGGAGTGACAGAGAGCGATAGTGTGGCGAGCGACGGCAGCACACAAGTGTCCGTGCAGTTAACGTTCGATCCGCCTTCGGTAAATTCGGGGAGCGGGCCGGGCACGCCCCTAGTGAACTACGCGGCAACGCTAGGCAGTGGCGGCACATTGAAGAGCGGAGAAACCCTGTACTACGCCGTGTCCGGCGTGGATGGCTCAGGCAATGAGGGGAGTCCCTCGTTTGTGGTTACGGCGGACGTGCTGCAAGACAACAGCAGCGTTACCCTGTCGGATTTGAGCTTCACCCCGGGGACGGCATCCTTCAACGCGTATCGCGGCTCAACGCCCGCGAACCTTTTGCGCATCGCAACGGCACAGGCGCCGGCAACGACTTTTACCGACACCGGGCTCAGCGCTCAACTGGTTCCCCCGCCGGACTCAAGCTTCGATCACGGGAACTTTTACTGGCGAATGGAAGTCCAGCCGGAAACCGCAGCGACGATATGCGCGAACAATACGGTGGGCAATAGCAGTCTAGAGATGGCGGCTAACGAATATCTCGGCCTGACGGTGCGAATTACCCGCGGTACAGGAGCAGGGCAAGAACAGAGCATCGCCACTAACGATACAACCACTATTACAACAGCGACGCCCTGGATCGTAACGCCGGACGCCACGAGTTACTTCGTGGTGGCTGAAACCGGGTGGCATTTTGGCGCCGTCACCCGGAGCAGTCCCGTATCCTTTCAGATTCCCAATCTGGGCGGAGAGACGGTCCACCTGACGGGCCGCGCGGCAAACGTGTTGAACCAGGCGCAGAATACGACACTGGCGATTGTGACGCGTTGGCAGATTGGCGGTTCAGCAAACGGAGATTCAGCGGCGCCCTCGATGCCAGCATTTGCATTAAATGCCGCCTCGGGCGCTGCAGTGCTGAGCGGCGTTGGATTCACGAGCCTGGAAAACACAGTCTCAATCTCGTCCGCCACGTTGACGTTGCATTATTGGAACGAACTGAACCCGACGCCCACTACGACGCTTGCCAGTGCCATGGCCGCCACTGACACAGCCCTGACCCTGACGGTCGCTGGCGCAGCACTACCGGGAAGCATACTGCAAATCGATGGCGAGGTTCTGGCGGTCACAGCGGTCGCCAACAGTGAAACGCAGTACAATGTGAGGGGCGGGTTGGATGGAAGCTCAGCCGCGGCACATAATGCACAGGCCATTGTGTACCAACTGACCGCCATGACGGTGATCGTACCATTCCCCGAGGGATTCTTCGGAAGCCCGTATTGCGGGGATTGGAGCTACCCGATCCTCTTGCCGGACGCGAGACTCGCCGGCGGCGAACTCTGGGTCACAAACGCCTTTGGCAATAGCCCGACCGCGACTGCCTGCTTCACCAACATGCTTGACGAGGGATTGCGAACATTGAGCGGAGGTCAATACTCCATACAGGTGGATGGCTTTTTAGCTGTCGACCAGTTCGCCGCCCCGGCCTTGGTGGTGGATGCATCGCACTCCGTAAAGGACGTTTTCGCGATTCTGGGCACCGCCGCGGACGCTCCCGTCAACCTGCAACTCAATCTTAATGGCGCTTCCTGGTGCCAGCTCACATTCGGCGCCGGGGCAATTGTCTCGAGCACCGTAGACGGATTTGGCCTTCCGGTACTGACGGCGGGCGCGCAACTTACACTTTCGGTCTTGTCGGTCGGCCAGACCTACCCAGGCGCAGACTTGACCGTAATCGTTCGACTCTAATGGGCGAGACACTTTCCAAACTGACGCCGAACCGTGACCTCCAGTGCTACTTCCAGGAGCCCACGGCGGTTGCGGCTCTGAGCCAGACCAGCGCCACTGGTTTCACGGTGTCCGGATGCTGGCGACAGCAATTCGATTGGGCGGTAGTGGAGTGGAATCGCGACAACGTCTTCGAACACCCAGCTCTCCGCAACTTACCGGACGGCGATCTCAGCGGTTTGGTGCTGGGATACCAGGAAACGCGCACCAATTGTATCGCGATGGACTCGACCTGGTATCCGACGGTCGACTGCCCGTACCTCCGTATCTGGGCGGATACGGGAGGAACAGAGACCGTCTACAAGGTGCCACTAACTAACTATGCCACACCGATTGGCAGCGATACACCCGCGACAACTCAGATTACCCTGCAAGGCACGGTGACCGCCGGCGACTACATTGTGCTGGCATGGCTCGATCAGCAATTTAATTATCAGGTGACGGCAAACGACGATTTGAGCAGCGCGGCGGCGCAGCTCGCGGCAATTATTAGCGGCTTCTATCAAACTGGCGCGTCCGAGGTGAATGCCGCTGCCCAAGGCGCGGTCATCACCTTGACCTACTACGGCTCAGCGGGCGCAAACGGAAACCGCGTGGGTGTCTACGGAACCGCCTCTGGCGCCGGAACAGAGACGTGGGGCCCCGCTTCCGCACTATTCAGCGGAGGGGTTTCGCCACAGAGCTGGCAGGTGGAGCTGAATTTCAGTGAAGTCCAAGGATACCAGGTCAATAGCGACGGCTCATTGACGGCGGTATCTCAGATCCCTACCACTAACGTCCGGAAGTTACGCTGGACCTGGGCGGCGGACGTGCAGGCGACAGCTTTCGCAAGAAGCGAGTTTTCGGTGGTGGTGACGAATTGGACCGTCACGGGAAGCAATCTCGCGTACAGTGTGGCCGGCCCGGGCAGCCGCCGCATTGAGGACAATTCGACGGAATTGGCCTATACGGGATCGTGGTTACAGTCGATCGGAAATTTCTCAGGCGGCTCGATTCACTACACGACGGAAGCCGAGGCTTCCATTCAATGCCAGTACACCGCTAGCGCAACGCACTCATTGTATTTGGGAACGCGGATGGCCGGCAGCGTCGGATCCGCGAGCGTGCAGATCGACGGCGGCTCTTCGATCGCCCTGAACCTCGAACTTGCGGGTGAAGACGTGCTTTTGCGTGTTTCACTGGGCGAGTACCAGGCGGGCAGTCACGCCGTGAAAGTCACAAATACGGGCGCCAGCGGGTCGTACTTCTATTTCGACTTTCTGGAACTCGCAATGCCTACCGAGACACTGCCAAGCTTCGGCCGAATTCCAAAGACCACGGCCGCGACAGACTGGGATACCAACCACTCTCTGGCACTGGCTCCGGAACGGACGGCATGGTTGATCGGCACGCTAGGTTTTCAGGGCAGAGCGAATCACTATGCCGGCGCGCTCTGGTTTTACGAGCTGGTGTGCCCCGCCAACCAGTACGCCTCTGGCACGGTCCAATTCGGCGGCGTTCCCGCATTCGGCGACACCACGGAACTGGTGATAGATGGAACTACAATCAGCCATCTGAACTTGATTGGAGATACCGCGACCAGTATGGCCACCTGCTTCGCGCTTCTAATCAATGAAGGCTCGACAGCAGTATGGGCCGCGGCCAGCGGAACGACTCTCACCATCACGGCGCGGGCCCCTGGGAGCGCCGGTAACAGCCTAAGCGTCTCTGCCAGCACGGGCAAGTCCGCTTATACTGCCACTGTCAACTCCACGGCATTGACGGGCGGCACGGACGGCACGTGGCTGACTGATCTCACCGCTGTGCCAAGACTCAATCGAGCCGCACGAGACTGGACGAGCGCGTTTCTTTCGGCACTCCAGGCATACGGGATCACACCTACCGTCTCATTCAGCATGGAGCTAGGGAATGGCGATGCCACCTCAGCTACCGGCATCGCCCAATGCTATCCCGACGGAAGCCCGGTGCGGGTGAGCACGCCCGCGCTACAGACGAACTTCAGCCCGGCGAGCCTGACGTTCTGGCGGCAGGTATACCTCGATATGGCTAACCTCATGGCCGTGGCCGGTGTGGTTCCATACCTGCAATTCGGTGAAGTCCAGTGGTGGTATTTTGCATCAGCCGCGGGCATGCCGTTTTACGACGCGTACACCACCAGCACATTCCAATCGACTTACGGCAAGGCCATGGGCCTCATTACAAGTCAGAATGCCGACCCCACGCAGTATCCCGATGAGTGTCAATTCTTGCCGAACCTGATCGGCGCCTTTACCAGCTCGATCCGTGCATTCGTTCGTCAGACACACCCGGGAGCGAAGTTTGAAGTGCTGTATCCTCCCGACACCAATGATACGGCTCTGAACGCGATCGTCAACTTTCCGGTCAACGACTGGACACCGGCAAATCTATCGTGCTTGAAGACAGAGAACTTTACGTACACCGGAAACCGGGACCTGGACGCCGCCCGAACGTCGATTCATCTTCCCGGGATAAACGGATTTCCGCCGCCGCAGAGCAGCCACCTGATCGGCATCAGCGACTACACGACGCCTTGGCAGCGGGAGTGGAACCTGACGCTAGCGGCCGGCGACGAGTCAGCGGTCTTATTCGCGCTGGACCAATTCTGCCTCATCGGATACAGTCTGCCCCTAACCCCGCCCGCACGGCGCTCGCAATATCTAGGCGGTTAGTGTGCAATGGATTGCGACGCCGGCTCATCCAGCGCAAGGCTCGGCTCTAGAGCGAGATAGCCGGAGCCCAGGACCACCAAAAACATCGTCAGCACCTCGGAGTCGCCCAGGTTGTATTCGACCAGACCCTCGACCAGCGTGGCTAGAATCACAGCCACGGCTCCATGAAGCAGAAAGCGCCGGTTGGCGGGAGCGCGTGGGAGTTTGTGGAGGCCGCGACTGAAATCGACCAAGGCTTGAGTAAGGACCCACATCATCATGAGCATGGTGGGAATTCCACGGTCGGCCGCATACTGCAAGTAGATGTTGTGGAGGTGACCGTAGAAACCATCGGGAAGCGGGCGCGGAATGTCCGCCGGCACGGAATCGCGAAAGCGAAGTTTCACTACGTCCGGGCCGAGGCCGAGAAGGGGGTGCTCCTCGATCAGGCGGACTCCGGTGCGCCAAGCGACCCATCGAAAGCCATTGGAATCGTTCTTTCCTGGATGCACCACGCTTTCTTCACGCTCGCGAATCGCAGGCGGCGAGGCCAGGAAGGCGAGGAGCGCCAACACCGGCACGGCCAATATCAACTTCCGGTTCCAGGACCATAGCAGATACAGGCCGGCCACTGCCGTTGCAATCCAGACGCCGCGTGTTTCGGCAAGACAAAGGGCTAAAGCCATCAGGACCGCGGCAGTCGCGGATAGCCACCATCGACGGCGTCCGCCCGGAGCGAATAGAACGAACGCCGAAAGCATGATCAGGGCAAACATCTGTTCGGCGGAGTAGGTATTCCAGTGACTCGTGAACCCGGTGATGCGCCGGGCAACGTAATAGTCATAGAAGGTCTGCCCCAAGCGATGAGCGGCGCGAACCTTGGCGGCAAACTGTATCGCACCCAATGTCGCGGTGATAGCGCCGAATCCTCCCCAAACCAGAAAGACCCGGCGAATCCACCGAATTTCCCGCAACAAGGAAAATACGATCAGCAACTCGCCGAACACATAGAATTTCTTGATCTGCGGGAAACCGATTGCAAATTGGCCATTGGCCATCCATGAGACGATTGTGCCGAGTATGAACAGCGCCAGCGGCAACCAAATTCCGGGGAGGCGCATCTTTTCCCGAGAAACGAGCATCGCGGCGAGCGCCAACCCCAGCAGAATCTGCGACGCGGCAATGGAAAAGAGAATGGCCACCGCGGACGCGAATGTCAGCCATCGCGCGGCCAAGGCCAAAGAAGATCGCGGCAAGCTCATGGGTACCGAGATTTCAGTATGGCAGAGCTTGCCGAATCGAAGTGTGGGCGGAACTTGGAACCTCAGTCAGGCTTGGCGGCCGCTACGGCGCGTTCACGGCTTGTAGCGGCACCATCTCGATTCGTCCGTCGGTGCCGACACGCAAGCCCATCGCGAGCACGGAGCCGGACCCACCGAGCACGAGCGTACCCCGGCTGCCGCCAAACCCGCCGGCGGACTTCGACATCGGGATGGCGCCCTGCTGTCCGGCAGGTATCGTGATCTGACCGGCGCCCAGAGCTTTGCCGGTGTTGTCGTAAATCGCCAGCGACAGAACGACAGAACCGCCGGTGTTGGGATTATACAAATATGCCGTAGTAGTGGCGGCGGATGTGGCATCGAACGGAATCACGAAAGGCGGAGTCAAGATCGCGGAGGGCGCGACCTCATCCGCGCCCACCTGAGCCATGACCGCCAGCTTCTTGGTCGCGTCACCCGATTGAAGAACCGCGAATCCTTGCTTGGCAGGACTGGAAGTTCCGGAGGTGGTCACCAGGGCTGCACCGTTGGCCGGAAGAACCAGGTTTTGCCAAGCCCGCCGTCGCTGCGCCCACGGGCATAGGAAGAGGCGTGCCGTTGTTGGCGAAGAAGGCGATAGATGCATTGGTGGCGGTAGCGTGCGGGTTCAGAATCGTCAGCGTAGTGCTCACGCCCCCGCCATCCGCTACGAACGGAATGATTGTGATGGGGCCACCGGAGACGATTGTCGGACCGCTGACGACCACGGTCACGGCAACCGACGCGCTCGCCGGTCCCGAACTCACGCTGATCGTACCGCTGTATGTGCCGGCCGCACTAAAAGCCTGCGCGTTGTAAGTAACTCCGAACGCAGCGGGCTTACCCTGAGACGCGCTGGCGCTGGCGGCCGAGAGAACGATCCAGGTCTGGCTCGCTTTGACCGAGAAGACTGTTGTTGCGGAAGCGGTTGTGGTCAGCGTGACCGCCTGCATAGACGGAGCGGCTGTCCCCATGATCCAGGTGCTGGTCAACGCCGTGGGGGAGACACTCACTGAAACCGCTGGCGTGGGGTTGGAGCCCGGGTTGCCCGAACCGGTTCCGCTGGGACTGCTCGAAGTGCTGCCCCCACCCGGAGCGAGATATTGGCTGAGTTGAGGATACGCGGCGGAAAAGCGGGCATACCCTGCGGTGAACGGAGAAATCGAGCACGCGTTTCCGGACGGCGCATACGTGAGCGTGCCGACAATCAACTGATCTGGGGTAAACAGCGGCGATCCCGACGAGCCCGGTTCCACGCGCCCTTGGGTTTCCGCGATCTGGTAGTACATGTTCGCCGGTGCGATATCGGACCCGATTTGCGCCGCGGCATCGGGCGTTCGTACGCCGAAGGAGATGCGCGTGTAGTCTGCCTGAGGATGGTGAATGCCCGTTACCGTCGCGGAGGTTGGCGTCCCCCCGGCGGTAGACGAAAGCGGGAGCACGCTCGTGCTGGCGTTCCACCCGAGAAACACAAGGTTAATGTTGGGGAGCGAGGACAGCCGAATCAGACTATAGTCGCCGGCCTCAATGGACCCGCTGGCGAGATATGTTGCGCCCAGAGTAGTGGGAAGGGCGGACAAGCTGGGTGGAGTCCCGTTGCAGGTGGCAGTCTGGTCTTTCCAAAAAACTTCGACGGTCGCAGCCGCGGCCGCGCTGGAAATGCAATGGCCCGCGGACAGGAAGTACGGTTTCGAGTCGTTGTTGGTGTCGTTCACCAACGATCCGCTGCAAGCGTAGGTGGCTCCGTTCGACTCAAAAATGTACATGCCCACGGACCCAGCCGCGGAAGTCCAATTCGCGTAGCAACTCACGTCCAGTTCGCAGGAGCCCGCCGAGAGCAGTTGGTCGACGGCATTGAGATGCGAGATAGCGGCGACGGTGAATGGCGGCTTATCGCCTGGCCTATCGGTTTCATATTCGATCACCACCGTATCCGAGAATATCGTGTGGCTCCAGAACGAACCGCTTCCATCGATGCCCGCTCCGCTATAAGGGCCTGCCAACTGCGAGCGATCGGCGGCGTAAATCCAGACCTTGCCTCGGTCCAGATGGAAATCGGAGAATTGGATGCGAATCCCCTGCGCGCCATCCGAACGCAACGCCATCCGCCAGGCCGATTGGCCCGATGCCAGCGTAACCCACAGCCCTTCGCCTTCCCAAGCGAACTGCGGGCGCCGTTCCACGCCGATCCTCGGGAGGCGCGGATCGCGATTGGCCACATCGGCTTCGGCCTCGCCCTGGCGCAGTGGACCCAAATCGAGCGACGGGGGCGCAGCCTGAGAGCCCTCCCAAGTGAGCGGACGCGCGATTTCACCGGAAACTTCGGTCACCCGTGGACGCACCAAAGGTCCGAGCTGATTGGTCTGAGCGTTCAAGGCTAGCGGCACGAAAGACAGTACCGTTGCAACTCCGGTTGCGAGGGTTCGGCAATATTTGGTCATACGTCGAACTCATCGGACCGTGGCAGCTCGGCGTTGCCTGAGCGGCGCTGAGCATTACGCTGTGTTCTCGACAGGATGAACCGTAGTTGCTGCCAGGGAGGCGCCTGCCACAGTTGAGTACTCTCCGTAATTGGTACAATCGGTACCTGACAAAACGGGGCAGTTAGAATACACTCGGGACACGGCATGCTGTCGCCAAATGCTCATTCCGCGCTTCTGGAGCGGCACTTTGAACGGGAAGCCGCTTTCTGGCGGAACGTTTACCGCCAGCCGACTTTATATGGCGAGCTTTACCGCCAGCGAATGGCTACGGTCTTACAACTCGCGGCATTTCCGGATTTGCCGGCTGGCGGACGCGCCGCCGAGATCGGTTGCGGAGCGGGCATGGCGACCGTGGCGTTGGCCAAACGTGGCTGGCGCGTGGAAGCCGTGGATATTGCTCCGAGCATGGTCGCCCAAACCCAACGCCAAGTGGAATCGGAAGGAGTCGCCGATCTGGTCGAGGTGCGACAGGGCGACATCAACCACCTGGATCTTCCACTCGGCTCGTTCGATCTGGTCTTAGCCGTTGGCGTGCTCGAATGGATGCCGCGGTTGGACGAGCCGCTGGCTGGGCTGGCGGCGATCCTGAAACCGGGCGGTCGCCTGATTGTCAATATCGATAATTCGCAAGCCCTGCATTGCTGGCTCGATCCGCGCTTATTGCCGATAGCCGGCCCAGCCAAACGCCTGGCGTTGTCGGCTGCGCGCCGCTTCCACTGGATAGACGCCAATCCGCGCCCAGCCACCTGCTCGCGGTCCCGGCTGCGGCGGGCGCTGCGCACGGCGGGACTCTCGACCGTAGTCGACCGAACCATTGGCTTTGGCCCTTTCTCTTTCTTGGGGCGCCCTCTTTTTTCGGAGGCGTGCGCCCTGCGCCTGCACCGGCAATTGCAAGCGTTCGCGGACCGCGGCGTACCGCTGCTCCGCCACGCCGGATCGACCTCGGTCGTACTGGCCCGGAAGGCGGGTGGCCGTGTTTGACCGCTCTACGCCGGTATTGGTCGTCCGCTGCTCGCGTCCCGGAGGATTGGCGGTCACGCGAACCCTGGGCCGGCTGGGAGTGCCGGTCTTCCATCTGGACGCACATCGCACCGCTCCCGCGTTTCATTCCCGCTACTCGCACGGCCGCTTCCATTGGGATATCGAAGCGCACTCGCCCCAGGAGTCGTTGGGATTTCTGGCGGGCGTCGCGGAAACCATCGGACGCCGCGCCATTCTGATTCCCACTTCCGACGGCACGGCGGTGTTTGCCGCCCGTTACACCGCGGCTCTCGAAGAGCGCTTCGAGCTTTGCGGCCCCGCCGTGGAGTCGGCCGAAGCCCTCATCGATAAGCGCCGCATGCAGGCGCTCGCCTCCGCCGCCGGCATTCCTACCGCCCGCACCACGTTTCCCGCTTCGCTGGCCGAGGCGCTAGGCGATCTGGATGAAATCCGCGCGCCGGTGCTTTTCAAGGGCGTTACCGCACGCAGTTTGGCTCCCCGGGGCGGCCGGCGCATGTTCCTGGCCGCGAGCCGTGAGCAACTGGTCGCGCTTTATCGTACCCACCGCCCGGGCGAGCGAGACCTCATGCTGCAGGAGTACATCCCCGGCGGCGAAGATGGCAATTGGATGTTTAACGGTTACTTCGACAGGGCGGGACAGTGCCGGATCGGTCTTACCGGCCGCAAGCTTCGCCAATATCCGGCCTACTGCGGGCTCACCAGTTTCGGTGTGGCGGCCGACAACCCAACCGTGCGCGGTCTGGCTGTCAACTTCCTCACCGGAATTGGCTATCGAGGGCCGGTCGATATGGATTTTCGCTTCGACCGGCGCGATGGAGCCTACAAGCTCCTCGACGTGAACCCGCGCATGGGCGCCACCTTCCGTCTTTTCGTGGACGGCAACGGAAACGACGTGCTCCGGGCGATGTATCTGGACATGACCGGGCAAGACATCCGTGCCGCCGCCCCCTGCTATGGCCGCAAGCTGCTGATCGAAGACTGCGATCTGGTTTCCTCGGCGCGCTATTTCGTGGATGGCCGGCTCGGCCTGTGGGAGTGGTTCCGCTCGCTCCGCGGCGTGGACGAGCGAGGCATCTTTGCCGCCGACGATCCCGTGCCCGCATTCTGGACGGCGCTTCGAAACTTGGGAACGCTTTGCCGCAAGACAGTCACCGCCGGCGCCCGAGCGCAGAATGCCGGTGCTCGCGCTCCGAGCATCACTCACACCGGTGTCTGAACCGGCTGCTAGGTTTTCACGATCACTTCGCGTAACTGCTCGCGGGTGAGGAAGAACTTTACCGAGTTGAATCGGCCGAAGAGTTTTTCCAGGTTGCGGTTATTGAACAACTGCGGGGGGCGGTGCATCCCCTGGCGCACCAGCTCCAGGGTGTTGACGCTCTGGATACGGAAGGTGTAAAGCGGCACGGCTTCCTGTTTGTCGTCGGAGTGGAAGAAGGCCAGCATGTAGCCGTCGGGGCGGACGATTTTGCGCAACCGGTCGGTGACGGCGGCCAGCAAGGGGGGCGCCAGATACTCGAGCGAATCCCACAGCAGCACGCCATCGAACTGGCCCTCCGGGTAATCGAGCGCCTGGCGCAGGAAGTATTCGATGCGGCCGGGGTTGGTTTGGTCCGCGGTGTCGTTGAGCCCGAAGGTTTCCTCCAGGATATGAAGGAAGTCTTCCGAGTAGAGGCGGTGGCCGAGGTTGGTAATGAAGCTTACATTCTCTTGGCTGGCGCCGCCCAAATCGAGGATCGTCAAACCGCTCTGCTCGCGAATATGGTGGAAGAATTCTTCCAGGCCACGGCTGGTGCGCAAGCTGCTTTGGCGATGTGCGGCCTGGGAACGCGCACCGGTGCGCACACCGCCGGGCGGGGCAGGCTGAGGCTGAGGAGCGGCTGGGGTTCGCCGCCCTCCGCCGAACAGACTCTTCAACCTGTCGGAAAGCACGTCGCGGCCCCCCAGCAACCCTAGCGCTTGGTATCGGCTGCGGCGGCTACCGGAGCGGGCGGGGCGGCCACGGGTGCGGTGGCCTGGACCGGGGGTTTAGGAGCGGCCTTCACCGGCTCCGGCTTTACGATATCGATGCTCCCCTTGAAATAGGCGCCATCTTCGATGATGATGCGCGCCGTGCGAAGGTCGCCCACCAGGCGGGCCTCTTTGCGGATCTCGATCCTGTCGGCCGCCTCCACGTTGCCCTGAATGGTCCCCAGAACCACCACCTCGCGGGCCTTGATAGTGGCGTGCAGAGTGCCATTCTGCCCGATGATCAGTTTGTGTTCCGGCGCCTCCACCGTGCCTTCCACGTCGCCGTCCACAAACAAGTCCTCCTTGCTGTGGATTTGGCCGACCATCTTGACCGCCTTTCCAATGGTGGCCGTGCCACCCATCTTAATATCCTGTTCCATGCGTCCCACGGTCATTCCGGACACGGGTGTCGCCTCCTTCTTGAATTGGGTTTGGGCCGGCGCCTGCGGCGCTGGCATCACCGGAGGAGAGTAAGACTTTGGTTCCTCCTCGTCCCGGCGCTTGTTCCACATCAGTCCGCCCTCCTTAGGTAGGTTCTCATTCTTTTGCCTTCTTGCTACCGCACCTCTAGTCTACGGTTACCGCTCCGCAAAAGGCAATTCCGAAATTCCCGAACCAGGAACGTTATCGCCTGTTTTTGGCTCGCGTCTTGAGTACGATGGGCGTGCCGCGGAAACCGAACCGGCGGCGGATTTGGTTGAGCAGGTGGCGCTCGTGGGAAAAGTGCAAATCGCCACGCCCATCGGTAAATACTACAAACGAGGGCGGCCGGATCGAGGCCTGGGTGATGTAATAGATTTTGCGCTCTTCAAATCGCAATTGCTCCACGAAACGGTTCAGCTCGCCGGTAGGAATGCGCAGGGAAGCCTGCTCATACACTTCGCGAATCAGCGGAAATAGTTGGTCCACGCCGGCGCCGGTCTTGGCGGAGAGGAACAGGATGGGGGCGTAATCCAGGAACTTGCACTGATCGCGAATCTCCTGCTCCATTTCCTTCTTGGTGCGCCCCTGGCGGGCGTCCCATTTGTTGACGCAAAGGATGAGGGCGCGTCCGCCTTCGTGGGCATAGCCGGCGATGGTGGCTTCCAGGCCGACCACCCCCTCGGTGGCATCGATGAGCAGCAGCACCACGTGGCACATGCGAATCTGGCGGCGGGCCATGACCACGCTGAGCTTTTCCGCCATGAGCTTGGTTTTGCCCTTGCGGCGGATGCCGGCGGTATCGATGAACACGAACTCGACGCCGTCGCGCTCGACGCGCTCATCCACGGCGTCGCGGGTGGTTCCGGCGACGGGGGAAACGATAGCCCGCTCCTCGCCCACCAGCCGATTGAGCAAAGTGGATTTGCCCACATTGGGCCGGCCAATGATAGCCACCTTGATGCTTTCCTGCGAGGCGTTGGCATTTTCTTCGGCCGGGGCGGCGGCGGCGTCGGTGGCGGGCGGCGCGGCGAATCCGGCGGTGACGTGGTCGAGCAAGGCGTCGACACCGGTGGCGTGTTCGGCTGAGACCGGAAAAACGTCGGGAATACCAAGTTCGTAAAATTCGTGAGCCAGGTCCTCGCGGGCGGCCGTATCGGCTTTATTGACGGCCAGGACGACGGGCTTCCCCAGGCGGCGAACGAATGCGGCCAGATCGCGGTCGGCGGCGGTGATACCGTCCCGGCCATCGGTTAAGAGGATGATCCGGGAGGCGGTGCTCAGGGCGGTTTGCGCCTGCCGCAGGATTTGGGCAGGGATGTATTCGCGGTCGTCGACGACGATGCCGCCGGTGTCGATCACTTCGAAGGGCCGGCCCAAATGTTCGGCAAATCCGTGATTGCGGTCGCGCGTAATGCCGGGCTCGTCGCCTACAATCGCGCGCCGCTCGCCCGTAATGCGGTTAAAGAGGGTGGATTTCCCTACGTTGGGCCGCCCCACGATCACCACCGTGGGTAAGGCCTGGGGCATGATGTTCTAGCATAGCAGGGCGTGGGGAGGCGAAAGCCCACGCTCATTGGCCGCGCTCCTACGCGGCGTCGCGGACGTCGATGGTTAGTTCCTTCCCAAGCGCACGGAAGGCCGCTTCGATTTGATCGAGCCGCGTATGATTTCCAAAATCGAACAGCCGGTCCACGGTAGTCTTGGGGATACCGAGCCGGCGGGCAAGCTCGGACTTACGGATACCCGAGGCAAGAAACTCCATGTAGAGGCGGGCCTTGGTGCCTTGGAGCGCGGGCAAGCGGATGGGCCGATACTTCTTTCCCCGCAGCTTGGCCGCTCGCGGAAGGGCCTCTCCTTTGCGGATATGTTCCTGGATGAGGGTCTGTAGGAGGGCAACCGCCATGTCACGCGCTTCCTCTTCTGTGTCCCCTTGCGAAACGCCCCAGCCGAAGTCGGGGATGGTAATGACAAACCCACCTTCTTCGGCGGGCTCGAACAATGCGGCGTATTCCATGGGTGTGCTCACTTTCCTTTGATCCCCAGATCGCCAAGGATGCTGTAATAGGTCCCTGTCTTGATCTCCCTGCCTGGGTGGCGAGGAACTGTTGTGCGGTGGCCCTGATAGTGGACGACCCAGTGCTTGGTGCCTTGCGTCACTGAGCATCCGAGCTTTTCCAGTTTCCGCTTCAGCTCGTTCGCCGTCACGTCTCCATAGTAAGCATATTTGCTTACTGAATCAAGGCTCCGGCGGCGCCACTCGCGGTGGAAGCAGTTCCCCAAGTATTCGGCAGAGGTGTCATCGCCAAAATAGGCGCAAGGACTCCACCGTGCTACAGTTTGGGTTGAAACACTACCCCATATTTCTAGACCTGAAAGACCGCCCGGTGCTGGTGGTGGGAGCGGGCAAAGTGGCGCTGCGCAAGACACGCGGGTTGCTGGAAGCGGGCGCGCGGGTGACGGTAGTGGCGCCGGAGTGGGACGAGGAATTCGAGCGGCTGCCGGTGCATCGGGTTAAGCGTCATTTCCGCGCCTCCGACCTGGCCGGCGCCATGCTGGTTTTTGCCGCCACCAATGACCGCGCTACCAACCACCGGATCGGCATCGCGGCCAAGGGGCGCGGTCTGTTTGCCAACATCGCCGATTCCGCCGCGGAGTGCGATTTCGTGGTGCCGGCGCGGGTCCAGCGCGGGCAGGTGCACGTCGCGATTTCCACCGGCGGCGAGAGCCCGCGCCTATCGGCGGAGCTGCGCAGCAAACTGGACGAGATTCTTTAGCGGCGTGAACACCTCCCTCGCATGGATGAGAATAGAGGTGACATGTCCGCCAGAACCATAAGCAATCCGGCGCTTGCGGCCGACCTCTTCGAGCAGGTGGTTCGCGAGGCGCGGGCGCACGGCGTGGGAGGGATCGAAGTTTCGGTCGATTCCGAAAACCAGGCGCTCACCCGTTTCGCTAACAATGCGATTCATCAGAACGTGGCCGAGCGAACCACGGTGGTATCGGTGCGGCCGGTGATCGATGGCCGGACGGCTCGCGCATCCACGAATCGAGTGGACGGCGCTTCTATTCGCCGCGTGGTGGAAGAGGCGATTGCGCTTACGCAGTCGAGCGAGCCGGATCCCGGCCTGTTGCCGCTGGCAGAGCCAACGGCGGCGGATGAAGCCAGTCACGTGGAACGATGGCACGAACCGACGGCGGCCGCTACGCCGGATGATCGCGCGCGCGCCGTGGCCGAGACCATTCGCGCGGTGGAGGGTCAGGGCCAGACAGCGGCGGGTATTTATTCCACCGGCGAGACCGATTTTTCGCTATTCAATACGCGCGGGGTGGCGGCAACCTACCGCGAGACGATGGCGCGTTTTTCCATCACCGCGATAGATGCCGACAGCTCCGGCTGGGCGAAGGCCAGCGGCTGCCGGTTGACCGATTTCAATCCCGTGGAACTGGCCAGGTCGGCGGCCGCGAAGGCGGTGCGGTCGCGGTCGCCGCGGGAGATTCCGGCGGGGCGTTATACGGTGATCCTGGAGCCGGCCGCGGTGCTGGATCTGGTTGGCCAGATGTTCGGAGATTTCAGCGGCACGGCGCTCGAAGACAAGCGCAGCTTCCTGAACGAACGCATCGGCGTCAAGTTATTCGGCGACAACATCACCATTCAGGATGACGTGTTCCATCCACTGCAGGCCGGCGCTCCATTCGATGGCGAGGGAGTGCCGAGGCAGCGGCTCACGCTGGTGGAGCGGGGCGTGGTGCGGCAGATTGCGTACTGCCGGCAGGCTGCTGCACGGGCCGGAACGGCGCCCACCGGCCACGGATTCGGGCTGCCTAACGAGTACGGCGAAGCTCCCGCCAATATCGTGGTTGCCGGAGGCGGCTCGACGGTGGAGGAGATGATCGCGTCCACGGCTCGCGGCATTCTCGTGACGCGCCTGTGGTACATTCGCGAGGTCGATCCGTACGAAAAGATCTTTACCGGCATGACGCGCGACGGCACGTTCCTGGTAGAAGATGGCCGCGTCACCTCGGGGCTGCGCAATTTCCGCTTCAATCAGGGTCTGATCGAGATGCTCTCAAACGTGGAAGCGATTTCGCCGGCGGTGCGTACATCGGGCGAGGAGACGTTCGACATGGTGGTCCCGGCCATGAAGGTGCGGGATTTTCGGTTTACGGAAGTGACGCGGTTTTGAGAGGGCGGCGCGGTTCCATGGTCAGCGCTTCGACCGATCTTCAAGCACGCTGAGCCTGGAATCGAGGTCTGACAGCCTGCCCATAATCAGGTCGAATCGGGTGTTCATGCTGGTTTCGAGCGAGAGCATGCGTCCTTCGAGGCTGGTCATGCGCGCCGAGAGAGCGTTGAACAGAAGCCCGTTGCCAATCATTCCCAGAACCAAAGCCAGAGTAGGAACGCCGATTGCAAGATAGAGTTGGAGAGTCACGTGGCGCCGGCAGTCTTACCGATCTCTTCGAGGTGCCTGAGCCGCGCGTCCATCACCTGTTCCACGCGGAGGAGTTCGGCGCGGAGGAGGTCGCGAGTGGCCGCTATCTGGCCGCTGAGTTGGGCGCGGAGACCAGTGATTTGACCGTCGATATCGGCGCGCAAATCGCTGAGCCTGCTGTTGTTGATCAGGATTCCCACCAGGACAACCAAGAAAGTGGGGACCGTGCCCGACGCAATCGTCAGCATTTGCGTCTCGCTCACGATCCGATTGTAGCTAAATCGCGTGTGCCGCGGCACGCGGCGCCGGGTAGAATTACTTTCATGAAAACCATCGCGGCATTTCTGCTACCGGCGGCTCTGGCGCTTTTCGCCCAGCCGCAACGCCCCGTCGAAACCTTCGATACCACGGCGGGTAAAGTCACCATTACGCCCATCCATCACGCCAGCATGATGATCGAGGCGGCGGGCAAAGTGATTCACGTCGATCCCTGGAGCGAGGGCAACTATACCGGTCTGCCCAAAGCGGACCTGATTCTGATCACCCACATTCACCAGGATCATCTCGACCCGAAGGAGATTGCATTGCTCAAGAAGGGCGACACCACCATCATCGCTCCGGCGGCCGTGGCCAAGACCGTCACGGAAGCCAAGGTAATCGCCAACGGCGAAAAAACCGCCTGGGATAGCTGGTCGATCGAAGCGGTGCCCATGTATAACCTGACGCGCGGACCCGCTCCGGGCAAGTTCTATCACGACAAGGGCCGCGGCAACGGTTACGTGCTGACCTACGGCGGGAAGCGATTCTACATTGCCGGAGACACCGAAGGCATTCCGGAAATGCGCGCGCTGCGGAATATCGATGTGGCCTTCGTCCCCATGAACCTGCCCTTCACCATGACTCCGGAAGAGGCAGTCGAGGCGGTAAAAGCCTTTCATCCGAAGATCGTTTACCCCTACCACTACCGCGGCAGCAATATTCAGGCCTTCGCCGCGGCGCTGGCGGGCTCCGGCATCGAAGTGAGGCTGCAGAATTGGTACTACTGAAGCCCGTGGCAGCGCGAACGGCAATCGTCTTTCCGCTGCTGGGCTTGCTGCTGGCCGGTTGCGGCAGGCCACAGAGCGCCACGCCGTACGACCCAGACCTGCTGGCCGAAATCCGGCAAATCAAGGCGTTCGATAACCACGCCCATCCGGTTCTTGCTCCCATTGCGGGCCGGAAACCCGATCGGGACTTCGATGCGCTGCCGGTCGATAACATGGAGCCATCGTCGGACCCGCCGATTTTGCGTCCCCACAACCCGCTGGTGGAAGAAGCCGCGCGGGCTCTCTACGGCGGTTAAGTGATCAGTCACTCGAAGAAGGAAACTTCTTTCATGGGGTAATACTTGCGGTTCTGCGTCCAGAGTTGGGCATGGTTAGCCACTGCGCCGGCGGCAATCAAGGCATCCGCAATCTGGACTCCATGACTGCGCCCGTACTGCCGCAGATAGCCGCCCGCCCGGCGGCCAGCCTCTTCGTCGATCGGAGTGCAGCTCAAAGACCGAAACAGACCGCTTATAGTGTCGTGTTCCACTGGCCTTGCGCCGGCCCATAGCTCCGCGACGCTGACGGGCGAATACAGGACGGTCGCGTCGGAATTGCCCAAGTCCATCCAAGCGGAAACGAGGTCCGCATTCCTGCCGCGAGAGACTTCGATCAGGATGTCGGAATCGACGAGAACGGTCATTTCTTAAAAAGCCGGTCCAGGCGGCTGTCCCGGCGAAGGCTGCGGACATACTCGCTCGTATCGAAGGCCTCTGGCAGTCCCTTGCGAATTCCTACGAATTCCCTCATCGCCTTGCTTCGTTGGTCGCGGCTTCCGAGGTAACGGTCGCGAGCTGCTACCCTGACCAGTTCAGAGACCGTGGTCTTGCCACTCCTCGCGCGTGCATGGAGGGCATTCCAGAGGTCGTCGTCAAGGTACAACTGTGTCCGTCTCATGATGTACATTATACATCGCCACGCTCTCGAAGATACAGGTGTCGTGCGACAGACCAATCGCCCGCCAGCTCCCGCTCCAGCCTCTCCAGGGCGCGGCTGACTTCGGCGGGGCCGCGCAGGCGGTAGCGGGCGTGGGTTCGGCGGGCCGGGCAGGCACAGGCGGTGATGCCGAACGACAGCGCGGCGAAGGCGGGCTCGTCGCCGACATCGTCTCCAATGTAGATGGGCAGCGCGTCAGGGCCGATGGAGCGCCAACGGGCGAGAGCGGCCCTGCCTTTACCGGGGAACTCGCGCGGCAAAACTGCCCAAGTGTGGTTACCCTCCATCACGCGGAGGGTACGAAACTCCGCCGCGACGCGGGCCAGCAAATCGCGAGCCAGACGAACGGAGGCGGGGGGACTTCCCCGGTAGTGAAGCGCAACCGCGCCGCCTTTATCTTCGATTCGGATACCGTGGACGCGCCGCAGACGGTCGGCCAAAAATGCCCGGGCTTCGGCGACCGCCGGATAAGGCGAAAGGCCGTGGCCGTTGCGGCCATCGTCCCAGCCGTACAAGCCCATGCAAGCGACGCCCGGAATACCGATCTTGCGGCTGACGTCGGCGTGGCTTCGGCCGCTGACGACCCAGACGCGGACACGCGTTCGGCGGGAAAGCCGCTGCAGGGCGCGGCGGCTGGCGGCCGGCAGACGCGATTCTTCCGGACGCAGGCGGTAGGGCGCAAGGGTGCCATCGAAATCCAAAAACAGCGCAAGGCGTCGGGCGTGCTGCACGCGGTTTGAGATTTCATGCCAAGATTCCAGAAGATTGGGTAAAGTTCCCATTCGGTCAGTGGGACAGGCCTCCTGGCCTGTCATTACGGCTGCATTGGACGAACCTCAAAAATGACAGGCCGGGAGGACTGTCCCACAGATTTTCAGCTCCTCGCGGCAACGGCGGGCTCCCTGATGAGCGCCGGTTCCGATTCGCCGGGCGCCAAACGAATGGCTGCGAGCTCGGCGATGAGCGTGGCCGCCCAACGATAGATGTTGTGCTCCCGCACATAGGTGCGCATGCGCGCCATGCGCGCGGCGCGCTCTTCGGGTGACATTTCCAGGGCGCGGTGAATGGCGTCCGCCATGCCCTCGATGTCATAGGGATTCACCTGGAGCGCGTCGGTCAATTCGTGGCTGGCGCCGGTGAACCGGCTCAAGATCAGCATTCCCTGGCCATCGGCGCGGCTGGCGATGTATTCCTTGGCGACCAGATTCATGCCGTCGTGCAGGGAAGTGACCATGCAGAGGTCGGCGCACCGGTAATAGGGAAGGATCTCGCTGTGACTGTGGTGCTTGGGCAGGAACACCAGCGGTTTCCACGAGCCCTCACGGAAGCGGCGGTTGATGCGCTCGGCTTCCAAGGTCACTTCTTCCATAAGATTCTGATAGGTGCGGATGTGAGTTCGGCTGGGTGCGCCGATCTGGACGAAGGTGAACTGGCCGCGATAGATAGGGTATTTTTCGAAGAAGGTTTCGAGCGCGCGGAAGCGCTCCAGAATGCCCTTGGTGTAATCGACGCGATCCACGCCCACACCGAGCATGGGGGCCTCCACGCCCAGGGCGCGCAGCAGGCCGGCGCGCTCGATATAGAGATTTTCGAAGCTGCCGGCTTCGGCGGAGTCTTCCGAAAACAGCACGCTGATGGGGAAGGGGCGAACGAAGGTGAAGTGGCCGCGGCGCTTGACGGCAAAGCGGTCGCGATCGATGCGCGCTTCGAATGTCCGGTCCACGGTTTCGAGGAAGTTATTGCAGTGGGCTTGCACGTGAAAGCCGATCAGGTCGGCGCCGAGCAGGCCGTCGAGCAACTCGGCCTGCCAGGGGCAAATGCCGAACGCCTCGGGATTGGGCCAGGGAATATGCCAGAAAATGGCCACGCGGGCATCCGGGCGTTGTTCTTTGATCATGCGCGGGAGCAGCGCGAAGTGATAATCCTGGACCAGCACGACGGGATGCTCTTCCTGCTCGATTTCATCGAGCAATGCCTCGGCAAAGCGGCGGTTCACGACGCGGTACTGTTCCCAATCCTGGGCGCGAAAAATCGGCCGCGTGTGAGCGATATGGCAAAGCGGCCACAAACCTTCGTTGGCGAATCCGAAATAGAAGCCCTGCTCCTCTTCGGGCGCCAGCCAGATACGGCGCAGGGTGTACTGGGGATGTTCGGGCGGCACGCGAACGTGGTCGTCCCGGTCCACGGTTTCGCGATCAGCGTCTCCGGAAGCTTGCGCGATCCAGGTGCCGTCGGAAGCGCGCAGGATAGGTTCCAGCGCGGTCACCAGGCCACTAGCCGGAACGGAGCACTCGATGGCGTTGCCGCGGTGCACGTGTTCGTAGGGCTCGCGGTTGGAGATCACGAACAGGCGCCTCGCCGCCACGCGGGTTTGAATGAAGATGCGCAACCGCTCTTCGGTCCAGCGCGACTCGGCTGCGTCGCGGAGGCGGGCCTCTTCCACGGCCGCGGCGCGCGCGGCGCTGAGGGTATTGGCGAGGCGGGCCGCTTCGCGTTTGAGCGGCTGAAAAGCCGCCTCTTCCGGGAGGTCCGGCTCGGCCGAGGTCTTACCGCGGCGCAACTCGCTCAGCCAACCGGTGAGGCGCGCCAGCGGCCGCCGCAGGCTCCAGCGCAGAATCAGCAGGGTCAAACATACGATCAGGACGGTCTGCGCCAACACTCCCGCCAGCGCCCGCCGCCAGAACGAAGCTTGTTGCGCATCGATATAGCTGGCGTCGTGAAACACGGCCGCCACGCCTAGCGGCATGGTATCCTCGGCGACGGGCAGAGTCACCACGCAAATCGAGCGGCGGCCGAAGGAGAAGAAGCGGCTGGTCTCGTCGCCTGGGCGAGGTTTCGGCGCCGCCGAACCGAAGGCCGCCGCAAGCAGGGGCTGCGCACCCGGCGTGACTACCAGCTCCTTTCCGGCGGTATCGTAAACGGCCGCCGCCGCAAGGTGTTGGTGGTTGACGAACCGGTCCACCACGTTTTGCAAGCGATCGGCGGCGCCGGCGAGCAGCAACGGCGCGGTCGATCTTTCCAGGCTTTCGGCAACCACTTGCGCGCGGCGGCCCAACTCGCGCCTAAGGCCGTGCCGTTGGACTTGGGCTTGAAAGAGCGCAAGGCTCAAGGAAACCAGCGCGACGCCGCAGGTGAGGAAACAGTTCAAGCGCACGCTCAATCGCATTAGGAAAAGTTAATCTGCAAGATACGGGCCAATTGGGCTGCCCGTCGGCCGCTGTATACCATCTATGAGTTAGGCTGTGAGGCGCGAGCGAAAGGAAGGGCGCGCCGACGCACGATTTACACGCCGCCCAGTCTTTTCGGTGCGAAGTGCGAAAGTTCTAGGACCGCGGTACCGGTCGGTTTTGGGGCTTGAGGGGACGGCGCCTCACCGTTTTTGCGGTCTGTCAGGCAGCCGCTCGACAGACGACGAAAAACGATCGTCTGTTTGAATGTATAAGGACTGCGATGGAAATGGGTTCTCCCGAAGGGTACAATGCCGAGACCGGCTTTTGCGAACCGGCTCAGAAACCACACA
>JBEKYD010000069.1:0-27716 GCA_049511335.1 Bryobacteraceae bacterium | reverse complement strand
GACAGGTTAGTTCACAAGCTGAACACTGATAACTGACAACTGATAACTACTCTCCCGGAGGCAATGGGTTTGGCAAAGGAACTGTTCGGCACCGATGGGATCCGCGGTGTCGCTGGGGAAGCGCCGCTCGACCCGGCTACCGTTTACGCGCTGGGCGTGTCGCTGGGACGTGAGGCGGCGTCCGGCCATCCTCAGCCGGAGATCGTCATCGGCACCGATACCCGCGAGTCCGGCAAATGGCTTGCGGAGTTAGTCGCGGGAGGACTGGCCGCCGGTGGCGCGCGCGTGCGTTTTGCCGGTGTGACTACCACGCCCGCCGTGGCTTACCTGACGCGCAGTGGACCGTTCGCCGCGGGCGTCATGATTTCCGCGTCGCACAATCCTTACCGCGATAACGGGATCAAGATTTTCGACCACAGCGGTTTCAAACTGCCCGATGCGGAAGAGCACCGCATCGAGCAGGAAATCTTTCGCCTTCGCGAATCGCCGCTTGCGATCCAGCCGTTGGCTCTGGAAGCCGATGCCGGACTCGACCGCGAATATTTGGCCTTTCTGGAATCCGCCGCGGCGGTGCGCTTCGACGGGCTGCATCTGGCGCTCGATTGCGGCAATGGCGCGGCTTATCGGCTCGGTCCGGAGCTGTTCACGCGCCTGGGCGCACGCGTCACCGCTTTCGCCGCCGAACCCAACGGCCAAAACATCAACCTGAATTGCGGCGCCACACACGTGGAGCCGCTGCGCGATGTGGTGATCGAAGCTCGCGCGGATTGCGGCGTGGCTTTTGACGGCGATGCCGACCGCGCCATCTTTGTCAGCTCGCGTGGCAAAATCCTGGACGGCGACGCCGTGTTATTGGCCGCCGCCCGTGCCCTGCGCGCGCGGGGGAAGCTTGCCGGCGACCTGGTGGTGGCCACCGTGATGTCCAACCTTGGTCTGGAGCGGGCTCTAGAAGCCGACGGTATCCGCATGCTGCGCACTCCGGTCGGCGACAAATACGTGCTGGAGGAAATGGTTCGCACCGGCGCAGCCTTGGGCGGCGAGCAATCCGGCCACGTCATCTTCCGCGAACACGCCACTACCGGAGACGGTCTTCTCACGGCCGTGAAAATGTTTGGAATATCGCAATCGTTCGCGTACGATTTGGAGCGAATGACCGCGGACCTGAAAATCTACCCGCAGAAGCTGGTTAACGTAAAGGTCAGGGAAAAGAAGGAATTGACCGAAGTCCCCGCGGTGGCACGGGAAATCCGCGCAGTGGAAGCCGCATTTGCCGGAACGGGACGGGTGCTGGTACGCTTTTCAGGAACCGAGCCGCTTGCCCGAGTTATGGTGGAAGGCCCCGATCTCGAACGTGTGGAGCAGTTTACGGACTTGATCGCGGCCGCCATACGCAAAGAGATGGGCGCCTGACCGGCTGAGGCTGAGCCGGAATAAGTACGCCGCTTCACATTGAGGAACGAGATCGGGAGCCAATGTACGTTGCGAGAGTTGTGTGCGTTGGGGTGCGTTCTGAAGTTTTTTGCCGGCCAGCCTGCGCAACCTCAGCGCCCGTAACATCGTCTTAATAGTGAGAGCGTTTCCGACGATTGGCCTCCCGGGACAGCGATGCCCGTGGGCCCACCGGCGGCTGTTATCCTCCGAGCGGCCGCCGGTTTTTTGTGGGCCGCTTGCGGCTGTGCCAAACTGGAATTCTATGCGCCTGGTAAGGGCGATACTCCTGTTGGCCGCGCCGCTGGCCCTCAATCCGCAAACAGGGATACCTTCCGCGTCTTCCTGCGAGAATACCCCGGCCTATTCGACGTGCGACATGGTGCTGGAGCTCACCGGCTCCGATGCCGCGTCGCATCCCGATCCTTATAGATCCGTGGACTTGATGGCCGAGCTGCGCTCACCCAATATGCGCACTTACGGCATCCCTGCTTTCTGGGACGGCGGCCGCCGCATGGTCTTGCGATTCGCGCCTACCGAAGCCGGGCGCTGGGAATATCGTCTGACAAGCAACATCGCTGTCTGGAACGGGAAGGCCGGCGCTTTCACGGCGGTAGCCTCCGAGTCTCCTGGTTTCGTCGCGCCAGCCAACGTTCATCACTGGGCTTATAAAGCCCGCAATCAGCCGCACCTCTGGATGGGCGTCACGGAGCCGCGCTTCGCCTTCTGGAGCGACGAGGAATTCCAGCGCGTGGCCGACGCCCGCCTCAAGCAGAAATTCAATCACCTGCGCGGCCTCGTGCTGGGCGATAGCCCGGACGTGACCCTGTCTTCCGGCCTTCCCGATCTTCACCAGTTCGCCCGGCTCGACGCCCGCGTGCGCTACTGGAATCAGAAAGGCGGAGTCGTCGACCTGGTGCTGGCTTCGAGCGCCGGCGCCTTAGCCCGCGCTCTGCCCACCGCGGATGCGCGACGCCGTTTTCTGCGCTACCTGATTGGCCGCTACGGAGCGATGAACGTAACCTGGGAGCTGGCCGCCTCCTTCGAGAACGACAGAGGATCTCGCGCCGTGCTGGACGACGCCGGCAACACGTTGAAGCAACTCGACAGTTATCGTCACCCCCTTACCACCGGGGCCGAAATCACCTCCGGTCCGCTGCTCGATGGCGGCTGGATGGATTTCCTCAGCTACGGCACCGCCAACCCTTCTATCGGCGCTATCGAGCACCAACTTTATCAGCAGCCGGCCGTGGCCCGCCTGGGACGCGAAACAAGCGCGGCAGGCCAGTCCGCTCCTTCCGGCGCGGACGCCGCCGAACTCCGCCACCGCCTCTGGAGCGCCACCATGAACGGCCAATATCCGGTGTATCAAGAACCGGCTACCGGAAATGCCGGCGCCACTTCGTCCGGTGCGCGAGCCATGACCGTCTGGTTCGATTTCATGCTCGGCACGCGGCACTGGGATCTGGAGCCCTATTTCGAGCTCGATGGCGGCCGCGCGTTAGCGCTTCCCGACGTGGATTACATCGTCTACGTGGATAAGCCCGGGCCGGTGGAGCTCACCGTCGCTCATCATTCTTACGACGTCATCTGGATGGATCCCGCCGATGGCGCCACCCAGAAGCGGAAATATAGCGGCGAGCACTTCGTCGGCGAGCCGCCCGACCGCTTTCACGACTGGGTGCTGCAGCTTGTGCGCGAGGGCACGCTCGAAAGCATGAACCGTTCGTACCGGTTCGAGTCCCGCGATGTCCCCATACAGGAGATTCAGGTCAACCCCGAAAAGGTGCCCTTCGAAATCGACGCGCCTTCGGGCGATCTCGCCGTCGGCAAAGCGGCCTACTTCTCCGCCAAGCTGAAGCACGCGAGCCGCGGCACGCGCGACATGCTCTGGCTGTGGACGTGCGAGGTGACGGAAGGGCGCCAAGGTTACCGCGTCATCGGTACCACCCAGCAGGGAACTTTCTATCCGCTGGCCGGCCTCGCCAACGAATACCCCGCCGTGCTGCTGCTCCGCGTTTACGCCATCAACGGCTATGGCACGGTGTATATGTCGCCCAAGGGGTTCGGGTTGAATCAATGAATTGGAGCTATCAGCTCTCAGCGATCAGCTTTCAGCTAAAACGAGGCGGACCGGCCGGGAGAGCGAAGCTTGCCTTAGCTGACCGCTGAATGCTTAATGCTGACCGCCCCTACAATTCTTGCTCTCGATACCACCCGCGAGGACGCCAGCATAGCCTTGGCACGCGGTAGCCTGATCCTCGAGGAGGCCGGAATCGTGTCTCCTTCCGGCTTCGCTCACGTTATCCATGGCGCCATCGACACACTTCTATTGCGGCACGGCTTGCGCGTTGCCGCTATCGATTGCTTCGCGGCGGCGTCTGGGCCAGGGTCTTTCACCGGCGTCCGCGTGGGTCTGGCATGTGTGAAAGGCTTGGCTGAAGCGCTGGCAAAACCCGCGGTGGGAGTATCGAGCTTGCAGGCGCTCGCCACCTTCGGCCGCGCGCCACTGCGCGCTCCCGTGCTCGATGCGCGCCGCGGACAAATCTACGGCGCTGTCTATGACGCCCGCGGCCGGCTGATTGCCCAAGAAATGGTGGCTGAAATGACTGCCTGGCTCGCAACACTTCCCGCGGGCATCGAGTTCATACGCATGGAAGGTCAGGACCTGTCCCTGCCGCCGGAAGCCGCGGTTACGATCGCTCCCCGCGCTCAAGCCGCCGCCATTGCCTCCATTGCACTGGCCCGCCTGGAGGCGGGCGCAGCTTCCGATCCCGCCTCCCTGGATGCGAACTATGTGCGCCGGTCCGACGCGGAGCTATTCTGGACAGAGCCGCGATCTTAGTATTCGATTTCGCAATTAGTGTCGCGTATTCGGCAACCGCTCCTTGACAGTCGCGGCTCTGACCCGAACATTCGATCTGACCCGAACATTCGATCCTGATGCCAACATGCTCGAGATTGCGAAAGAGCCGCAAGTCAGAGCCGCGACTGTCAAGGAGCGGTTGCCCTGGAATACGTCACTGGTCGTGGACGATTCCAGTGGAGTTCCGTTCGATATGACGATCACGCCGCGAACCCACATCGAGTCCGGCGACCGGGCCCTTTCTTTCCAGGACCTGTCGCAGTGCCGGGACAGGTCCGTCTCGATCAAGTTCGTGCCGGAGCGCCGCGGTGGCCTGGCGCAGTCGATCCCGATCAGCGGCCGAGGACCGGCGGCTGGAGCTTCCGTTGGGGGGGCTTGGCCACGCAAAATAGGTGAGAGTTTCGGGCCGTTTTCCCAACCTACAAAATATGGCCCGACGCCCTCGCGTTATCGTACCCGGACTTGCGCACCACGTCACCCAAGCCGGCAATAATCGTCAGGAGGTTTTCAACTACAACGACGACCGGCGCCTTTATTTGCAATTGTTGGCGCGGTACGCCCAGCGCTACGAAGTGCATATTCTGGCTTACTGCCTGATGCCCGATCACGTGCATTTGGTGGTGGTGCCCGAGCGCGATTTCTCCCTGGCGTGCCTGATGGGACGTACGAATACCGAATACACCATGGCGTGGAACCGGGTCGAACGTCGCAGCGGCCACCTCTGGCAGAGCCGGTTCCGCTCCTGCGCGGTGGAAACGGCGGAGCTGCCTTCGGTGTTGCGCTACGTGGAACGCGCTCCGGTGCGCGCCGGCCTGGAACAGCGCGCCTGGGACTATCCCTGGTCGAGCGCACGGCACCACGCCATTGGGCCCGATTCGGAAACGGTTCTCGACCCCGGCACGCTCCGCCCGCTGCGCGACTGGGACCCGGCGCGATGGCGGGAACTGCTCAGCGCCCAGGAGACGCCGCTAGATTTGGAGATGGTGCGCCGCGCCACCATGACGGGACGCCCGCTCGGTTCGCCCGCCTTCATCCGCCAACTGGAGACCGAAACCGGCCTCTGCCTGACGACCCGCCCGCGCGGCCGCCCACGTAAAGAGTTGGCCAGTTACGGTGTCTTCACACCACTGTAAGTACAGGATCAAGATCGAAAGGCGGCGCAACAGGCTACTGCTGGCTACTGTTGGCGCTCGGAGTGGATGGTGAAGGTGGGGCCGGGTTCCTCCACCACCCTGTAATCGGTCGGCGGTTGGAATAGGCTGGCGTCCGGTTCATCGCGGCTCAGGTTGGCCAGATGCATGGTGCTTTCGCCGCTGCGCGGGTCGACGTTCTTGCTCCTGATCGTCAGGCGCAGATCGGGCGAGAACCAGGTTTCGTTATAGGACGAGAATTCCCGATCGTTGCCGACCGAGCCTACCGGGTAGGTCGTGGTGGTGCGCGTGCCTTTAACCAAGACGCCTTCCATGGTGTCGGCGCCCAGCGACTCGGTCTGATGGCGCGGGCGGGCGGAGGCGCCAGGGTCGTCCGCGGGTCTGACCGCTGGCTGAGCGACAGCGGTGGTTGGGGGTGGGGCGCTTGCTGAAATCGTGATGCTGCCTCCTCCTCCCCCGATGGTCCCCATTGTTTCGATCCTCTTCGGTAGCTGCGGCGGCTGGCGCAGCGCGAACTTGTGTGCCACCTTTGCTCCAGCGTCCAAAGCGTAACCCACACCCGCGACGGGGTCGTTGATCTCGATCATGGTGGGACCGTCATCGCGAAACATTTTTCGCTCGGTGCGGGTCCGGCCTTGGGAATCGCGATACGTAGTCACGGAATTCACGCCCCGGTTTTGGGTAATACGCGTGCCATCGGCAAGGACTTGCACCGATTCGTGGACCTGGGTAGCGGAATACGGCGCGCCCGTTACCGGCGTTCCCATGAAGCGATTGGTGGATACTGTGTAGGAAAAGTCGCCCGGGGTCGCGGACGCGGACACCATATTCTGAGTCCAAGCGGTGTACGCGGACGTACTCAAGATCAACAGCCAAGAGAAGAGATGGCGGCGCATGGAGTCACTCCTTGGCTCAGTGTATTCTGGGCGGTAGCCGGACGCAACGGGGGACAGAACCTGTGAAGGGCAGACCACAAACAACGATGGTCTGCCCCACGGTAAGTTTACTGAACCAGGTTATTGAACAGCAGCTTGTAAGTCCCGTGGGTTTGGGCGCGGTGTTGGGCGGCGAAGCCGATCAGCACTACTTTGCCCTGGCCCAGCTTGGCGGCAACTACGGCGGCGCGTTTGGCCAGGTTCTGCTCGCCGACGAGCCAGCCGCTTTCGAGCAGCTCGCGATCGGCGTAGCGGACCACCACCTCGTAGTTCTCCGAGTTTTGAGCGGTGACCTCAAATGCGGGGCTGCCCAGGTAGACGGCTAGTGCCTGCGCCGGCATGCCGTAGGCGATGGGATTGGTGTTATCGACGTTCACCTTGAGGGTGGAACCGGGGCACCAGAATTCCTTCGTGGATATGCCGGCCACAACGTTGCGCACTCCGATACCGAGGCGGTCCACCGGGAAAGCGGTGGCGCCATTGAGGGTGACCAAGGTCCCGCCCTTCTGAACGAAGTCGCGGATGGCATTGACGCCCTCGGTGGCGAGACCGGTGCGGTATTCGGGCGGGGTGTTGCCGCGTCCCGGACCGAATCCACCGCCGCGCCCGCCGCGACCCCCACGCCCGCCAGCAGCGCCTGCCGGGGGCGCTTCGCCGGTGATGGTGGCGGTTGAGTCGCTGGGGATGATCAGGACGTCGTACTTTTCGTTCAGCCCGCCTTTCTTGATTTCGGGATCGAAGATGGAGGTGTAGTGGAAGTTGAACTGCTCCAGCATGAGGCGGGTCCAGCCTTCGTCGATGTTGCCGCCGCCGTAGCGCTGGTACATGGCCACGCGCAGCGGCTTGGTGTCGTGCACGCCGGTAGAGACGGCGGCGCGCAACGGCATGAAATCCACGCCGGTCTCGCGGGCGACGGCTTCCAGAGTCGATTCGGAACCGGAGGGGACCAGAAAATCGCCGGGGCGCAGGCCGGCAGACGCCTGATCGACGCGGCGCACCGGGATGTTCTTATCGAACAGAAGATTGACGGCGCGGAAACTGTCGTTGACGCGGCCGTCGATGGAATAACCGATCGAGCTGCGAGTCACTTTGCCGGCGGGAACGACGGGCGCGGAAACTTTGGCGAGCACGGCATCGTGCAACTCGGCGGCATCGTCGAGCGGATCCACGCGCACGCCCATGAACTCGAACATGGTGTCGGTAGCCATGTCGTAGGGAGGAATCGGGGCGCCGTCGCGGTCGCGCGTCCACTCATTATCGGGATAGAAGGTGCGGCCGAGCAGAAAGTGGATCAGGCCCATCTTGGGCTGGGCGAGAGAGACCACGAACGAGCCTTCCGGATACGTCATGCCGGAGGCGGCGGTGAAGGGTTTGGCGACGCGTTGGACTTCGATGCCCTGGCCGAGCAGCTTATTTACCATCTTGATGGCGGTGAGCGGGTCGTGCTGCAGCGTAGAGATGAGGTAAGCAGCGGGCTTGCCGGCGGCGCCTCGCTCGGTCTGCCGTTTGGCCTTGAGGTAGGCGTTCCACAAAACGGTCTCGCGGTTGCGCGCGGCTAAGTCGAGCGCGGCCCAGGCGGCCACTTTCTGGCGGTCGACGATATCGCGCAAGTGCCACCAGCCGCCCGGCCACGGGTTGGGGAAGATGGTTTCAGGTTCATAGACCGGAAGGTTGCGGGTTTCGCCGCGCAACTCGTCGGGATGGACGAACTGAGGCGTGGCGAGGCGCGCGCTGGCGGATTCGGTGAGCATGCCGGCGATGTTGTGGAAGGGCGTGATCCAGTGGAATCCGAAGTGGCCCCAGCCGGAGTAGATGGCGTCGTTGATGACGCCTGAGAGGTTGTTCTCTTCCTCTTTATATGCCATGTGGGCGCCGTACCAGCTCAACTCGCGCCAGAGGATCGGGTCGGCGAAGGGGCGAACCGGCTCGGCGTAAGGCGGCAGGAAGATGCGCGCGCCATTGCCGCCCATGTGGTGGTGATCGACGTAGGCTTCCGGTTTCCACTCGGTAAAAAGGATGCGGGCCATGTACTGCGAATCCGGGATGTTGGTCATGAAGGCATCGCGGTTGTTGTCGTGGCCGGCATACTTCTGGTAAAGCCACGGGGGATTGGTGCCTTCGTAGGGTGTGCCGAGCGTCTTGTTGTACCAATCGGTGACCATGATCTGGCCATCGGGGTTGAAGCACGGCACTTCAATGAAGATCACGTTGTCGAGGATGCGGCGGGTCTCTTCATCCTTGCGATTCAGCAGATCGTAGGCCAGCTCGGGAGCCATTTGCGTGCCGCCGATTTCGGTGGCGTGCATGCTCATGGATTGGACGATGATGGCTTTGCCTTCGTCGACCAGCGCGTGGGCCTGGGCTTCGGTAAGGCCGCGGGGATCGCTGATGCGAGCGTTAATCTCGCGGTAGCGGTCAAGCTTGGCCAAATTTGCGGGCGACGTGATGAAGACCTGGAGGAAGGGGTTGCCCTCGGACGTGGGCCCCATGTTGACGACCTTCATGCGGCCGCCGCTTTGCTTTTCGAGCACGCCGAAATACTCGACGATTTTATCCCAGCGGGCCATTTTCTTATCGGCGCCAAGCTGGAAGCCGAAGAACTTTTCGGGCGGAGTGATTTCCTGCGCTGCGGCGAGCGCAAGAAGGAGATTACTGGCCGCGATGGCGGCGACAAAAGACCGGCGCGAGATCATATGTTTTGACTATACGAGAAACGGGCGCACGCAGGAACCGGGGAAGCGCCGCTCGACGGAACGGGAATCGACGCCGGTGAAGCTCGTCTTTACTTCAGCAGCGCGTCGACGGCGGCTTGCGAGATGGCTTCATCCACTTCCGAAGCGGCGCCGCTGCAGGCGATGCCGCCGATGGTCTTGCCATCCACCTTGATGGGCACACCGCCCTGATTGGGAAACGCCTCGGGATAGACGAGCACGCCGATATCGCCGTTCTTGAGCTGATCGGCCGCATGTTTCGACGGGCGGCCGTAGAGCGCGGCATAGCGCGCCTTGCGCTGGGCGAACTGGATGGTGGTCAGTGCCGCGCCGTCGGCTTTCTGCAAGAACAAAAGATTGCCGCTGTCGTCCACGATGCAGGTGGTCACCTGCACGCCGCGCTTCTGGGCTTCCTGCTCCGCGGTCGCGACCATGGTTTTGATTGCCGCGAGGTTCAGGTACTTTTTGGTGGGTAGATCGGCTGCCATCGCGAATTATGATACCGGCCAGCAGGAACGGAATCAATCGAGTCATGGCGCGACCGCCCGTGGAGCAGTCCTTTGGCCCTGCGCATTTATCCCGACTCGCGAAATGCAGGCCGAAGGCCTACTCCACGTCAGGGAGCGGTGGCCGGCCCGAGCGGCGATTTCTCGATGGCTCGGGCGGCCACGGCCAGCAGCACGGAGCAGCAGAGATACACGCCGGAAGTGGCGCTGAGGCAAGCGCTCATTCCGAAGCGGGCCGAGGCCGCGGCCACCACGACGGGGGCGAACCCGCCTCCCAGCCAGCCGAGCGAGTTGAGGAGGCCGGCGGCAGCGGCGCGCAACTTGACGTCGACCACGTCGTAGAGCGAGGCGAAAATATTGGCATCGTACAGGCCTTTGAAATAGCCGAAGCAGGCCATGGCCGCCACCAGCACGGACGCCGATCGGGCGTGCCCAATCAGAAACAGGAACGGAATACCGCAGGCGAGGCCGATGGACTGGGTGAAGGCGCGGGCGCCGCGGCGGCGGCGCGAAAGCCAGTCGGCCAGCACGCCGCCGGTGAGCACGCCGAGAACCGACGCGGTTTGCAGATAGGCTGTGGCGTTCCAACCAGCCATGGAAAGGTTCATCCCAAAAGTGCGATAGAGATAGGACGGCATCCAGGTGAGAAATACCACGGCGACGAAGTTGGCGCCGATGAAAGCCAGGATCAGGAGCACCACCAGGCGGCTCGAAAGCAGATTGCCGATCACGCTGGTAATCGGCTGCGCGGCGCTGGCTGGCGGCGCCGCCGGCTTCTCTTCACTCATGCCGCGCACCGGCTCGCGCAACCAGCCCCACAATAGCAGAGCCAGCGCGATTCCGAGAAATCCAAAGCAGCCGAACATGGGGCGCCAGCCGTAGTGTTCGGCGAGCCACCCGGAACACGCGCCGCCGGCGATGGTGCCGGCGTAGACGCTCGATTGGTGCAGGGACATGGCGCGGGAGCGCGTGGAAACGGCGTGATAATCGCCAATCAGGGACATGGACGCGGGGAAGTAGAACGCCTCTCCCAGGCCGCCGAGGGCGCGGCACAGAGTGAGCTGCCAAAGGTTCTGGGCGAGAGCGGTGGAAGCCGTGGCCAGGGACCAGAAGACCAGCGCGCCGAGGATCAGGCGCTTGCGCGAGAAACGATCGCCCAGCCAGCCGGCCACCGGGCCGAATAGAGCGTACACCCACATGAACGACGCCCCGGCGATGCCGAGCTCCAAATCGCTCAGCCGCAGTTCGGTCCGCAGGAGCGGAAAGACGGAAAAAATGGATTGGCGGTCGGCGTAATTGAAGAAGCACACCAGCCACAGCATGCCGACCACCCACCATTTATAGGTTGCGGCGGACATGGAGGCTTTCAGCGGGACTCGGCAATTAGCGGCAGATCGAAGAACTCAGGCGCGGTGCGGCGGAGCGAGTTCTCGTCGTCCCAATGGTCGAAGGCGTCGAGGCGCTCGCGCCGGCTGATCTGAATATGGTCGGAGATGAGCTGCATGGCGCGCTCCGGCTGGCGGCCGGCCACGGCATCGAGGATTTCACGGTGGTGACGGTGAATCTGGTCGAGCTCGACGGCGCGGTGGCCGGTGCGCCGGATGGCGAAGATGCGGATGAGCAGGCGGGTTTCGTTGACCACCTTGAGGATGCGGGCATTGCCGGCCATGCGCATGAGGAGGGTGTGAAAACCCAGGTCGCAAATCATGAAGCGGTGCATCTGTCTCGGGTCCAGCGCGTCGGCGCCGCTTTTCTCCAACTCGGCTTGCAGCACGAGGATCTCATCGGCCAGGCTTTGAAGCCGCTCCAACTCCCAGGCGCGGAGGGGCTCGCGCGCGGCCTTACCCACGGCATAGACCTCCAGCGCTTCACGCAGTTCGTACAGTTCGACAATGTCCTGCCGGCTGAGCTGGATCACCACGGCGCCGCGATTAGGGGTCTGCTCCAGAAAGCCCTCGGCGACCAATTGGCCGATGGCCTCGCGGATGGGTGTGCGGCTACTGCCTAACTCCTTGGCGAGCGCCAACTCGGATAAAGCTCCGCCGGCCGCGAGCTCGCCGGTAGCGATCTTGCGCTGAATGTGCAGATACGCTTTCGATCGCATGGAGTCGGCGCCGGCGGGCCGAGCGCGCTCCACGGTCTTTTTCATAGGCGTAGTATACACCCTGGTGCGATTTTAAAAAAGTGTCGACAATCTGCATACAGTTGGCGTATACTCGATCCGTACTGCGGGACGGTCCTGGCACATACGAGCAGTATCGAGACCGGCGGCCGGTGCGCAGGCACCGCGCCAAGCGGTGAGGAGTTCCATGACGCGAACGAACCCACGGCGCCATGTGGGCGCCGGAATCTCCGGGATGGCGCACGTCGGAGGGTGGCGGCGGCCAAGCCAAAGGAGAACCATACTACCTTTTGTTGCGGTGCTCCTTGGCGCCTCGACGCTCTTTGCCGCCGACCTGAAGCAGGCGACAGTGGTATTGGCCGGCTCCCCGGACACTCCCCAGAAGAAAGCGGGCCAGATGCTGGTGGAAGAGATCGAAAAGCGAACGCAACTTCGCTTGAAAATCGCTTCTCAAGCTCCAGCCGGAGGGCCGGAAATCGTAATTGGCCGGACGGATGCCGTGAAGGCGCTCGTGCCGGCCGCGCAATCGATTGCTTCCGGCGGGAAGGCCGAGAGCTTCACTCTGGTTTCGACCATGAACAACGGAGCGCCGCTGGTGATCGTAGCCGGAGCCGACGATCGCGGCGTGGTCTTCGGGACGGGTTATTTGCTGCGCCGGATGCGGATGTCCCGCCAGAAGCTCGAACTCGACGACGGCCTCAAGATCAGCTCGGCGCCCCGATATGCCATTCGCGGGCAGCAGCTCGGATATCGGCCGAAGACGAACGCTTACGACGGCTGGTCCGTGCCCATGTGGGAGCAGTACATTCGCGAGCTGGCGATTTTCGGGAACAACACCATCGAGCTGATCCCGCCGCGCTCCGACGACGATGACGACAGTCCGCATTTTCCGCTTCCCAAAATGGAAATGATGGTCGAAATGTCGCGCATCGCCGATGAATATGGGCTGGACGTTTCGATCTGGTATCCGGCGATGGATAAAGACTACTCGGACCCGGCGCAGGTGGAATTCGCGCTCACCGAATGGGCCGAGGTGTTTCGCCGGCTGCCCCGCATCGACGCCGTGTTCGTACCCGGCGGCGACCCGGGGCACACCCAGCCGAAGTGGATGTTCGGCTTGCTCGAAAAGCAGACCGCCAGCCTACACCGCTATCATCCCAAAGCCCAAATGTGGGTTTCCTCGCAGGGCTTTAATAAGGAGTGGCGCACCGAATTCAGCGAGCTGCTGGCAAAGAATCCGCCATGGCTTGCGGGCGTGGTCTTCGGACCTCAGACCTACGGCAGCCTGGAAGAGTTCCGCGCCGAGGTTCCGAAACGCTACCCGATCCGCTTTTATCCCGACATCACCCACAGCATTCATGCCGAGTTCCCGGTGCCCGATTGGGACTGGGCTTACGCTACCACCGAGGGCCGCGAGACCATTAATCCCCGGCCGCTCGAGGAAGCCGCGATCTTTCATCGCTACCAGCCCTTCGCCGACGGCTTTGTCAGTTATTCGGAAGGCTGCAACGACGATGTGAATAAGTTTGTCTGGAGCGGTTTGCTTTGGGATCCGGATGCCAGTGTGAAGAGCATCCTGACCGATTTCAGCCGCTTCTTCATCGGCGACGACGTGGCCGATAGCTTTGCCGGCGGCCTTCTAGCGCTGGAACAGAATTGGCGCGGGCCTCTGGCTTCGAACGGGAAGGTCGACGTGAGTCTCGCCGAGTTCCGCGACATGGAACGCCGCGCCAGCCCGCAACAGCGTTTGAACTGGAGATTCCAGGAAGCCCTCTACCGCGCCTACTACGACGTGTACGTCCATAGCCGGCTGCTGACGGAGATGCGCCAGGAAGAGCTGGCCATGGCCGCACTGAGCGCCGCCAAGCGCAGCCTGCCGTTGCAATCCACTGGGTCTCTCAAAGCCATGAGCGAGGCGGAGGCGATCCTCGATGCCGATATGCTCACTCCGCTGGCCCGCCAGTATCGGGCGCGGGTGTTCGAGCTGGCCGAGGCGCTGTTTCAGAGCATCCACATGCAGTTGAGCGTGGAGCGCTACAAAGCCATCGCGCTCGAGCGCGGCGCGAATCTGGACGCGATCGATTTCGCGCTGAACAATCGAGTGTGGCTGGAAAACCGGTTCAAGCAAATCCGCGCGCTCGATTCGGAGACCGACCGCCTGGCGAAGATCGAGGAAATCGTGAACTGGAAGAATCCGGGCCCCGGCGGGTTTTACGACGCGCTTGGCATCCTTACCGAAAGGCCGCACCTGGTGCTGGGCGAATCCTACGATCTGGATCCGGACTTCCTGGAATCGCCGCTCCTCTCCTTCGGCGTTCCGCCCCAGAACGGCTGGCGGACCTCGTGGTACGCGGACGCCGAAACCCTGATGGATAATCCTCTCCGGATGCGATACACGGACCTCGATCCGGGGGCCCAATACAAGGTTCGCATTTCTTACGGCGGCGACATGCGCGCGGTCAAGATGCGGCTCACCGCGAATGGCATCGAGGTTCATTCGTTCCGCGCCAAGGGCCTGACCCCGGAACCGGTGGAGTTCGACATCCCGGTGGAGGCGACGCGGAGTGGGACGCTGACTCTCGAATGGACCCGAACGCCGGGGCTGGGCGGCAACGGCCGCGGCACTCAGGTTTCAGAAGTTTGGCTTATCAAAACTGTGTCCAGATAGCGTGTGGAACGCGCTAAGTTACCAGGCCGCCATTCGTGAATGCGGCAGGTTCGAGAAGGAGACTCTATGTCGAGGCTATTACGTACGGGCATGCTCGCTGCACTCGCGGTCTGCTCCTGGCGGATGATTTTCACGCCGCCGCTGGCGGCTCAAGTGAATGCAACAGGAACCTTCTCCGGTCAGGTGACGGATCAGTCGGGCGCGCTGATCGCCAATGCGACTGTGAAGGTCACGGAACAGACCACCGGAATTGTGGTCACCCGGAAGACATCCAGCGACGGAATCTACACCATTACTCTCCTCAAGCCAGGCACCTATTCGATCGAAGTTACGGCGGCGGGCTTCGCAACGGACACACGGGAGAACATCACGCTCCAGGTGCAGCAATTGGCGCAGGAGGATTTCAAGCTGGCCGTCGGCGGTACCCAACAGCAGATCGTCGTCGAGGGCGGCGCGCCTCTATTGAATACCGAGACCACCGACGTCGGCAACGTGATCAACCAAGAGTCCACCGAACAGCTTCCCTTGAACGGACGTAATTTTTCGCAGCTTGGGCTGCTGGTTCCCGGAGCGACTCCCGGGCCGGTGGGCGGCATCCGCACGCAAGGCAACGGAAACGAGACCCAACGCGCGGGCGCGGAAATCGACGCCGATGGCGCCCGCGGCAGCTTCAACTTATTCTTGATCGACGGCCTCGACGACCGCGATCAGTCCGTCGGCACCGTCAAAGTATTTCCCAACCTGGAAAGCATCGAAGAGTTCAAAGTGCAGGTCGGCAACTACGACGCGCAATTTGCCAGCGGCGGCGCCGTGGTAAACGTGATCACTCGCTCCGGCGGCAACACGGTCCATGGATCGGCGTTCGAATTCCTGCGCAACAAGGACCTGAACTCGCGCCAGTTCTTCGACGCGGCGGAACCTCCGTTCCAGCAGAACCAGTTTGGATTTGCCGTGGGCGGCCCGATCCTCAGGAACCGGATGTTCTTCTTCGGCGACTATCAGGGGCTGCGCATTCATGAATCCAGCACGTCGATTCTTTCCGAACCGACGCCGGCCATGGAAACGGGCGACTTCAGCGGCTACCCGTCGGTCATCTATAATCCCACCACTTACAACTCGGCCACCAATACGCGGCAACCTTATTCCGGAAACATTATTCCGGCTAGCCAATTCGATCCGATCGCGCATAACATACTGGCGATCTTCCCGGCGCCGAATCTTCCCGGCACGAGCAACAATTTTCGCGTGAATAATCTGGCGGCGCAGAACGAGGACCAGTTCGACGTACGCATCGACGATGTCCTTTCCGAACGCGACAGTATTTTTGGCCGCGTCACTCACGGAACCGCGACGATCTCGTATCCCAACACACCGGTTTTGATCAACGGACAGGTGAACCCGCTCGCGTTCGCGCAGGGCAGCGCGACAGCGGGCTCGCTCAAGACGAACGACGCTCCCAGCAGCCAGGCGACCATACAGGAAATCCATCAGTTCTCCCCCAGCGTCACCAATCAGCTTGCCCTCGGCTACACGCGCTTCGCCCTCAACGTGGCGCCACTGGATGAGACCTACAACCTGGCGACCAAATTCGGGCTTCAAGGCGCAAACACCGGACCGGATTCCGGCGCCATGGCCGGGCTCAGCATCACCGCTGAAGCCGGGTTCAGCGCCACCAACACGCCGGAAGTGGTTCCGCAGAACACCTGGCAAGCGAGCGACACGGTTTCCTATGTGCATGGCGCTCACTCGCTGCGCTTCGGCTTCGCGGCGGATTACAATGCCTTCGGCTTCTTCCAGCTCGCGGCGCCTTCCGGTTCGCTCTCCTTCACCGGCACCTATACCAACAACCCGGCCAGTTCCGCGGGCACCGGCATCGGGTTTGCCGATTTCCTTCTGGGTTCACCGGTCAGCTCCACCAAGTCGCTGCTGGGCAGCGGCGTGCCATATAACACTTACACCGAATACGGCGCCTTCATTCAGGACCAATGGCGCCTTTCGGAAAAGCTGACCCTCGATGCGGGCCTGCGTTGGGACCTCTTCACGCCGGTAACGGAACGTCATGATCGCCTTTCCGATTTCTTGCTGAACAGCGGCACATTCGCGCTAGCCGGACAGAACGGATTTTCCGGTTCCATCCTGGGCGCCCAGAACCATGATTTCAGCCCCCGTCTGGGCCTTGCGTATCGCTTTACCGAGAAGATGGTGATTCGCGGCGCCTATGGGTTGTTCTTTTTCAACGAACAGGGCATCGGCGGCTCCACCCGTTTGTTCATCAACTACCCGTACGCGCCCACGTTCGCCGTCACCTGCACTTCCACCGTCCCCTGTCTCAGCACGTCGACCGGCATTCCGGAGACATACTCGTCGAGCAATCTGCCAACCGCCGTCTATCAGCCGACTCCAAACCTGACGTCAAACTTCCAGCAGTGGAATACGACTCTGGAGCGCCAGATCACAAAATCGCTGGTCGCGCGCGCGGCCTATGTCGGCACCAAGGGCAACCACCTAAATCTGAATCTGGATGAAAACGTCGCGGTGCCCGGCGCCGGCGCGGTCCCCGCCCGGCGGCCCTATCCCGGATACGCGCAGATCTCCTCATGGGAGCCGCGCGGCGGGTCTACCTACAGCGCTTTGCAGCTCTCGCTCGAGAAGCGTATGAGCTTCGGCCTGTCCTTCCTGGGCGCTTATACCTACGGCAAGAGTCTCGATAACGGCGCAGGGGGCAACTCGTCCACCGGCGAATCTCGGATCAACATCCAGAACCCCCAAAACCTCAGAGCCGACTACGGCTACTCGAACTTCGACATTCGGCAACGGTTCACGTTGAACACGGTCTACCGGCTGCCGTTCGGCCGCGGACGCCAATTCATGGCGCACACCAACCGGCTGCTCGATGCCGCCGCGGGTGGATGGCAGATTTCGAGCGTCGCGACACTCCAAGGCGGAATGCCCTTCTCCGTATCCATGGCCACCACCACGTCCAACACCGGAACATTCCAGCGGCCCAACCGCCTTTGCGACGGCAATCTCCCCAGCGGCCAGCAATCCATCAAACAGTGGTATCAGCTCTCCTGCTTCGCCACGCCGCCGATTTACACGTTCGGCAATACGGGCCGCAATGTGCTGATTGGACCCGGGCTCGAAACCTGGGATCTCGGTACGGATAAGGACTTCCGCCTGACGGAGCGCTTCGCCCTCCAGTTTCGCGGGGAGTTCTTCAATGTCCTCAATCACGCCAATTTCGGACTGCCCAATGCGAGCGTCGGCTCCTCGGCGGCCGGTACGATCACCACCGTGGTCTCGAACGCCCGGCAAATACAGTTTGCGCTGCGGTTGCATTGGTAGGGGAGTTTTCAGTCATCAGTCATCAGTTATCAGTTATCAGTATTAACGGCACGAGCGGCTTGAAGGCTGTTAACTGACAACTGATGACTGATGACTGAAAACTGATAACTAGCAGCCCTGCCATTGGCGGAACCACTCCTGTAGCCGGCGGCCCTCGAGCGCCCGGCTTTCGGAAAGTGGCAGAGGGAAGGACGCCGGAGCCAGGCCGCGGCTTTCGGCAATCCACTTCAAACCCCACGGAACCGGGAGGGCGTCGAGCGCTTGAATGAACTCGTCCAGCCGTTCGATCGCACGCCGGTTACTCGCGCCGCCGTTCTCGAACAGAGGCAGAATCAGCTCAGGCACCGCGCCCGCCACACCGGAAACCACGCCATCGCAAATGTCTTCCTGTAAAGCCTGCGGCAATGCGCCATCGCTGCCCACCAGGCGGACGGCGCCGGGCATGGAGGTGGTGAGAACCCGCAGCAGATCGAGCGAGCCGCTGCTGTCTTTTATCCCACGGATGGAAGGACAGGCGCTAATCAGCCCGCAGACCGTCTCGATGGCCAGACCGCTCGTGAACTGCGGCAGATTGTAGAGCAGTATGTCCACCGGTAGTTGAGCGGCCGCTTCCAGACAGAAGGCGCGGAGGTCTTCCTGCCCGTAGGGGAAGAAATACGGCATGGGCAGCAGCACTGCCTCCGCGCCGGCCGCGATTGCCACACGGCCGTTCTCCACCGCCCCGCGTAAATCGGCGGCGCCAATGCCGCACAAGAACCGCCCTTTACCCTCCACGGTCCTGACCACCGTTTCTAACATGCGGCCCAGTTCCTGGGGCGAGTTGAGGCAGAATTCACCCGTGGCTCCGTTTACCGCGAACCCGCGCACTCCGCCTTTCATAAGGAATTCGAGCATGTGGGCGAGAGCGCCGGCGTGGACGCGGCCGGCGTCGTCGCGCGGCGTGGTCGGTGCGGCGTAAACACCGGCCAGCCGCTTCGCTGGGTTGGGCATGATATCCGAAGCAATTGTACACGGTTGTATGCAGTTTGTCGACAAAGGAAACGATCTCACCAGGCAAAGGCCGCTGCTGCCGGGCCAACCAACGAATTCGGCCGCGGCAACCCCTGCGCCTCAGACCCACTTCTTTTCGCGCCAGTTTTGGAATCCCGCCTCGGTAAGCCGGTTCAAGTCGGCAATCAGCTCCGGTCCTGGAACCGTCTTGAAGTTGAAGCACGTCTTGCCGTGCATTCGTTTTCTCAATTCGGGCGAAATCTGCCTCGCCAGCTCCGGGCACATATACAGGGGCATCAGGTGGAAACTCGCGTAAGCCTTCCCCAGCCGCACGGAGCCGAAGTACATCGGCTGTCCTTTATGTTGTGGAAATGGCGAAGGGGATTTCGACACCACGGTGTACTCGATGGGCGTATCGGCCTTGGCGGAAAGGCGCTTCGCATGCCGCGCGAGAACGGGTGTCAGAAGGGCAAAAACGGGGGCAAAATCGCCTGGTATATGGCACAGTTTACCCGATCCGGCGGCGTTTGACTGCCCTACCGCCGAATGCTACTCTTTGTGATTAATAGAACCTGTTTTCCCCTTGAAAAACCCATGGATGCAACGCTGCACGCCCTCGGCGAGATCCTGCTGAAAGCTGTGCCGACAGTCTTACTGGTGGTTGTTCTCCACTTTTATTTGAAGTACGTGTTCTTTAAGCCGCTGAAGAAGGTGCTGGAAGAGCGCTACAACGCCACCGAAGGAGCGCGCAAGCTGGCGGCGGAGACCCTGGAAAGGGCCAAGGCACAGACGGCCGATTACGAAAATCGCCTGCGCGCGGCCCGGACCGAGTTTTACCAGGCAGAGGAGCGGCATTACCGGGAGATGCAGGAACGCCACGCGGCGCAACTGGCGGAGGTGCGCCAAAATGCCCGCAAAATGCTCCAGACGGCGCAGGAGCAGATCGGGCGTGAAGCGGAACAGGCCAAGGCTGCTCTGGCCGGCGAGAGCGATGCGCTGGCGGCCGAGATCGTGGAAGCGGTTCTCGGGCGGAGCGCCGCATGAGAAGCCTGAGAGGCCGCCGGCAAACGAAAGCGCCGGCTGGACGCCTGGCGCGCGTCGTGTTATTGATCGCGGTGGCTGCGGGGATGGCGTTTGCCGCCGAGAAAGAAAGCGAAGGCAACGGCGGCATAGAGTTCTGGAAGACCGCGAATTTCGTGTTGCTGGTGGCCGGACTGGGTTACCTGGCCAAGAAATACGGCGGCCCGTTTTTCGCTGCCCGGTCGGAAAATATCCGGCGGGCCATGGCGGAAGCCCAAGCGGCCCGCCGGGACGCCGAAGAAAAAGCCGCGGCCGTGGAGGCGCGTCTGGCCAACCTGGAAGCCGAAATCGCCAGCCTGCGCCAGGACGCGGAGCGGGAGATGAAGGCCAATAGCGAGCGGCTGGCGCAGCAGGCCGCCGCGGCGCTGGCCAGGGTCGAAGCCTCTCTGCAACGCGATATCGAGGAGGCGGCCAGGGCCGCCGCTTTTGAACTGAAGCGCCATTCGGCGCGTCTGGCCCTGGAACTGGCGGAGCACAAAGTCCGCGCGCGGTTGAATCCGCAGACCGAGGACAGTCTGGTCCAAGGATTCGTGGGCGATCTTCGCAGCCGGCCGGCATCGGCCAGCTCCAACTAGAATCGACATGCCGATCACCGCAGTAACCTCCCGATACGCGAACGCCCTTGCGGACGTAGTGACCGCCTCCGGCGCAGCCCTCGATCCGCGGGCCGCGGTCGCCGAGCTAGGAGCGTTTGCCAGCGTGGTGGCGGAATCCGCCGAGTTGCGCAACGCCTTGCTGACGCCGGCCGTGGCGCCCAGCCGGAAGAGGGCCGTGGTGGAACGGATCGGCGCCGTGCTCGGCACATCCCGCATCGTCCGAAATCTTCTGTTCGTGCTGGTGGACCACCGCCGCATCGCCATGCTGCCCGACCTGGCGGCCGATTTCGAAACGGTGATGGACGAGCGGTTAGGCTTCGCGCGGGCGGAGATTGCGGCTGGGCTCGAGTTGACGGCGGCGCAGCAATCCGCCATCGCGGCGGAACTGGAGCGGATCACGGGAAAACGGATTCGCGCCCGTTTTGCGGTGGATTCGGCGCTGATCGGCGGGGTGATGGCGCGGATCGGGTCCACCGTGTATGACGGGTCGGTGCGCGCCCAGTTGGCCGCCATCGGGCGCAGCCTGAGCGCCGAAGCGGAATCGTAAGGATATTTTATGGCTCATATTCGAGCGGACGAGATTACCAGTATTCTTCGCCAGGAGATCGAAAACTACGAGCGGGCGATCGACGTAGCCGAAGTAGGATCGGTGATTTCCGTGGGCGACGGCATTGCCCGCATTCATGGCCTGGAAAAGGTCATGGCCGGCGAGCTGGTCGAGTTTCCCCACGGCGTGGCGGGCATTGCCATGAACCTGGAGGAAGACCAGGTGGGCTCGGTGCTATTGGGCGATTACACCGAGATCAAGGAAGGCGACGAGGTCCGGCGCACCGGCCGGATCATGTCGGTGCCGGTGGGAGAAGCTCTGATCGGGCGGGTGGTGAATGCGCTGGGGCAGCCGATCGACGGTAAAGGGCCGATCCAGACCACGGCTTTCAGCCCCATCGAGCGCCTGGCGCCCGGCGTGGTGGACCGGCGCCCGGTAAAAGAGCCGATGCAGACCGGCATCAAGGCGGTGGACGCCATGATTCCGATCGGCCGCGGCCAGCGCGAGCTGATCATCGGCGACCGCCAGACCGGCAAGACCGCCCTGGCTCTCGACGCCATCATCAACCAGAAGGGCGGCGACATGATCTGCATCTACGTCGCCATCGGGCAGAAGCAATCCACCGTGGCCCAGGTGGTGAAGACGCTGGAAGACTTCGGCGCCATGGAATACAGCATCGTGGTGGCCGCATCGGCGTCGGAGCCGGCCCCGATGCAGTACATAGCGCCGTTTTCGGGCTGCGCCATGGGCGAGTATTTCCGCGACAACCGGCGCCACGCGCTGTGTGTTTACGACGATCTTTCCAAGCACGCCGCGTCCTACCGCGAGATCTCGCTGCTGCTGCGCCGGCCACCGGGCCGTGAAGCCTATCCCGGCGACGTATTCTATCTGCACAGCCGGTTGCTCGAACGCGCCGCCAAGCTGAACGACGAGCTGGGCGGCGGGTCGCTCACGGCTCTTCCCTTCATCGAAACCCAGGCGGGCGACGTGTCCGCCTACATCCCGACCAACGTGATCTCCATCACCGACGGCCAGATCTATCTGCAGTCCGACATGTTCAACTCCAACGTGCGGCCGGCCATCGACGTGGGCATCTCGGTAAGCCGCGTGGGAGGCAACGCGCAGACCAAGGCGATGAAGCAGATCGCCGGCAGCTTGCGGCTGGACCTGGCGCAATACCGCGCGCTGGCGGCGTTCGCGCAGTTCGGCAGCGACCTGGATAAAGTGTCGCTGCAGCAGTTGAACCGCGGCAAGCACCTGACCGAAATTCTCAAGCAGGGACAGTATCGCCCGCTGCCGCTCGAAAAGCAGGTGGTGATCATCTTCGCCGGCACGCAAGGCTACCTGGACGATCTGGCGGTGGAGCTGTGCCGCAAGTTCGAAGAGGATCTCTACCGTTTCGTCGACAGCGCGCACGGCGAGGTGTGGGAAGAGATCCGCACCAAGAAGGCGCTGGACGATGCGCTGCGCGCCAAGCTGAAACAGGTGGTGGAAGAATTCAAGGCGCGGTTTGTGGCGGAGCAGGCGAAGTAGGGGAACATGCCCAGCCTGATCGATATCCGTCGGCGGATCCGCTCGGTCAAAAACACGCAGCAGATCACCAAGGCCATGAAGATGGTCTCGGCATCCAAACTGCGCCGCGCGCAGGATCGGGTGATTGGCGGCCGGCCGTACGCGGCATTGCTGGAACGGATGCTGGCCAATATAGCGGCGGCCGCGTCGGACGACGAACGGACGGCCGAGAATCCGCTGCTGGCGGTGCGCGAGGAAAAGCGCATCCTGCTGGTGCTGGTGACCTCGGACAAAGGACTGGCCGGCGCCTTCAACAGCAACCTCATCAAAGGGGTGCAGCAGTTCCTGGGGCAGCATTCCGGCGCCGAGGCGATTCTCGAGACGATCGGCCGCAAGGGGCGCGACTTCTTCCGCAAGCGCGGCGCGCGCATTTCCGGCGAGTACACCAATCTGTCGGCCAAAGCGCAATACGCCGATACGGCGGCCATCGCGCGCAAGGCCATGGAGATGTTTCGCCGGGAGGAGATCGACGCCGTCTACTTGATCTTCAACGAATTCAAGAGCGTGGCGTCGCAGAAGCTGACGGTGAAGCGGGTGCTGCCGGTGGCCCTGCCGGAGCGGCCGGCGTCGAAGGATGGGCAAGCCCCGGCGGATCGCGAAACTCCGACGGATTATATTTACGAGCAGCCGCCGGCCGAAATTCTGGCCGCCCTGCTGCCGAGGTACGTGGAAGTGGAATTCTACCGGGCGCTCGCCGAATCCACGGCGTCCGAGCACGCCGCGCGCATGATGGCCATGGAAACGGCCACCTCCAACGCCTCGGACATGATCGACAGATTGACTTTGTACATGAATCGCGTGCGTCAGGCCAGCATCACCAAGGAAATTATCGAAGTGGTGAGCGGCGCCGCCGCGGCGGAGTAGGAACGCTATGGCAACCAGTGACGAAACTGTAATCGGCAAAGTGGTGCAGGTGCAAGGCCCGGCCGTGGACGTCGAATTTCCCGAGGGGCGCATCCCCCTTCTATACACCGCCATTCGCATTGTGAGCGAAGGCTTCGACGTGCCGCAGCCGATCGATATCATCTGCGAAGCCGAGCAGCATATCGGCGAGGGGCGGGTGCGCACCATCGCGCTGCAGCCCACTGAAGGCCTGGTGCGCGGCATGAAAGCCATCAGCCTGGGCCGTCCGGTTCAAGTGCCGGTGGGCAAGGAAACCCTGGGCCGCGTGCTCAACGTGATCGGCGAGCCGGTGGATAAGATGGGGCCGGTGAACGCCCATGAATTTTATCCCATTCACCGCCCGGCGCCGTCGTTCGAGGACCAAGCCACCGAATTGCAGATGTTCGAGACGGGCATCAAGGTCATCGATCTGATCGAGCCCTATTTGCGCGGCGGCAAGATCGGGTTATTCGGCGGCGCGGGCGTGGGCAAGACTGTCATCATTCAGGAGCTCATCAACAACCTGGCGATGAAGCACGGCGGCGTGTCGGTATTTGCCGGGGTGGGAGAGCGAACCCGCGAAGGCAACGATCTGTGGCTGGAATTCCAGGAATCGGGCGTGATCGACATCCACGACTACCACAAATCGAAGTGCGCTCTGATCTACGGCCAGATGACCGAGCCGCCCGGAGCGCGCCTGCGGGTGGGCCTGACCGGCCTTACCGTGGCGGAGTACTTCCGCGACGAAGAACACCAGGACGTGCTGCTGTTCATCGACAATATTTTCCGCTTTACCCAGGCCGGTTCGGAAGTGTCGGCGCTGCTCGGCCGCATGCCCTCGGCGGTGGGCTACCAGCCTAACCTGGCAACCGAAATGGGCGAATTGCAGGAGCGCATCACTTCCACCAAGAACGGCTCCATCACCTCGGTGCAGGCCATCTACGTGCCGGCCGACGATTATACCGACCCGGCGCCGGCGACGGCTTTCGCCCACCTGGACGCTACCACCAACCTTTCGCGCGATATCGCCGCCATCGGCATTTATCCCGCCGTCGATCCGCTGGCCTCCACCTCGCGCATTCTGGACCCGCGCATCATCGGCGACGACCACTACCGCACCGCCCAGGCCGTGAAGGGCATTTTGCAGCGCTACAAGGATCTGCAGGACATCATCGCCATTCTGGGCATCGACGAGCTTTCCGATGAAGACAAGCTGATCGTGGCGCGCGCCCGCAAGATCCAGCGCTTTCTTTCGCAACCGTTCCACGTGGCCGAACAGTTCACCGGCTTCAAGGGCAAGTACGTGAAACTGGCCGACAGCATCAAGGGCTTCCAGGAAATCGTGGACGGCAAGCACGACGAAATCCCCGAGCAAGCCTTCTACATGGTGGGCGCCATCGAAGAAGTGCTGGAGAAGGCCGAGGCCCTCAAGCAGGCCTCCTAGGCGGGTGGATCGATGCCTGAGAACGATACCACGATCGAACTGGCGGTCGCCACGCCGGAGCGCGAATTGGTTCACGAGCCGGTGTCGGAAATCCAGATTCCGGCCCTGGAGGGCTACATGGGCGTGTTGCCCGGGCACGCTCCGCTGGTCAGCATTCTGGGCACCGGCGCGCTGAGCTACACCGCCGGTGGCAAGAAGACCTACCTGGCGATTCAGGGCGGCTTCGTCGAGGTGTTGCCCGGCCGCGTCCGCGTGCTGGCCGATATAGCGGAGCCCGGCGCGGGCATCGATCTCGGCAAAGCGCGCGCGCAACTTGCCGAGGCCCAGGCGCGACTCGCGACCGCCGAACCGGAAGCCGGCCTGGCAGCCGTGGCGCTGGCCGAAGCCCGGATTGCAGCGGCCTCGGGCGGCTAGTGGGACGGGCCTCCTGGCCTGTCTTAAGGGTGCTTGACCGATCTGGCGGTCTCGCGCTTAGGCGCCGGCAACCGCTCCCTGACGGTCGCGGCTCGGTTACGCGCGTCGAGTGCGGTTCCGCCATCCTCCAATCTCCGCGAAATTAACCGAGCCGCGACCGTTAGGGAGCGGTTGCCGGCAATTGCCCAGCATCTCAAAAAATGGATTTACCCACCCGCCACACCCCCAGAAACCATGCTCTGCCCCACGCGCTGTTATACTGAGCTGTTCATGCTCAGGGTGCGTTTCGCGCCGTCTCCTACAGGGTTTCTGCATATCGGGAGCGCGCGCACTTTCATCTTCAATTGGCTCTATGCCCGCCGTCATGGCGGCGCCATGATTCTGCGCATCGACGACACCGACGCCGAACGCAATACCGCCCAGTCGCTCGAATCGATTTTCGAGGGGCTCCAGTGGCTCGGCCTCGGTTGGGACGAACTGTACCATCAGTCCGAACGCCTCGCGCTGCACCGCGCCATGGCCGGCGCCATCTTTCAAGAAGGACTGGCGTATCGCGATTTCACCCCGGCGCAAGGCGGCGATAGCGAAAAATCCGGCGCCCAAGGAACTTGGCTCTTCAACGCCGATATGCGCGAGATGTCGCGCCAGGAAAGCGACCGCCGTGCCGCCGCCGGTGAGCCCTTCGCGCTACGCTACCGCGTGCCGCGCGATCCCGAGCGCGAGATCCGCTTCCACGATCTGGTCTTCGGGCTGCAGGCCAAATCCACTGCCGATATCGAAGATTTCGCCTTGCTGCGCTCCGACGGCATGCCGACCTACCATCTCGCCTCCTGCGCCGACGATGCCGGCTTGCGCATCAGCCACATCGTGCGCGGCCAGGACCACGTCACCAATACCTTCAAGCACGTCCTGATTTTCGAAGCCGCCGGGGCCGAGCTTCCCGCATTCGCCCACCTGCCGCTGCTGGTGGCTCCCGACGGCACCAAGCTCTCGAAGCGCCGCCACGGGCCCGTGGTCAGCGTCACCACCTATCGCGATGCCGGCTTCCTGCCTCACGCGTTCGTCAATTTCCTATGCCTGGTCGGCTGGTCGCCCAAGAACGACCGGGAACAACTCACCCGCCAGGAATTGATCGATCTGTTCTCGTTCGAAGGCGTCCATCGCAGCAACGCCGTGGTGAATTTCACCGACGCCGATCCCTTCGATCCCAAAGCGGTCTGGCTCAACGCCGAAAATATTCGCGCTCTCGATCCGGCCGAGCTGACCGACCTGCTTCTACCCATCGTGCGCAACGCCGGTTACCACGTCGAGCGCGAATACATGGCGCGCGTCACCCCGCTGGTGCGCGAGCGCATCCGCCTGCTGAACGACGTGCTTACGGTCGGCGATTTCTTTTTCCGCGATGAGCTGGCGCCTTACGATGCCGCCGAGCTCGTGCCCAAGAAAGGCGACCTGGCGCTGGCCGCGCGCGTCCTGGAAAAGGCCGCCGAAACGCTGTCTGCCACTGAGTTTTCGCACGACGCGCTGGAAGCGTCCTTGCGCGATGCCGCCCAGAGCCTGGGTATCAAGGCGGGCCAGATGTTCGAGCCCATTCGCGTCGCCGTCTGCGGCCGCAAGACCGCTCCGCCGCTGTTTTCCACTCTGGAAGTTCTGGGGCAACCGGTCAGCCTGCGCCGCATCCGGCAAGCCATCGATAAGTTGCAAGCGAAAGTTTGAGATGCCTATGACGCCGTCCAATCCCCCAAGCGGTCCTTCGAATTTCATCCGCGAGATCATGCGCGAAGATTTGAAGACCGACAAATTCGGAGGCCGGGTCCACACCCGGTTTCCGCCCGAGCCGAACGGGTATCTGCATATCGGCCACGCCAAGTCGATCTGTCTGAATTTCGGCCTGGCGGCGGAGTTCGGCGGCAAAACCAATCTCCGCTTCGACGATACCAACCCCGAAAAGGAAGAAGTCGAATACGTCGAATCCATCAAGGAAATGGTGCACTGGCTGGGGTTCGACTGGGAAGACCGCTGCTTCTACGCCTCCGACTACTTCCAGCAATTGTACGAGTGGGCCGTCCAGCTCATCCGCACCGGCAAGGCGTATGTCTGCGATTTGAACGCCGACCAGGTGCGCCATTATCGCGGCACGCTTACCGAGCCGGGCAAGGAGAGCCCCTACCGCAACCGTAGCGTGGAAGAAAACCTGGATTTGTTCGAGCGCATGAAGGCGGGCGAATTTCCCGATGGACTCCGCACCCTGCGCGCCAAGATCGATATGGCGTCGCCCAACCTGAATCTGCGCGACCCCATCATGTACCGCATTCTCCACGCCGAACATCACCGCACCGGTGACAAGTGGTGCATCTATCCCACCTACGACTACGCCCACGGCCAATCGGATTCCATCGAGCGCATCACTCATTCCATCTGCACGCTGGAATTCGAAGACCACCGCCCGCTCTACGACT
>JBEKYD010000068.1:0-27766 GCA_049511335.1 Bryobacteraceae bacterium | reverse complement strand
GACCGCAGCACCCGATGGCATGCCGGGAAATCGATCTCGCCATCGCCCAGGTCGAAAATGTTTTGCGGAAAGCTGGCCGTGCCCCGCTTAGCGTCTTTATAGTCGGCCAGCATCAGCCGGTCCTGATAGCGCGCCAGGATCTTCGGCACATCCATGCCTGCCAGATGCAGATGGGCGGTGTCGGGCGATAGCCGGAACAGTTTCGGATCCGTCAACCGCATGCATCGCTCCAGTTCGTCTTCGTTCTGCACCATCTGGCCCATGTGGTTGTGCAGGCCCGCCTGGAAGCCCATCTCTCCGGCCGCTTCGCCCAGCCGGTTGTAGCATTCGCACATATTCCCGAACGCGCCTTCGGCCTCGCCCAGCCTGCGGTTGGGCGAGAAGACCACCAGCCGGCTGGCGCCGAGCTCCTTCAAGAACGCCATCGCCTTCCGCGCGCTCTCGAGAACCTCCTTCCGCCGCGCCGCATCCTGCGCCGGACCGTTGAACGAAATGGTCACCACCTGCAAGCCGCGCTTCGAAACTTCCCGTTCCATCTGCTGCTCAGTGATTCCGTAGGTTTCGAGTATCCTGGGGAACTGCGTCAGGCGCAAGCCGATGAAGCCGGTGTCATGCATCACATCCAGAATGTCGGTGAACTGCGACCCCTTGAAGGAATTCCACAGATTCGACCCCAGCCCCCATTTGACGTTCTTGTTGGCGGGGATCCGATCCGCCGCCCGGCCCAGCGTTGCCGCCAGCGCGCCCACCGCTTTCAACACCGTTCGTCGCGTCGTCATGGTCCTCACCGTTCCGCCATTAGGCGCGCCAGTTCACGCCCACGTTGAGTTTCTTGCGCGCGAATTCGAGGCTCCGCTCCAGGTCCAGGCGCTGTTGTTCCTTCAGTGCTTCCTGGAGCACCTCCGGCGGATGCGTTCCGGGCACATCTTCGATCACCATCGCCCCCATAAACGGATGGCCGCTCTTGGCCAAGGCCACAAATCGGGCGAACTCGCTGGCCCGCGCCTGGGGGAACGCCTTCCAGAAGTCCGCCTCCAGGTACGGCAGCACGCGTGGCGGCCGGCCCGTGATAATTTCCAGTTGCATGGCAACACCCGGACAGGCCGCGCGAAACCGCTCCGTGAATCGGGCCAGATCCACGTTGCCGTCGCCCAACGCCACCCATTGCCCGGCCGCGCCGCGCGGGTGCTCGAAGACCACCGAATCGCGCACGTGCGTGGTCAACACGTACGGGGCCAGAATTTCCAGCGACACCAGCGGATCCTCCACCACCCAGATGGGATTGCCGGTGTCCAGGTTGGAGCCGACGAAATCCTTGCCCGATTCTTCGATCAGGGTTTTCACTTCGCGGGCTTGCATGTCGCCGTTATGGTTTTCAATGGCTATTTTGACGCCCAGGTCGAGCGCTTCCGCGCGAACCGAGCGAAACACCTGAACCGTATTCTCGATGTGCGCTTCGATCGGCAGCGGCCCCAGCCGATCGGCGCCGCTGCCCAGGAAGCAACGCATGCTGGAGGCGCCGATAGCCTTGGCCACGCGCAAACCCTGAAGAACGCGGTCGCGCGCCGGCGGCCCGTTCTTCTCGAAGGAGCTGCTGGAAGGGCAAACACAGCCCATTCCGCCCTCCAGCACAATCCGCGAGCGCGCCGCCTGGTCCTTGACCTTGGCCAAATAGCCGGGGTCCAGACTCTCGTAATCTTCCAGGCTCGAAATCTGAATCGTGTCCAGTTTTTGGCTACCGGCGTATTCAATGAGTTGCGGCGCCTTCCAGCGGAACGCGCGCAGCGAGTAAGTGTCGAACCCCAGCTTCACGCCGCTCTGTTCGCCCGCGGACAAGGAGGCAGCCCCCGCCGCGGTGGCCAGGCTTTGAAGAAATCTTCTGCGAACCATGTGTCGTCCCCAAAGTTTCTCATCAATTCTATCCCGTTCCGCAGCCCATCAGGTCCGCGTCTGAAAAAACAAAATTGCGACCGTCGTAAGCCTAGGTATTTCTATTGGTTAGCAACGATTTGGGCCTCGCCGTTTGAGCTTGGACCCTTGTGCGATCTTGTGCATTTTACGGTGAAATCCGGCCCGTCGCTGTCTACCGCGGCGTGACAGCCTGCTCCACGTGTTTCCACTTTTCCGACCGGCCAGTCGATCAGAGATGGGAAGGCTTCGCGGCCAAATTCCGTCTCCGGGCACCCGCGTGTTCCTGCTTGGCCAGGTTATGGCGGCCTCGGCGAACGGGGGCGAACCTGTCGGAGCCGTCTGCGGTGTTGGCGGGTTTCGCGATTTCGCGAGTCGGCTAAATGGATGAAAACATGGCATGGGCCAGCAGCAGGCGAGGATCGCCACGACCGCGGGTATTGAAAAAGCGGCACTTACGGTTCACCAACAGCTTCCGTCAGGCTGACCCCTTCGTTTGACCCCTTCGTTTTGACCCCTTCGTTTTCCGTCAGGCTGACCCCTTCGTTTTCCTTCGTTTTCCTTCGTTTTCGTTGACCAACAGCTTCCGTCAGGCTGACCCCTTCGTTGACCCTTCGTTGACCCCTTCGTTGACCCCTTCGTTCCGACCCCTTCGTCCCTTCGTCCCCTTCGTCCCTTCCTTCGTCCCTTCGTTCCGACCCCTTCGTTCCCCCTTCGTTCCCACGATTACGATGGGCATTGGCGCCCGCGCCGCTTGGTTCACCCGGACTGGCGAGTTTCCTCCCTCGACCATGATAGAACTGCGGCAATCGGCTGTTTTTGGCTGGCGGTTTATTTTCAGTGGGTTACGGGACTAAATCGGGTGTGACCGGGTTTTCTTGAGGCTGTGGGCGGCGAGGGCAGTTCCCGCTAACCGATTGACAGCAAGACGCTTGGATCAGGCTGGGCCACGTCTGTGTACGCCAGCGGGCGCCCGGAGCCGCAGTTTGCCGCGAAGCCTCCGATCTCTGATCGACTGGCCGGTCGGAAAAGGCAGTCGCAAGCACACGTCTAACTTTCATGTTACGGTTCTACTCCTTTCAGACACGATTGTCCACCATCAAGAACGCGGTGAGCACCGCCCTCAATACCCGGTAGACCGACCCCCTACCGAGTGGATTCGGTATATCCGATGTGGGTCCAAAGCGCCCGGCTGATAACCGCAGCAAAACGGGCTTACCGGAAAATGATGCCGACGCTGGATCCAGCCGGACAAAATTGACGTCCCACGCAAAGGAATTCCGCGCTAGGCTGACGCCTTAAGGGTAGACACCGGGCGGACGCCTCGTCCCCGCTCCTCTCCGCGAAAATCAACTCTTTGCCCCAGGCGATGCGCGACCACGGGGATCGCGGGCGGACGAGGGCGTCCGCCCCACAGGCCAAGCGTCTTCTGCTGCCATTCTGCGCCATGAGTTATTGAGGCTCGCATAATAGAGTGGCGGCAAGCGGCGCTTGTGGGGCAGGTGCCACGCTGCCGCCGATTGCTAATCGGCGTTTCGCGGGCCGGTTGAAAAGCTGCCGAAGGCGGGTTAGCAACCCGCCGCAGGTTACCAACCTGCCCCACACTCTCCGGCTATCCGTAACTGTAATTTGCGAGCCTCAGTTAAAGGAACCGTCCGGACCTACAACTCGCTCAACGTCCGATGCACCATATGCACGCTGATCGCGCCTTCGCCTACGGCCGACGCTACCCGCTTTACACTGCCCGCGCGCGCGTCGCCCACCGCAAACACGGCCGGCAGACTGGTTTCGAGCATTTGAGGCGCGCGTGCGAGCGGCCAAACGGGGCCCTCCGGGGCGGCGCCGTCCAGGTCCCGGCCGGTCAGAATGAAGCCCTTGTCGTCCAAAGCCACGCATCCCCGCAGCCACTCGGTTCGCGGCGAGGCGCCCGTCATGAGAAAGACGTGCCGGATGTCGTGAGTGGAGATTTCCCCTGTCTTTCTGTCCTGCCACGTAACACGCTCGAGACCGGAATCCCCTTCGAGCGCGACGATCTCGGTGTTGAAATGCAGTTGGATATTGGGGTTCTCCGTCAGCCGCTGGATGAGGTAGCGCGACATGGTGCTCCGCAACTCCCCAGCCCGCACCAGCATGTGCACCTGGTGCGCGGTTTGCGCCAGGAACACCGCGGCCTGGCCCGCTGAGTTGCCGCCGCCCACCACCGCGACGCGTTCCCCCTCGCACCATTGCGACTCGATATGCGTAGCGCCGTAGTAGATCCCCGCACCCTCGAATCTCTCTCGATTGGCCAGCTCCGGTTTCTTATATTGCGCTCCGGTGGCGATGACGATGGCTCTGGTTTCGAGCGCCTCTCCCGTATCGAGCACGACTTGATATGGCCGGTTATCGCACTGCAATCGCGCTACGCTTCGCGCGATCATCATGCTCGCGCCAAACTTCTGCGCCTGGGTGGTAGCCCGCGCCGCCAACTCCAGGCCGGAGACTCCGGTTGGAAAGCCCAGGTAGTTCTCGATCTTCGAGCTCGACCCCGCCTGCCCGCCGGGCGATTCGCTCTCGATCATCAGAACATTCAGCCCTTCCGACGCCGCGTACACCGCCGCGGCCAGCCCCGCCGGACCGGCGCCCACGATGATCAGATCGCGCACGTGGGTGTTGTCGATGCCGACGTTGAAACCCAGGCAATCCGCCAGCTTCTGAATCGTCGGGCTGCGCAGTACTCCGTGGCTGGGGCATATCACCACCGGCACCTCGGATAGCTTCACCTCGAAGCGGTCGAGCAGCCCCTGCGCGGTTTGGTCGGTGTCGAGATCGATATAGGTATAGGGGTGTCCGTTGCGGCTGAGAAACTCGCGCAACGCAAGCGTCCGAGCGGAGTGGCGCGATCCCATCAAAACGAAGTTGCCATAGCCGCCGCGGACGAGTTCGAGGCGCCGCAGGATGAAGGCGCGCAACAGGATCTCGCTCAGTTCCGCGTCCTTCGCCACCAGAGACCGCAGCGCGTCTCCGCTCAATTCCAGAAACTCGCCCGGCTCCGTCACGCGTCCGCGCACCAGACAGCGCTGCCCGGAAATCATGGTCATCTCGCCCGTGAAATTGCCCGGGCTATGCGCTACCAGCAGCCGCTCGCCGTCGAGGGTCGGTTGCACGATTTCCATTTGCCCTGAGAGCAGCACAAAGAAGGGAACGGCGGTATCGTTGGGTTCAAAAAGGATTTCGCCGCGATGGACACTCCGCGAGCGGCCCATGGGACGAATGCGGTCGATCTGCGCGGCAGTGAGAACGGGGAACGCCTGAGTGCGGGCGTCCAATGCGCTCGGAACGGACTGGGAAGACATGATTCATTCTCTCACTGGCCCGCCGGGCCCGTTGGGCGCGGGACATGGAAGTGGAAGAGGCGGGGCAGGCGGCTCTGCCGCATGAGCGCTAACCCGCCAAGGGCTTCGCTCTTGATGTCCATGCGGGATACGGAAGTCAGGAGCCAGAAGCCAGAAGTCAGAATGGCGGCGGCGTAGGCGCCGAGCAAGCGGCTGTATAAAAGCAACTTAAGCCCCGACGCAGCGGCCCCTTGGGGCGAGTGTCCCGGCTTGCAGAGTCGGGTTTCCAGCCGGCTTTTGAAGGCCGAGAGGAATCTACGAGTTCCTGATGTCGCCGGCCATTTTCCAGGCAGTGAGGAAAATAGGGTGAACGAACTGAGCGGCGCGGGAAATCAAGTGGGACAGACGATCGTTTTTTGTCGTCTGTCAGGCCGTTGTGGCTTGGCGAAGGCCTGACAGACCACGAAGAACGATGGTCTGTCCCACACGGTTGCCGGCAAAAGGTGGGAGAATGGCTGCGGGATTGCCGCTGGGAGGCAACATGAACGTCTGTGAACACCTGAAAGACGCCAAGGATTTCGAGCCCTCGAAGCACGTTTGCGATGAGTGCGTCAAGATGGGCGACACTTGGGTACATTTGCGAATTTGCCTGGACTGCGGGCATGTGGGATGCTGCGATTCGTCCAAGAACAAGCACGCCACCAAACACTTCCACCGGTCGCACCATCCCATGATGCGATCCATCGAGCCGGGCGAAACCTGGGGTTGGTGCTATGTCGATCAGGTTACATATGACCTGTCGCGTGGGATAGCGCACGCTCAGGCGCTCGAATAGCGATCCGCTACGCCGCAGACAGTGATAGGATACGGCGAGCGGGTTGCTACTAAGATACTCGGAGGGTTCTCGGTGGTCGTCTACGACGCGATTGTCATCGGCACCGGACAGGCTGGTCCACCCCTGGCCGGCCGCCTTACGGCAGCAGGGATGAAAGTCGCTATCGTGGAACGAAATCGCTTCGGTGGAACCTGCGTAAACACCGGCTGCATTCCAACCAAGACCATGGTGGCCAGCGCCTACGCGGCGCAGTTGGCGCGGCGCGGCGCCGAGTACGGGGTTCACTTCGACGGCCCCGTCAAGGTCGATATGAAAGAGGTGAAGGCCCGCAAGGACCGCATCTCCGGCCAATCGCGCGAAGGTGTCGAAAAGTGGCTGAAGAATATGCCGAACTGCACCGTGTATGAAGGCCATGCAAGATTCGAATCGCCGCGGTCGGTGAGCGTCGGCGCCGAGCGGCTCACCGCTGGGCTCATCTTTATCAACGTGGGCGGCCGCGCCGTGATACCGGAGCTTCCCGGCATCGCGGATGTGTCTTATCTCACCAATACTCGATGATGAACCTGGATTCGGTTCCCCGGCATCTGATCGTGGTGGGCGGGAGTTATATCGGCCTCGAGTTCGGTCAAATGTTCCGCCGTTTCGGAAGCGAGGTCACCGTCGTCGAAATGGGTCCGCGGCTGATCCAGCGCGAAGACGAAGATGTGTCCGCGGCGATCGAGGAAATCCTGGAGCGCGAAGGCGTGAACATCCGGCTGAATGCGAAATGTATCCGGGTTCGGAACGTGGACGGCCAGATCGCCGCCGGTGTGGACTGTACCGATGGCGCGCCCGAAGTCGCCGGATCCCACCTGTTGCTCGCGGTCGGCCGGCGCCCCAATACCGATGACTTGGGTCTCGAAGCCGCCGGCGTTGCCACCGATCGGCGGGGATACATCACCGTCGACGACCAACTGCAAACCAATGTGCCGGAAATCTGGGCGCTGGGCGATTGCAACGGCAAAGGCGGGTTCACACACACCTCTTACAACGATTTCGAAATCGTCGCGGCCAACCTTCTCGACCAGGATCCACGTAGAGTCAGCGACCGCATCACCGCCTATGCCCTTTACATCGATCCGCCGCTTGGCCGCGCCGGACAGACTGAAGCCGAAGTGCGCCGTTCGGGCAAGCGGGCGCTGGTCGGAAAACGGCCAATGACCAAAGTAGGCCGCGCCGTGGAGAAGGGCGAGACGCAGGGCTTCATGAAGATCCTAATCGATGCGGAATCGAAGCAGATTCTGGGCGCCGCGATCCTCGGCACCGGGGGCGATGAGGTGATCCATTCCATTCTCGACGTCATGTATGCCAAGGCGCCTTACACCGTAATCCAGCGCGCCGTGCACATCCACCCAACCGTATCGGAGCTGGTTCCCACCATGCTGGGAGAACTGTCGCCGCTCAATTGAGTCCTCTATGAACGCACACACGCTGTTGTCGGACGCGCAGAAGGAAACCGATAAGCTCTTCGCTCTGGTCCGTCCCGATTGGCTCTACCATCGCCCGATTGCGGAGCGCCACCGCATCGTCTTTTACCTTGGACACCTGGAAGCTTTCGACTGGAATCTGTTGCGTCCGCACATGCGCAACGTGGAGGCTTTCCATGCGGACTTCGACCGGCTGTTCGCCTTCGGCATCGATCCGGTGGATGGCGGCTTGCCATCGGACGTTCCGTCGGATTGGCCTTCGGTAGCTGAAATCCGCGGCTACAACCGCCGCGTGAGAGAGGCGCTCGATGGCGCCGAGCACGACGTCCTGCTTCTGCACATGGCGCTCGAACATCGCCTGATGCATGCGGAAACGCTCGCTTACATGCTGCATCAACTGCCTTTGGAAGCGAAATGTGCCCAGGCGCAGGCCCCTGTGCCCCGGAACGAGACGGTCCACGGCGAAAAGATCGAAGTCCCCGCTGGCCGGGCCACGCTTGGTCTGCGGCGCGATGCCGGGTTTGGCTGGGACAACGAATTCGAGGCGCATTCGGCGGAGGTCCCCGCCTTTGCCATCGATCGCTATAAGGTGACCAATGGCGACTTCCTGCGATTTATGGAAGCCGGCGGTTACCGCGACCCGAGCTTGTGGGACGCGGCCGCGTGGCAGTGGAAAGCCGGCGCAAACATCACTCACCCGGTCTTCTGGCAGCGCGCCGGCAATGAATGGCGCTACCGGACGATGTTCGATGAGATTCCGCTGCCGCTCGATTGGCCGGTGTATGTGAGCCAGGCCGAAGCCAGCGCCTATGCGAAGCGGGCCGGCCTGCGCCTGCCAGCCGAATCCGAATGGCACCGCGCGGCCTATGGCACGCCCGAAGGGCCGGAGCGGCAATTCCCGTGGGGCGACGAGCCGCCGGGGCCGCGGCATGGCTATTTCGGTTTTGCCCGCTGGGATCCCGCTCCGGTGAACGCGTTTCCCTGCGGCCGGAGCGCATTTGGAGTAGACGGTCTGCTGGCCAACGGATGGGAATGGACCTCCACTCCGTTTGCCCCGTTTCCGGGATTCGAAGCCCACCCTTCCTACGCCGGCTATTCGGCCAATTTCTTCGATGGCAAGCATTACGTTCTCAAGGGCGGTTCCACACGCACGGCCGCGTGCATGCTGCGCCGCTCTTTCCGCAACTGGTTCCAGCCGCACTACCAGTATGTTTATGCCGGATTCCGGTGCGCGAGAGGAGATTGAACCGTGGCGACAAGAGCGCTGGCCCTCGATGAGGCATCCGCCTTCGCGGCCGACGTCCGCAACAGCCTGACCAAGCCCGCGCAGAAGGAACTCGCGTCGAAGTACCTCTATGACGAGCTGGGTTCGAAGCTCTTCGACGTTATCAGCCTTCTGCCCGAATACGGTTTGACGCGCGCCGACGTGCGCCTTCTGCAGCTTCATGCTCCCGATATCGAGGAGTGCCTGCCGGGGGACACGCTGGTCGCCGAGTTGGGCAGCGGCAGCGGGATCAAGACGCGCTGCGTTCTGGAGGCTTTTTCCCGCCGCCGGCACACTTCGTATTTCCCCATCGAGATTTCTCCCACCGCGCTGGCCATGTGCCACCGTGAGCTGGCCGATATCGATTCCGTCAGCATCGTGGGTTTCGAGCGCGAATACCTGGATGGCCTCGTCGAAGTCGCCGCGCGCCGCCGTACCGGCCAGCGCCTGTTGGTATTATTCCTCGGCAGCACCATCGGCAACTTCGATCACCCCGCCGACCTGAACTTCCTCGAAGAGATTCACGTCATCTTGAATCCGGGCGATGCCCTGCTTCTGGGAACCGATCTGGAAAAACCGGTGGATCGATTGATTGCCGCTTACGACGATTCGCTGGGCGTCACCGCCGCCTTCAACCTGAATCTGCTGGCGCGTGTGAACCGCGAGCTTGCTGCCGATTTCAGGCTCGGCAATTTCCGGCATGAGGCTCGCTTCAATTTTGAAACCCGCAGTATCGAGATGCACTTGCGATCAGTGCGCGAGCAACGCGTGACGGTCGCCAAAGCCGGCTTTTCGGTTTCCATTCGCAAAGGCGAGACGATCTGGACGGAGACCAGCCACAAATATTCGCTGCCGGAGGTCGAAAGTCTGGCGCAGAAGACCGGTTTTCGCCGTGAAGCGCAGTGGGTGGACGCGGAATGGCCGTTCGCGGAAACGCTGCTAATCCGGCAGTAAATTAGCCACGGATGAACACGGATGGACACAGATAAGACAAGAATTGTTTTTATCCGTGTTTATCTGTGTTCATCTGTGGCTTATCTATTCTTCAGAACTTCTATGGAAGCCCCCGTGCCGTACAATGCTTCTGGATGCCTCTGGTCGAGTTTCGCGACGTTGGCTATCGGGTTGACGGCAAAACCATCCTCTCGCACCTCAGCTTTTCGGTGGAGGCCGGTGAGACTCTCGTCCTCCTGGGCCGCAGCGGTTCCGGCAAAACCACCGCGCTCAAAATGGCCAACGGCCTTCTATTTCCGACTTCGGGAGAGGTGCTGATCGAAGGCCGTTCCACCGCGGAGTGGAATCCCATCCGCCTGAAGCGCCGCATTGGCTACGTTATTCAGGAGGTCGGTCTCTTCCCCCATTTCACGGTGGCGGAGAATATCGGCCTCGTGCCCAAACTCGAAGGCTGGAGCCGGCCCGATCGGGAGCGCCGCGTCGCCGAGCTTCTGGAAAAGATGGGCCTTGGGCCGGCCGATTTTCTCCAGCGCTATCCGCGCCAGCTTTCCGGCGGACAGCGACAGCGGGTCGGTGTGGCGCGCGCGCTGGCGGCCGATCCCGCTCTGCTGCTCTTCGATGAGCCCTTTGGCGCGCTCGACCCGGTCACGCGCCGCGAGCTCCAGTTGCAGTTTTTGGAACTCGGCCGCAATTTCCATAAAACCGCCATCTTCGTCACCCACGATGTGAGTGAAGCCTTGCGGCTGGGCTCGCGCGTCGGCTTGTTGGTTGAGGGGCGTCTCGAAACCATCGCCGCGCCGGCCGAATTTCGCCGCGCCCAAACCGAGGAAGCGCGCGCTTTCCTGGCAAGTCTGGAGGACTGAAAGCTCCATGCCTACGGATCTGGCAAACGATCTTCTCGAACTTACCGGTGAGCACCTGGTGCTGGTTCTGAGCTCGATGGCCGTCGCCATGGTGCTCGGAGTGCCGGCGGGCATTCTGCTCACCCGCCGCGCCGCCCCGCGAAAATGGCTGTTGGGTTTCGCCAGCGTGGTGCAGACCATTCCCAGCCTGGCGCTGTTCGGCTTTCTGATTCCGATTCCGTTCATCGGCGGCATCGGACCGCGCACCGTCATTGTGGCTCTGGTGCTGTATGCGCTGCTGCCCATCATGCGCAACACTTTCGTCGGCATTGCCGGCGTGGATGCGGCCGTTTGCGAATCGGCGATCGCCATGGGAATGTCGGATTGGCAGCTTCTGCGCCTGGTACAGTTGCCTCTTGCGGCCCAGACGATTCTGGCCGGCATCCGCATTGCCACGGTGGCCACCATCGGTACGGCAACCATCGCGGCTGCAATCGGCGGCGGCGGGCTTGGCGTTTTCATCTTTCGCGGCGTCGCCAGCGTGGATTCGACGCAGATTCTGGCCGGCGCCGTACCCGCGGCTCTGATGGCGCTAGTAGCGGACGGGGGATTGGGATGGATCGAACGAAGATTGGCGCCGGCCTGACCGCGGCGGTTTTATTTCTGTGCGGATGCTCGCGCCCAGCCGCGAATCGCGCCGTCATCGTGGGCTCCAAAAACTTCACCGAACAGGTCGTGCTCGGCGAAATCATCGCCCAGCACCTGGAACACCGGCTGCACCGCCGCGTCCAACGGCGCCTCAATCTGGGCGGAACGCTGCTGGCGCACCAGGCGCTCCTCAGCGGCCAGATCGATCTTTATCCCGAGTACACCGGGACCGCGCTCGAGGCGATTCTGAAAGACTCCGCGGCTGCCACCGACGCCGCTCGCGCGCTCGTATTCGTGCGCTCCGAATACCGGCGCCGCTTCCAGGCGGAGTGGCTCGATCCGCTGGGCATCGATAATGGATTTGCGATGGTGGTGCGCGGTCCGGAAGCGCGCCGGCGGCATCTCGAAACGCTGACCGATGCGGCCGCCGTGAGCAAACCCTGGAGCCTGGGCGTGGGTTACGAGTTCGAACAGCGCCCGGACGGATTGGCCGCGCTCAAGAGCGCCTATCGCTTGCGCCTTGCTTCCGCGCCCCAGAGTATGGATCTCGGCCTGCTCTACTGGGCTCTGGAACAGAACCGGGTCGATATGATTGCCGCCAACGCCACCGACGGGTTGCTTTCGAAGCTCGATCTCAAGGTCCTCGCCGACGACCGTCACGCCTTTCCCCCGTACCAGGTTTCGATCGTCGCGCGCCAGAGCAGTCTCGCTCGGTTCCCCGGGCTGGACACGGCGTTGCGGGACCTGTCCGGTAAATTCACAAACCAGACCATGCAGAAACTCAATTACCGGGTGGACGTGCTGCATCAGACCGCCGTCGAGGTCGCAGCCGGGTTCTTGAAACAAAACGGAATGTGAGTGGCCCGGGGGTGCTTGGTACACCACTTCATAAGCTCACCAACATATCCGCGGGCAACCGCTCCCTGACAGTCGCGGCTCGGAAACACGCGCGAGCCCGAAACTTCGACATGCGTGTCGCGACCAATGTTTACTGGTGTCGAGTGCAGTCCGCTGCTCTAAACGGGCGCGAGAATTATCCGAGCCGCGACCGTTGCGGAGCAGTTGCCGAACATGTGATCGTAATTGCGAATACGAATGCTGAGCTTAATCTGCTACAGCGCCAATTGGCTCCGCGGGGTGCGGGCCAGCCGCACTTTCAGGCGCTGTTCGCGCCGCCGCATCTCAGGCGTATCTTCCAGCGCGAGGGCGGTAAGGGTCATTTCGAGCGCCATGGCATAGTTGCGCTGGCGATGCTCGTAATCCTTGGCCAGCACCTCGAGCGCGCGTGCTTGATAAGGGTTGCGCGATTGGGCCAACTCGGCCACCGCGCCCAAAGCAGCTTCTTCCCTTCCCAACCGGCGTTCCAGTGCGGCGGCGTCCCAGAGCGTACGAAATAGCAGGTGATCGGGCAGGCCGAGATCCACGGCGCGGCGGAGCAGCTCGAGAGCTTCCTGGTGCCGTTCGGCCTGGGTGAGCCACCGCGCCAGGCCAAGCAGGTCGGCGCCGTGTTGCAAAGCTCGCGCGCCCGCCTCGGAGCGAAATGCCTTGGGCACGATGGCGGTGAGGCAGGCCAGCGAAAGAATATCGGTGGCATTGTGATGGAAAATCGGCACCAGCCGAAACGCCTCTTGTCGCCGCAGAAACTCAAAATAGCAATAGGGGATCATTTCGCCGGGCAGGTCGCCCTGGCGCTCCACCCCCAGTACCTGCTGTTCCAGATCCACCAGGCGGCAGCTTTCCAGGCGCAGTTTCCACAGCCGGCGCGCACCAAACAGCAGGTCCAGGTGCTCCATGCGATCGAAAGGGTGGCGCGCACGCACCATTCGGAATCGGGTCTCGAGCAGCGGTTGGTCGTAGGCTTTGCCGTTGTACGTCACCATCACATCGAAGCTCGCCAGGTACTCGGAAAGGCGGCTCAACACCGATGCCTCTTCGCCGTAGTCGCGCATAAAAAACTGGCGCACGCGAAAACCCGCGGCGTCGATCGAACCCACGCCGATCAGAAAAGCGTAGGTACCCGTGCCTCCCGCCAGGCCGGTGGTCTCCGTGTCTAGAAACGCCCACTTGGCGGGATGGGCCGAAGCGATCGCGCCGTCCGAAAGCGGCGCCAGCAGATCGTTGGGAAGCTCGAACAGGTCCCCGATATCGACCGAACCATGCCGCCGGTGACGCTCCCACAACCGCTCCGTCTCGAAGTGTTCGCCCAAAGCAGTGCGCACCACCTCGCCGCTGATCAACTCTTCCAGAAACGAGCGGGAAGCGGCGTCAACCCTGCGCTGCCGGGTCATGACGGGCGACCCCGAGGAACCGTCGGCGTACTTACGGTCGATGCGTGCGATCCGCTGCCGGAGTTCGGCAAGCTGTTGCTTCAGGTCGTCCATCTCCGCTTCGCTTTTTCTTTGCCCAATATAGCAAGTGCGGAGGGACGACACCAAGTGCTTAGGACGTTAGTACTGCTGTTGGATGGGGCTAAGCTAAGCGCGGGGTCATGGCCTCTGCCTCGCCAAGATGCATCTGCTATTGTGTTAGATTCAGATGCCGATGAGAGAGCGTGAGCCGGAAACGCACTTTTCGGAACCTTTCGCTTGACTTGTTCGAATTCTCGGAGCCGGATTTGAGCACGATCTCCACGCCTCGAAGCCAAAAGTCGCGGGGCGGCTATTATACGCCTGATTCCGTTGTGGCGGCCCTGACTTCTTGGGCTATCCGGCGCCGTACTGACAGACTGTTGGACCCGGCCTGTGGCGACGGTCGTTTCATCGCGACGCATCGCCCCAGCGTTGGCATAGAAGACGAACCCTCTGCGGCGCGAGAGGCTATGAGCCGGGCTCCTTGGGCATTGGTTCACAAGGGGGATTTCTTCTCGTGGGCCGCCAATACGAAAGAACGGTTCCAGTGCGCTGCGGGCAACCCCCCGTTTATCCGGTATCAGACGTTTTCGGGCTCCGTGCGAGAGACGGCACTGACCCTGTGCAGTCGCCTGGGGGCGGATTTTTCTGGGTTGACGTCATCGTGGGCGCCCTTCTTGGTAGCGACCGCGCATCTCCTCATGCCTGGGGGGCGCATGGCGTTCGTCGTGCCCGCCGAGATCGGGCACGCTCCCTATTCCGCTCCACTGATCGAGTACCTTCTGTCTCGATTTGAGAAAGTGCACGTTGTCCCTGTAGCGGAGCGGATTTTCCCCCAGATTTCGGAGGATTGTTGGCTCTTGTACGCCGACGGGTTCGGCGGCCGCTCCACCGCGATACACTTGTCGGCACTCGACCGTTTCGAATTCGCGCCTGGGCCGCCGGCCGCCGCGCAGTTCGTGGGTGCGGATGAGTGGAGGAACGAGTGGAACCGGCGCCTTCGACCCTTTCTGATGGCCTCTCCCAGCCGGGAGGCGTATCAACGGCTCACAAAAGAGCCAGCTTCCTTCCGGTTGAGAACAATCGCAAGGGTGGGGATCGGATACGTTACCGGAGCAAACGACTTCTTCCATTTGCGCCCATCGCAGGCAGAGCAGCGGGATATCGGCAGCGAATTTCTTCTTCCTTCCGTGCGAAATGGGCGGGCGCTCCCAGAGGAGGCTCTGACTGAAGCGCTGGTCGCCGCGTGGAGAAAAGGTGACGAGCCGGTACTCTTGCTAAGGCTGCCGCGTGAGGGCGGCCTGCCCGTCGCCGTGCGTCGTTATCTGGAAAGCGACGCCGGGCGAAAGGCGAGCGCGTCCTACAAGTGCCGGAACAGGACACCCTGGTACTCCGTGCCAGATGTGAACGTTCCCGATTACTTTCTTTCATACATGAGCAGTTCAAAGCCAAACCTGGTCCAAAATCTGGCGCAATGCTCATGTACCAACTCGATCCACGCCGTCAGGCTTAGGCGCCGTTCGGATGGCTCTTTGCTCCGCCAAGGATGGCGGGGTCCTTTAGCTGAGCTTAGCTGTGAAATTGAGGGCCATCCGCTGGGTGGCGGCATGTTGAAGCTAGAACCTGGAGAGGCCGGCAACATCGTTCTGCACAGGGGCTTGCTAACACCCGATGATTCAGCCGCCGTTCACCTGGGCGTGCGTGACCTGCGGCGTTGGAGGCATATTGCCACGTAAACGACAAGCGCATGTCTGCAAATGGATGAATCTTCGGCGCGCGCTGAGCGTTTTCGTTCTGAACGAGACGGGCCATCAAGGCCAAGATCATATTAGGCCGTTGCACTGGTACAGCGCGTGCCGTCTCGTCGTTGAAGGCGGGTTCGACCCCGACGAGGTTACTCCACGTCCGCCATTTAGGATCGAGCAGCTCCGAGGGCAATCCAACCTCCTCGTTTATGATTCCTCATTCGCGGGTGGCGGTGAGCAGACCATTCTGGGCGGTCTCAAGACGAAGAACGTCGACGTGGTAGTCAGCAAACCGGGCATCGGACCGTGCATCGCGATATCCCACAAAGGCGTCCTGGGCGCCTTCAGGAACCTTACCAATCGAATGGAGCAGGCAGTCGGAGACTGCACGAACATCCACATCACCTACCCTGCATTGGTCTACGGGTTCCTGGTCGCAATTCGGGCGAACCGACGTCGCGAACCAAGCGACCCGGTAGTGAAGGCGACTGCAGAGAACGATGCCGACGACGACGAGGGCGGCCGTGAGCTCACGCTTGGGTCTCAAGAGCCCGAACTGACGACCGAAGCCGAGGCAGCCGCTGGACGCGAGCTTGTAGACAGTATCGAGTCCGGCGATACAGGTACTGCTGATCTGGCAATTCGCGAAGGTGGCGAGCCCGCCGCAATGATTGCCCGGTTTCATCAGGCGATGCGGGAACTAACAGGCAGGCGGGGCATCCGAAACGACGTTAGCCGATACGAGGCAATTGCGGTCGCCCTGGCCGATCCTAGTGCGGGCACGTGCGGCGAGTTGCTGACAGCCTTTCCGTCTTCGGAAAGTCCACTCCGCTTTGAGCGCTTCTTCCCTCAGATCTATACCCGGTACGACGAGCGGTATGTCTATGGGGCACCCGACTTGAAGACGGTGACCAGGCGCCTTGAATGGTCGGAACGGTCCCCGGCCTTGCAGGACGAATTGGCTTCCAGTCTCGATTACCAGCCGCGTCTAGCGGCAGAGCGGTAGGAGGCTGCGCGCGATCCGCTGCCGAAGTTCGGCAAGCTGTTGCTTCAGGTCGTCCATCGCTTCGCTTTTTCTTTGCCTGGTCCTAGTATAGCAAGTGCGGAGGACACACTAAGTGCCTAGGCCTTGGGTACCGTGCGGTTCGTTGAGCTAAGTGCTGGGCTGGAAAAGCGGGGGCGTCTGCGGTATGATGCTGGTAGCGGGGAACCGGGTTGGCACCCGGCCCCCGCTGACGCTTATCGCCGGCCCTTACGGGTCCAAACGATCAGCGCCGTAAGCCGGCCGGCAATCGACCGGATCTTTACCAGCAGAAGGATCATAAGCTGGATCCTCCTTTCCAGCTTCGTGTGGAAGGCCCGGACTTCTCTCCGGGCTTTCCCGTTTGAAGCCTCAAGTAGCTTCTCCCGGGAACCGCCCATTCCACAGTCCACTGGAAACCCGATAGTAACAGCATTTGCGCGAGGTCCCGCGGCTGTACCATGAAAGACATGGCCACTGCTACTTTAACCGCGTTCCGCAACGAAGCGCTTGCCGATTTCTCCCTGCCGGACAACCGGCGTGCCATGCAAGATGCCCTAGCCAAAGTCCGCTCCGAATTCGGACGCGAGTATAAGCTGCGCCTGGCAGGCGAAAGCGTTGCCACCGGCGATCTGCTGAACTCGCTGAACCCATCCAATCCCAGCCAAACTATCGGCATTCACCATAGGGCAACCGCGGCGCTGGCCAATCGCGCGGTGGAAATCGCGCTGGCATATTTCCCCGAGTGGAGCCGCACTCCGCCTCGCGAACGCGCCCGCATGACGTGCGAAGCTGCCCGTCAGCTCCGCCTCCGCCGCTTTGAGTTCGATGCCTGGCTGTGCTACGAAGCCGGCAAAACCTGGATCGAAGCCGAAGCCGAAATCGCCGAGGCGATCGACTTCTGCCATTACTACGCGCTCGAAATGGAGCGTCTGGATGGGCCCCAAGCGGTGGTGCAGTTGCCCGGCGAGCACGACGAAATGATTTACATTCCCCTGGGTGTGGGCGTGGTGATTCCACCGTGGAATTTCCCGCTGGCGATTCTGGCGGGTATGACCATCGCGGCCCTGGTGACCGGAAATACCGTCATCATCAAACCTTCGAGCGACACACCCACCGTCGCCGCCAAGTTCGCGGAAGTGTTGCTCGAAGCCGGCTTCCCGGAGCGGGCATTCACCCTCCTGACCGGCAGCGGCGCCGCCGTTGGCGACGTCCTGGTGGCGCATCCCAAAACCCGCTTCATCGCCTTCACCGGCTCCCGCGACGTGGGTCTGCGCATCAACGAGCTGGCCGCCAAGACCCAGCCCGGCCAGATCTGGATCAAGCGCGTGGTGGCGGAAATGGGCGGCAAAGACGCCATCGTGGTGGATGCCGATTGCGACCTCGACAAGGCCGTCGACGGCGTGCTGACCTCCGCCTTCGGTTACCAAGGCCAGAAATGCTCGGCCTGCTCGCGCGCCATTGTCGACGCTCGCGTGTACGACGCCTTCTTGGAGCAACTCGTGGCTAAGACGGCCGCGTTGAAGGTGGGCCCGTGCGACGATCCCGCCTATTATATGGGGCCCGTAATCAACCAGGCCGCCCGCGAAACCATCCTTTCTTACATCGAGACTGGCAAGTCCGAGGGCCGTCTGGTGGCCGGAGGCGGTCCGGCGCCGGGCGACGGCTATTTCATTGCGCCCACGGCGATTGCCGACGTAGATGCGAGCGCGCGCATCTTCCAGGAGGAAATCTTCGGTCCGGTGCTGGCGGTAACCAAAGCGCGCGATTTCGAACACGCCTTGTCGCTCGCCAACGACACCCAATACGGCCTCACCGGAGCGGTGTTTTCCAACCACAAACAACATCTCGCCGAGGCGCGCGATCGTTTCCACGTGGGCAACTTGTACTTCAACCGGAAGTGCACGGGCGCCATGGTCGGGGCCCATCCGTTCGGAGGTTTCAACATGTCCGGCACCGATTCCAAAGCCGGAGGCCCGGACTATCTGCTGCTTTTCTTGCAGGCGAAGTCGGTAGGCGCGCGGCTGTAAGCAGCCCATCCGCATCGAAACCCGCTCAGTAAATCCGCTCTCAACGTGATAAACTTAGGAATTACCCTACCGAGGCTTTCGTGGATAGAATCACGCGTAAAGAGTTAAAAAGGGACAGGTTCGCCGTCGAGTTCGGACACACGGTGAGCCTGTTCGAGGAGCACCAGAAAGAAATCCTCCGCTACGGGGCGATCGGCCTGGCAGCGATTCTTCTGGGTATAGGCTACTGGATTCATCGAGGGCATGAGCACGTAGCCGTGGAGCAGCAACTGGGGCAGGCGATTCTGGCGCAGGAAGCTCCGGCCGGACAGGGCGCATCGACCACCGGCGGTCTCGTGTTTCCCTCCGAAGAAGTCAAACAAAGGGAGGTCACTAAGGATTTTACCCAGATCCGAAGCGAGCACCCAGGCACGGCCGAAGCCGCCATCGCCGGGTATTATTTGGGCGCCATTCAGGCCGACGCGGGCAACCTGTCGGAAGCCGCGAAGACCTTCCAAGATGTGGCGGAGCACGGGAATGCGCAGTTTTCCTCACTGGCCAAACTGTCGCTGGCCCAAATCGATTTTTCGACCGGCCGTGACGCGGAGGGCGAAAAGGTTCTGCGAGATCTGATGGATCACCCCACCGTCTTTGTCTCCAAAGCGCAGGCGACCATCAGCCTGGCCCGCTATGTGGCCAGGAAGAACCCCGCCGCAGCGCGCAAATTGCTGGAGCCGCTGAAGACGGAAACCGGCGCGGTGAGTCAGGAAGTGGTCACCCTGCTGAGCCAGCTCCCGGTCCAGTAGGCCGGCCGCTCTGCCATGTTGGAGCGCCTCAGGTTTCCGGTGGAGCGGAGCCGTGGCCGGCGCTATCCGGAACCCCCTCACCCGTATCGCAACGCCTTCCAGCGTGACCGCGACCGGATCGTCCATTCGCGCTCCTTTCGCCGGCTGGAAGCCAAAACCCAGGTTTTTACGCCCGCGCTTTCCGACCATTTTCGCAACCGTTTGACGCACACCATCGAAGTGGCGCAGATTTCGCGTACCGTGGCCAGCGTGTTGGGCCTAGATGAAGACCTGACCGAAGCGCTGGCTCTGGTGCACGACGTGGGGCACCCGCCTTTCGCTCATGCGGGCGAATCCGCCCTGAACCGGCAGATGAGCCGCTTCGGCGAGCGGTTCGACCACAACTGGCATGCGCTGCGGGTGGTGGAGAGCTTCGAGCAGCGCTACGCGGCCTTTCCTGGCCTGAACCTGACGTTCGAATTGCGCGAAGGAATTGTGAAACATTCGCGCGATTTCGGGCCGGGAGAATCGCCCGAGCTGGACGAGTACCTGCCGGGACTGCGGCCCCCGCTCGAAGCGCAGTTGATCGATCTGGCGGATGAAGTCGCCTACACGGCGGGCGATCTGGACGACGCGTATGCCGCCGGTATCTTAACCCCGGACGCGGTGGCGGCCGAGTCCGGCCCCTGTGCGGAAATCCTGGAGAAGATTCGCGCCGAGTTTCCGGCGGCAACCGAGCGGGAGTGGGTTTCCGAATCGGTGCGGCAACTGATCGACCGCCTGGTGACGGGGCTGATCGATGGCACCCTCTGGGCGGCGCGCGAAGCCGGGCTGGAGGACTTCGAGGCGGTGCGCGCTCACCCCGAGCGGGTAGCGCGTTTCACCCCGGAGATCGGGGCACTCACGCGCTCGCTCAAACAATTGATGTATGCGAAGGTGTATTGCTCGGAACCGCTGGCGGAGGACCGGCGGCGATCCGCGGCAAGGATCGGGGAACTATTTGAGTTCTTTCTCGAATCGCCCGGCTGTCTGCCGCCTGGGTATCGCGAACGGGCCGAAACCACGCCGGTCCATCGGGTGATCTGCGATTACCTGGCCGGCATGACGGACGGCTTCTTTAATCGTGTTTACGCGCAGACGGTGGGCAAAGACTCGTAGGGCGGCCGCCTCAAGGCCGTATGCCCAGGCTCTCGAGAAAGCGGCGGTCGGATTCGCCATCCGGATCCGCGCGGAAGACGCGACCCGTATGGGCCATGGCTTCTTCGCAGCATTGGGCCACGTCCTTCACCACGTACATGGTTTTCTTGCACGCCAGACAACGCCAGTGAATCACTAATTGGCCGCCCGGGGTGAACCCCACGCTGTGAATCCGAATGGGCGGGCAGCCGCATTCGCACATCAACGGAATCGGGTCGAATTTCATGAGCAGTTGCTGCCGTCCGTACTTTCGTTATCGCATGAGGAAAGCGCGATGCCGAGTACCAATCGTCAGGAACGAGTACTGGAGCCGGCCTAACCGACCACGCGTACGCGACGAGAGTTTTCTCCCCAGGCCTCGGTTTCGCCGGTGCTAGGATAGGAGCATGATGCGGGTGCTGGCTGCGGCGTGTCTGTGCGTGCCCGTGCTGGTTGCCTGCGATTGCCAACTGTCGCTATCGGCCTGCCGGGAAGCGGCGGCCAGCGACGTGGTCTTCATCGGCACGGTGGAATCGATGGATCCCGGCGTATTCAGCCGCTGGAATCCGGCGCAGCGAGCGTCGCTGGAATCGTTAAATCGCGGTTACGATCAGGCGCGCAAGAGCGGCACGCCCGGCGCGCTGGAGGAATTGAAGCGGTCCTACCTCAAGGTATTTCCCGACCTGCCCGACGACCGGCGGCTGGCGATTGCAGCAGCCGCGAGCGCGGACGATCTGGCCAAGCTCTTCTACTGGGTGATGGATCACGGCAAGCACGTGCGGCTGAGAGTGCTGGAGCAGTTCCGCGGCGATACGGACGACGACGCGGACCAGGCCGGCGGCAACCAGGACGATGACAAGCAGAAGGGCGAGAGCAAGCGCAAGAATGACGGCCAACCGCGCTACGTCGACCTGTGGACCCCGTTTGGGGATTGCGGCTTCGACTTTCAAGTGGGCGAAACGTACTTGGTGTATGCCGACGACGACGAGGAGTCGAACATCGTTTCGACTGGCAGTTGCTCGCGCACTCGCCGTTTGACGGATGCGGCGGACGATCTGGCTTACCTGATGCTGCTGGGCCACGCGCCTAAGAGTGCGGGGCGACTGGAAGGGTTCGTAACTTCCAACGAGATGTACCAGGTGGAGATGGACAAGACGCGCGATCCGGAGCACATCTCCCAGCCGGTTGCCGGCGTGGTGGTCGAGCTTAGCGGCCCGGCTGGTACGCGATACGTGGAAACCGGCCAGGCGGGGCGATTTGTGTTCGACGGACTCGCCGCGGGCGACTACACGGTGACAGCCTACGCGCGCGGCTATCCACGCGAGATCCGCGCGCTGGGCGTCCCCAAACGCGTGCGGGTAAGTGAGAAGGACTGCGCGGTCGCGGTGCTGCTGGTGGCGAAATAAGGTTCCCAGACAAGGTGGCACAGGCTTTAGCCTGTGGTCGTGAGCAGTTTGCCCGTTTTTGTACATCTTGCACGAGGTGTGGAGGCCGGGTGACCAGAGCGAGGTGGCCAACTGGTCAGCCTGACGTGGCCAACTGGTCAGCCTGACGGAAGCTGTTGGCGAAAACCGCGAACACGTCGGAGCGCTCCCGCATGTTCGCGATTTTCGCGTTTCGAACATGAAAAGGGCGCTTGCGGCACCGGGGCGGAGAGGCAAAGACCTATCGGGGCGGTTCGTGTGGCTAGGATATCCTCATCCCAGGGCTGATCAAGGACTTCCTAATGGACGTTCTCCGTCTGTGCCCGCCGTGGGAATAGTACCCAGTTGGGCGCCGAGGTAAGGCGCCCTCCGAGGTGTTACGGCGCTCCCTCAGGAGATTCCGAGCCGAGGGTGCCTACCGAAACGCAAAATTCACCAACATGTAGGAGCGGTCCGACGTGTTGGCGGTTTTCGCCAACAGCTTCCGTCAGGCTGACCCCTCCGATGACCCCTCCGATGACCCCTCCGATCCCTCCGATCCAAGGACTTCCCGGTAGTAATCCGGTCGCGGGCACTACCGCGGCATACCGACAAGCCAGCCAAGTGACGGCTCACGGCGCTGAACCACGGCCTATGCGCTTTCCGAATGCCCGAAAATTACCGGCCAATTTCGCTTGTTGAGGCGACGGCGTCACGGTCCCGCTCAGGAAGCGGCCAGTCGGGTCTCTTCGCCGCGACTTACCAAGCCCCTTCTTTTGCGCCAAACCACCAGACCAGCCCGACCGCGGCCGTATTCTGTTCCTTTTTTAGCAACCCGAGCGTATCGGTCAAGAAATAGGGGTGGTTCGAAAAATCACGCCGCCATTCGAATCGCGTAAGAAACCCCTCCGCGAGCTTGTACTCGGTCGTGAACGTGGTTTCGCGGAGCACCTGCGCCGCGCCGCTGAACAGTCCTGCGTGGTCAGCCATATATTCCGCCCTCCAGGCGAGCGCGAGCTTGGGTGCGATCTGGTACCGCGCATACCCGGCTCCGCCGTAGGTATACCCGGGAAGTGAATTCGTGTATAACCGCTGGTTGACGTAATCGCCCTCGAAAGCAAACTCGACTTTGGGAGACGCCTGGAGCGTGGCGTAGGTGTCGATGATATTCAAGTGCCCCGTCGGCGGGGACGGGATCGGCTCAAAGGGAACGCCCTGCAGGGTGGGGAGCCCGGGGAGGCTTCCCGTCGCGGCATTGGGAAAGAACGTGACATCCGGATGCTCTTGGCCGAGATAGTAGTTCACAGTCCAGTTGACACTCTTGCGGGGTTGAAGGTTGAATCCGAATAGCTGGTCCTTGTAACCGTTAAACGGCTCTGTCTGTTCGGTGCCATTCGTCACCCAGTAGTTGAACCCCAGCACGTCGTTCACCTTGTAGTTGACCCGGACACCCATATGATAGAAGGGCAAATAGTTGAACCACAACGACCGTGAGTAGTTGATCTGATCCTTTGTGTAGTTGCCTTCGATTCCCAAGGAGCTGGACCACTTCCCGAAATCGACGGTGACGCCACTGCCGAGCGGGATGATGTAAGTACCGTACGCCTGGAAAATGGCGCGATAGATTTCCGGTCGAAGCTCGTTCGCGGAATTCGCTTGTAGCGTCTCCGTCGCCTGTCCCCATTGGAGATCCAGCCGCGCGCCGAACCGCTTGCCATTCGCAACATCGGGCGCGTTCTCGATCACTAGGTCTGCCTGATTCAGGCTGAATGCGTTGCTGAGCACGTCGTAAGCGCGCAAGAGGTTGTCCCGTCCAATTGGAGCGTTGAAGTTGTAGCTGTAGTATCCATCGATCTGAAAATTGACGGTTGTGCCGCGCAGGAAATCAAGTGCGGTGTGTGCCGGGGCTGCCGCCGGAGGAGCGGATACCGCTTGGGCGGTCTGAGCCGCCGCGTCTTGAGGCGCAACCGATTGGGCCGGCGCAGCCGTACTGGAGGCGGACACAGCAGGCTGGCTCGACGCGCGGGGTTTCCCTTCGAGCTCCTCGACGCGCGCCTGGAGTTTTTGAACCAGAGCGGAGAGTTCGGTCACGCGCCGGCTCAGCTCAGCGGAGCTTTCATCCGGCTTTTCCTGAGCATGACCAACCCAGGGCGCAAGCGACACCGCCAGACACACCGCAATGGTCGTTCTCACCACATGGCAACTTCCCTTGGTAAACTCGGCAAACATGACTGTGGCCTCCTGGACCGTGATGTCAGATGAAAAACGGGCGTGGCCGCACAACGGTTCGCGGCCCAAGTGTCGGCATAAAACGCCCCGATATCAGCAAAATGAGCCCTTGTGAGCTTACTTAGGCGCTCCGTAGCGTTTGCGAAGCTCCAGGTTGACCTCCAATACCCTTACCATCTTTTCCCCTGCCAGCCCGCCAAACGGAGCTTTGGCATTGGCCTGAAGTATCTGGTCGATTTCTCTGCGGATCGCTGCGGGATCACGCTTGGTGTCATCGGCCCATTTGGAAGCCACTCGATCCAGTTGGTATTCAGCGTTCTGCAGCGTAATGTCGGGATCGAGGCCGGAACCGGAGGTCGTTACCAAGTCACCAGGGAGGTTCTGTAGATCGGCGTCAGGATGGTCCTGCCGCCACGTGTCGAAGAAGATCGACTGAATATCCGAACCATCCTTGACCGGCTCAATCGCAGTTGTAGCTTTACCGTCGGCACCTGTGTGCGTGACCGCAGAAGGGAACCGGCCAGGGCTTTCCTTGGAGAAGTTTTCAAAGAAAACCACCGCCAAATCGGCAGCCTTGGGTTGCGGGGTGCGCGGGTTGGCTTTCACCCAGCCGGAGACGAGGGCCGGATGCGCCTTGGCCCAGGAGTCCACATATGCGCCATGGGTGGGATCCGCACCCACCCAGGCAGCCGCCAGGCCGTTGTGGAGATCGGCCCATTGGGCCACAATTCCCGGATTTCCTTGGTATCGATCTTGCTGGAACCAAGCCTCAATATCCGGGGCTACGAGCTGTCCGGCCTTGGGTCCGCTTTGATACTTGACAATGGGGCCGATCATGCGGGCAACCCGATCACGCAGCAGGTAGTTCGAGGGAGCGAGAGTCGAAGACGCGGATGCGGACGCATCGTAGGATGCCGCCGAAGGTCGGGGCTGGAAATATTCGTCCTTCGTGAATGGTTGCGCGATCAGTTTGGACCCGATCACCTGCCCATCGGGCCCCTTCAACAAGCTGCCTTCCGCCTGAAAGGGAAAGAAAACGTGTCCGATTACCCATACCACGCCCGGATAGATACCGCAGACGATCACGACCGTGATCAACAGCAGAAAAACGCTCTTGGAAATGTGGTGTGACATGATAAACCTCCCAACTCAGGAAACCAGATGCAGCCCGACCATGACAACATCAATCAATTTGATACCAAAGAACGGTACGATTACGCCCCCAAGTCCCCAGATCAGCAGATTTCGGCGAAGCAGAGCGTCGGCCCCAAGGGGTTGGTACTTGACTCCTTTGAGAGCGACCGGGATCAACAAAGGGATGATAATCGCGTTGAAAATTACAGCCGAGAGGATGGCTGAAGTCGGCGAATGCAGGTGCATGATGTCCATCGTCTTCAGCCAGGGCAAGGTCGCTGCGAAAAGCGCAGGGATGATCGCAAAGTATTTCGCCACGTCGTTGGCAATAGAGAAGGTGGTCAAAGCTCCCCTCGTCACCAACAACTGTTTACCAATTTCAACAACCTCGATGATCTTAGTGGGATCGCTGTCAAGATCCACCATATTGCCAGCTTCTTTAGCCGCCTGGGTGCCGGCGTTCATCGCCAGGGCGACGTCCGCCTGCGCCAGGGCTGGAGCGTCATTCGTGCCGTCGCCCATCATCGCGATCAGCTTCCCTTCAGCCTGCTGCTTTCGAATGTATTCGAGCTTGTCTTCAGGCGTGGCCTCAGCAAGGAAGTCGTCCACGCCAGCCTGTTTGGCAATCGTTGCCGCTGTGAGCGGATTGTCTCCGGTGATCATGACCGTGCGCAGTCCCATTTTGCGCAAACGGTCAAAGCGCTCTTTCATGGACGGCTTTAGAATATCCTCGAGAACCACCACACCTACTACCTTGGGGCCATCCGCGACTACAAGCGGGGTGGCTCCCCGCGAAGCGACGCCGTCCACCAATGGCGAGACATCCATCGGTACGCTGCCACCCTGCTCCCGAACGAACTTCGCCACGGCATCTGCCGCTCCTTTCCGAATACGCCGGCCGCCCGGAAGATTAATGCCGCTCATGCGGGTAGAAGCGGAAAACATGATGAATTCCCCATCTTGCGGCACGCTGACTGGACTTCGACTTTGGGACTCGTAAATGCTGACAATGCTCGTACCCTCAGGCGTTTCGTCAGCAGCGGACGCCAGAGCAGCCAACTCCGCGACCTGGGCGGCAGAATAGCCCTCGACCGGCAGGAATTGCGTCGCGCGCCGGTTACCCTCCGTGATCGTTCCAGTTTTGTCCAGGAGCACGATGTCGATGTCACCCGCTGTCTCGACGGCCTTGCCGCTCTTGGCAATGATGTTCGCCTGCAGAGCCCTATTCATGCCGGCAATTCCAATCGCAGCAAGCAACGCGCCGATCGTGGTCGGAATCAGGCAAACGAGCAGAGCCACGAGCGTGGGAAAGTCCGTTCCCAAGCTATGCAGAGGCTGTTGCAGTCCCAAATAGCCCGTCATGTACTGTTCGGCATTCCAGGCCATCGGCCAAAGTGGTACGACGACAATCAAGAAAATCAGAGTGAACGCTGTCAGTACCAGCGTGAGCGCGATCTCGTTTGGGGTTCGTTGGCGGATGGCTCCTTCCACCAGTGCAATCATGCGGTCTAAGAAGGACTCACCAGCCCCGGCCGTGATGCGAACAACGATCTCGTCGGAAAGCACCTTCGTGCCTCCAGTTACGCCGGAACGATCACCTCCCGTCTCGCGAATCACGGGAGCGGATTCGCCGGTGATTGCAGATTCGTCGACCGAAGCAATCCCCTTAATGATTTCGCCGTCGCCCGGGATAACCTCTCCCGCCTTCACGATCACCGAATCGCCGGGCTTCAGCTCCGTAGAAACGACTTCATCCACAGTACCCGTGGCGCTCAAGCGCCGGGCGACGGTTTCGCATCGAGCCCGTTTCAGCGCCTCGGCTTGAGCTTTTCCGCGCGATTCGGCAAGGGCCGTCGCAAAGTTGGCAAAAAGAACCGTTAACCAAAGCCATGCATCCAGCGCGACAAAATAGGTAACCGGAACCTGGCTGTCCGAATGACCCAATGCCGCCTGTATTACAGACAGTAGAGTCAGAAAGGCGCCGATCTCAACTACAAACATGACCGGGTTCTTCCACTGTATGTCCGGCCGAAGCATCGCAAATGCTTGTTTCAATGCTGGGCCAGTTGTTCCCGCTTCAAACAAGCCTTGCGGCTTCTGTCTCTTCTGCTTTCCAGCAGGGGAGGCCGGCTTTTGTGCTAATTCCGCAATCCTCGACGCTTCCATGGCTCTTAGGCTCCTACCCTTTGTTAGAACTTGCCTCAGTTTAGACGCCTCGATATCGAACTTCTACTCCTGCCGTCATCCTCCGAAAGGGAATGGCCCCCAGTGCTCTGCAAGCGGCCCGAGTGCGGCCACCGGCAAAAACAGCAATGCCCCGATGATGACGATGGTTCCAAATAGCAGGAACCCAAACGTCAGCGAATTGTCACGCAGTGTTCCGGGACCGAAAGGAGAGGACTTCTTCGCGCCGAACCCCGCCGCCAATGCGAGTGGAGCAACAATCGGAAGGTACCGGCTGAACAGCATGACAAGTCCAGCGGCGATATCCCATGGGATGGCTTCCGGCGCAGGGTTTGGATTGTTGTAAAAGCCATAGGTCACCCCGAGTCCATCGAAGGCCGAACCGTTATTCGCTGAGGACGACGAAAACTGGTACACCATCTGGGAAAATCCATGCGGGCCGGGATTGCTTGTGGCCTTCAGCCCCCAGTCCGTAGCGGCAAAGAGTCCTGTGGGCATCAG
>JBEKYD010000067.1:0-27936 GCA_049511335.1 Bryobacteraceae bacterium | reverse complement strand
GCGGGCGACATAGCCACGGTCAGCATCGGTACCCTGACCTACAACTATACGGTCCAGAGTTTCGACACGCTGGACAGCGTTCGCGACGCCATGATCGCCTTACTGAACACCGATCCGCAGGTGACCGCGCGCGCCGCCGACGCCTTCGACCGTATCATTTTGCAGGCGCGCATCCAGGGACCCGAGGGTAACAGCATCGCCGTTACCGCCAGCACCAGCTCGGGGGCCAGCCTCACCACGACCGCTTTCAGTCCCACGCTCTGCTGCGCCAACGTGGCCGGTGCGCCGATTACCTATCAAAATCCGGCCGAGGCCGGCGAAATCATCACGGTTTACGCCACGGGGTTGGGGTTGCCGGTTTCCAACCCCACGTATACGCCGCTGATCGCGACCGATCAGATGTACCCGCTGGGTGCGCCGGATACGCTTCCGCCGGCTACAGTCAACGGGGAACAGACCTTCGTTGCCGCCACTTGCGGAGGCAGCACGGCGGATGTTCTGTCCGCTACCCTGCTGCAGGGCTCGTTCGGGACGTTTGCCGTCATGCTGCACCTGAATTCCGGCCTCCAGACCAATATCTATACCATCTGCACGATTGCCCAAGGCAGCTACGTAAGCAACCAGGCCGTAATGACGGTGGTGGCGCAGCAATGATTCAGGCAAGCTCTGGAAACCGGCTCTGACTCGTCCGTGCCAAGGCCGCCCGGTGAAGGCTGACCGCCTTTCACCAGTGAGATGATAAGACGATGGGACGCCGCCAGTGGGTAGTATGGGTGCTGGCATGGGCCGGATGGGTAACGCCGGCCGCGGCGCAGCGCGACGCCACCCTCTGCGGCCGTATTCTGGATGCCTCAGAGAGCGGCATCGGCAGCGCGCAAATCACCGCGATCAACCAAGATACGGGTTTCCGGCGGCAGACCGAATCCGCCGACGACGGAGCGTACAGCATTGGCTCGCTCGCGCCCGGCTCGTACAAAGTGACCGCCCGCAAGGATGGCTTCCGCACCCTGGTGCGCTTCAACGTGGGGCTCGAGAGCGACCACGCGACGGTGGCCGACTTTGCCCTCCCCGTAGGCAGCATACTGGAAACCATCACCGTCGAGGGCACAACTTCTCCGCTGGACCGGATGGATGTCTCGGTCGGCACGGAATTCGACCGCGGCGACGTCGCCCGGCTGCCGCTGAATGGAGCGGGCTTGCTCACCCTGCTCGATGCCGCCGCCAACGTCAACATTACTCCCGCCACGCGCGGCGAAGCCGGCCAGTTTTCCGCCAACGGGCAGCGGCCCAACGTCAACGCCTTCACCGTGGATGGCGCCAGCGCCAATACGGGTATCACGGCTGGCGGATTGCCCGCCCAGGCCACCGGGGGCACGCTGCCGGCGACCAGCGCTTTCGGCAGCCTGGATGCCTTGGTCACGCTCGATTCGGTGGAAGACATGACCGTTCGGACCTCGACCGCCAGCGTGGAGTTTGGCCGCCGGCCCGGCGCCCAGGTCAGCATTACCACCCAGACCGGCTCCAACCAGTTCCATGGCGGCGTATCTTTTTCCTGGCGCGATCAATTGCTCAGCGCCAATAACTGGTTCGCCAACCAGGGCGGTTTCGGCCGCGTGCCGCTCAGCCTGCTGAATGTGGCGCCGGCGGTGGGCGGCCCGGTCAAACGGAACCGCGTTTTTTTCTTTCTGGCTTATCAGCACGTCGCTTTGAAGCAGCCCTTTGTATGGGAACAGCCCGTGCCTTCGCTCGTGGAGCGGCAAAGCGTCGCAGCCTGGGCCCAGCCGGCGCTCAATCTGTTTCCCGCCCCGAACGGCGCGGCGTTCTCGAGCACGCTCGCGGGATGGTCGGGGTTCAGCACCGAACCGGCCGGCCTGAACGCCGGCAGCGTCCGAATCGACGTAGTCCTCTCGCCGCGCCTGAACTGGTTTGCACGCTATCATGACGCGCCTTCGGACAATGCCTTCGGCCTGTCGGAAATCGACCGCCTCTCGATGCGCACCCAGAGCCTCACCCTGGGTCTGAATGCCGGCTTCAGCTCGCGAACGGCCATGGATTTGCGCGTGAACGAAGCCCAATCGTGGGCGGATTCGGTATGGACCACGCCCGGAGACCCTTCCACGCCAAGCTGCGATCTGGAAGACTTGCCGCCCCAATTTGCCACCTCGCCAACGGGATGCGGCGCGCTGGTGCGGCTGACCATCGACGGCGTGGGACAGTTGGTCACCGGAGAGGAGGGAGTTCGCGTCCAGAGGCAGTTTCAGGCGGTGGATACCTTCAGCCTGCGGCTGGGAAACCACGCGCTGGAATGGGGCGCCGACTATCGGCGCATCACCGCCATCCGCCGCGACCCGGCCGGATCGCTCAACCTGATCGCCGATACGGTCAGCGATCTGAACAATAGCCAGAACCTGTGGGTGGCCATTTCACAACCCATCCGCCAGACCGCCGGCGCCCAGGAATTGTCGAGCTGGATCGGCGATACCTGGCGCGCCACCTCCCGCCTTACCTTGACGGCGGGTCTGCGCTGGGAGTTTAGTCCCGCGCCGACCGGTTTGGTCTTGCTCCTCGCCAACGGCACGGTTCCACCGTTGCCCCAGACAGCGCCTCTCTGGCCGCTTCGGCTCGGCAACCTGGCGCCACGCCTCGGCTTGGCCTGGCGATTGACCGCGGATGGCAAGACCGTCCTGCGGACCGGAGGCGGCCTCTACTTCGATTCCAGCATGAGCATCGCGGCCGACGCGCTAAACGGCGGGCCCTTGAGCATCACCCAGTACGTCACCCAGCGCAACGGCCCGTTTTCCTCGGAGCTCACCTATGCCTTTCTGCCGGATCTTCGCCTGCCCGCGGTGGGGCAATGGAATCTGCACCTGGAGCGCGCGCTGAGCGCGCACGACACGCTTTCGCTGGGATATGTCGGCGCGGCCGGTTACGATTTGGTTCGCCGCGAAGTGGGCGGCGCCGGCAGCACGTTGAATTCTCCCCTGGCGCTTACCACCAACAACGGCCGTTCGCGGTATGACGCTCTCGAAGCCCAGTACCGGCGCCGCTTCGCCGCCGGGCTGGATAGCTCGATCACTTACACGTGGGCCCACGCCATCGACAACGATTCGAGCGATGCCTACCTGATGTGGACGGGCTCGGGAATGACTCCCGCATCCGACCGCGCCAACGCCGATTTCGATTTGCGCCAGTCGCTGGCGGCCACCTTCGCCTATACCATTCCCCACGCCGCGGCGGCCGCGCGTTGGACACGCTTGGCCGCGGACTGGAACCTGAGCGCCATTTTGCGGGTACGATCGGGCTTCCCGGTCACCGTGCTCGATAGTGAACAATACAATGGCATTCCGCTCAGCGACGCATTCCGGCCCACCTACGTTTATGGGCAGGCGCTTTGGCTGACCGACGCCAACGCGCCCGGCGGAAGGCGGCTGAACCTGGCCGCGTTCGAATCTTTGGCGAGCGGCATGGAAGGCGACCTCGGGCGCAACGCCATCGCCGGTTTCGGCATGTGGCAGGTGGATCTATCCGCCAGCCGGACGCTGCGCCTCGACGACCTGCGCTCGCTCGAGCTGCGCGCGGACGTTTACAATTTGTTCAACCATCCCAATTTCGGCGACCCGGTCCGCTACCTCGACGATCCCCTCCTGGGCCAATCCACCAGCATGCTTAATATGATGCTGGGAACCGGAAGCCCCGGCAGCGGCCTTTCCCCGCTGCTCGGCGCCGGCGGCCCGCGCGGCGCCCAGTTGGAAATCAAGCTGCGGTTTTAGGCGGGGAATTCGCCGCCGGCACCTGCCGTTACAGTGAAAAGTTGAGCACCGACCTGGCCGAGTTCGATTACGATCTTCCCGACGAGCAGATTGCGCAGGAACCCCTCGAGGACCGGGCGGCGTCGCGCATGCTGGTGGTCGACCGCGCGTCGGGGCGCTGGCAGGACCGCGCGTTTCGCGATCTGCCCGAGTTCCTGGGTCCCGGCGATTGCCTGGTGTTGAACGATTCGCGGGTCTTCCCCGCGCGGCTCTACGGCCATCGCACCGGCTGGCGAGGGAAAGTGGAGGTTCTGCTGGTGCGGCCGCTGGCTTCCGGCGGCCGGGTATGGGAAGCGCTGGTGCGGCCCGGCCGCAAAATACGAACCGGCGAACGGATCGCGTTCGAAGGAGGACTGGAGGCGGAAGTGATCGGCCGGGGCGCGTTCGGCCAACGGATGTTGGCGTTCCCGCCGGGCAGGGACTTATTCGAGGACTTCGAACGCATCGGACACGTGCCTTTGCCGCCCTATATTCGCCGTGCCGACCGGCCCGAAGATCGTGAGCGGTACCAGACGGTATTTGCGGCTGAGAAAGGCTCGGTGGCGGCGCCCACCGCCGGTCTTCACTTTACCCCCGAAGTGCTGGAAGCCTGCCGCGCGCGCGGCGCCCGGACCGCGTACGTCACCCTCCATGTGGGCTTGGGGACGTTTCAGCCGCTCCACGCCGAGCAGTTGCGGGAAGGGAAACTGCATCGGGAGTCGTTCCGCATCAGTGCCGAAAACGCTCGGATCATGCGCGCCACCAGGCGCCTGGTAGCCGTGGGCACCACCAGCCTGCGCACGCTCGAATCGGCCCTGGCGCGTGGCCCGATGGAAGCGGTGTCGGGTGAAACCGAGCTATTCATCCGCCCCGGCTACGCCTTTCGCGGCGCCGGTGCGCTGCTCACCAATTTTCACCTGCCGCGCACGAGCCTGCTGATGCTGGTCTGCGCCTTCGCCGGAACGGAGTTGGCCCTGGCGGCCTATCGGCATGCCGTGAAGAGCAAGTATCGGTTTTATTCTTACGGGGACTGCATGTTGATCGTGTAACGCCAACCGAGCCGCGACCAAGGGGAGCGGTCCCCGAACCCGCCGGTTTGCACCGGGTGCAAAAACAGTATCCCGCTGCAGCCGCCACCGATTTGCCGCAGGGGTTTGCATCGCGGGTTACTCCGGGCTAATGTAGGAATATGGTTGATCTGAAGCTAGACGTTCCGGAAACAGAGGCAGTCGTAGTCGACGCCGAAACCCTGGCGGCGATCGACCGCGGCATCAAGGATGCCGACGAAGGCCGCACCGTTTCCATTGATGAAGTTCGTAAGATGATTCCCAAGTGGATTTCCAAATTCGAATCGCAGAAGCCGCGCTAGCGGATTTTGAGGAAATTTTGGCCTATTCCTGGGCCAATTTTCCGGCCACCGCCGAACGGTTCGGAAACGCCATCCTGAATCACGTCGAGCTGTTGAGGACTTTCCCGCACATCGGCAGGCCGGTGGACGGACGGTACGATGTGCGGCTGCTCGTGCATACTCCGATCCTTATCTACTATCGAGTCAATGAAGCACCCGCCTTCGTCGAGGTTCTTCACTTCTGGCATGGCTCCCGCCGGCATCCCGCCTTCTAGCTAGGTTTACACCGCGTTCAGAATCATCACTGCCCCCTGGTAGCTCCACTGGTTGAGCCACAAGCCAAGCGGCGTCACCCACATCATCACGATCAGCAGGCCAAAACCGAAACGCGCCAGCTCCATGTACACCACCGGGGGAATGCGCGCGGCCAGCAGCAGCTTGGAGCCATCCAGAGGTGGCACCGGCAGCAGGTTGAACAGCGCCAGGTAAAGACTCAGTAGCACCCCGTGGGCGGCGAATTGGGCGAATGCGGGGAAGGCGTGCACGGTGGCGGTCGAGACCAGGCCTAGAATCACCGCCATGACGACATTGCTGGCGGGTCCCGCCATGGCCACCAGCGCCATGCCGTTCAACCCGCCGCGCAACTTGCCCGGTTGCGTCATGACCGGCTTACCCCAGCCGAGGAAGCCGGCCCCCATCAGGGAGGTCACAAACGGCAGAATCGCCGTGCCGATCCAATCCACGTGGGCCAGCGGGTTGAGCGTCAGCCGGCCCTGCCGCACCGGTGTGTCGTCGCCCAGCCGGACCGCCGTCCAGGCATGAGCGAATTCGTGCGGCGCCGTCAGAATCCACAACAGCAGCACGTTGAGCAGCGCGGTTTCGAAATGAAGGGAGTTCATTTATGCCGCCGCACGGCGAGAGCCCACAAAATCAGCAGGGCGGCGACCGCCGCCACCGGGATCCACATGCGGAAACCTGACGACCATTCTAGTGGAGCGCCGTGAGCCGGGCAATAAACAACTCAAATCTTAGCCACAGATAAACACTGATAAACACAGATAAAACCTTTCTTGTCTTTATCCGTGTTCATCTGCGTTTATCTGTGGCTATAGTTCTTCACGCCTTCAAGTGAGTGCGCTAAGGCAGTTCGAGGTCAACTCCCTTGCCGAGCCTCAGCGCCCCTATGGCGCTGGTGATGTCGCTCTCGGCGACGCCGCGCTCCCGCATCATCGACACCACTTGAAATTCATTCAAGTTGCGGCACCACGGGCTCCCGGCACCCTCGCCGTTTGGGGTGATCATCACCGAAATGCCGTTTTCCCCCGCTTCAATATGCATGATCGCCATTTTCCCACCTCAAGCTCAGCGGCCAGTCACTAAGCCATTGTATTGCAAATCAACGCAAGTCTGGGACACTACTACGAGTGGGCATAGTACCCGCCGGCTTGCCGCCAGAGGTACAATGGAGGCAGAAAAATGAAGCCGGAGTTGATCCCCGTGCTCCTCGGTTTCGCGACGTTCCTTGGGACGCTCGCGATTGTTGTGACCGGTTTTCTTTTCAACAATTCTCGCATCGGCGATATTAATTCTCGCATCACCGATCTCCGCACGCACGTCGACACTCGCATCGATGATTTGCGGCACCACTTCGATGAGCGCCTGGACCGCCTCGAAGAAGTATTCGACGCGCGGCTGACCCGTATCGAAGAACACCTCAACTTGAAATAGAGCCAGTTCCTGGCGGCACTGCCTGGCCCGTTCCCCGTGCTCTCTGCTAGTGGTATCCTAAAGTTTACACCGTCATCTTTTCCTGAGGTTGAGATCCCCTTGGCATTATTGGAAGGTTGCAGGCACTCGCTTGAAGTTTCTGTTCCCGTCGAGGAAGTGGAGAGCGAAACCAGCCGGGTTATGGCGGACGTTCAGAAACGCGCCAAGCTGCCCGGCTTTCGTCCCGGTAAGGCGCCTGCCTCGCTGATTCGCAAGCAGTTTGCCGGCGAGATCCGGCAGCGCGTGCTGGAGAGCCTGATCCCCAAATATCTGCAGAAGCAGTTCGAGGCAGAAAACCTCAATGTGGTGGGCACGCCTGACGTCAAGGACGTTCACTTTCACGAGGGTGAGCCGCTGCTCTTTAAGGCCGAATTCGAAGTCGTGCCGGCCTTCGAGCTGAAAGAGTACAAAGGCGTGGAAGTGCCGTATCACGATCCGGAAGTGAGCGACGAAGATGTGGCCGCGCGGATCGAGGAACTGCGCCAGGCCAAGGCCGACTACAGCAACGTGGATCCGCGCCCGATCGAAGACGGCGATTTCGCGGTGGTATCGCTCGAAACCGTCGACGCCGGGAAAGGCGGCATCGCCGGCGAGCCGGTCAAGCAGGACGAGACGGTGCTCGAAATCGGGGGCGCCGATACCTTTCCAGCCTTCAGCGACAACCTGCGGGGGGCGAGCCCCGGCGACGAGAAGGAATTTCCGGTTCCCTATCCCGAGGATTATGGCAACAAGCGTCTGGCCGGAAAGACGGTCGTGTTCCGGGCGCGGGTGAAGGGGATTCGCAAGAAAGAGCTGCCCGAATTAAACGACGATTTCGCCCAGGACCTGGGCGACTACCGCAACCTGGACGAGCTGCGCGATGCCATCCGCAAGAACATCTTCGCCCAACGCCGGTATGAGGCCGAGCAGGAAGCCAAGAACAAAATCGTCGATCAGCTGGTGGCAGAGCACGACTTCCCGGTGCCGGAAGTATTCGTCGACCGGCAGATTCGCAACCGGGTGGAGCAGAATCTGCGGGCCCTCGCCGCCGAAGGCGTTGACCCGAACAGTCTGAAGCTCGACTGGACTAAAGTGAAGGAGTCGCAGCGCGACAAGGCGCTGCACGAGGTAAAGGCCAGCCTGCTGCTTGCCAAGGTGGCGGAACGGGAAGCCATTCACGCTACGCGGGAAGAAGTGGACCGGGAAGTGGAGCGCATCGCCCGCCAGCAGCGGGAACCGGTGGGCGCGGTGGAACTCCGATTTGAGAAGGATGGCACATTGGGAAGAATAGCTAACCATATCCAAACCGAAAAAACGCTTAACTTATTGTTCGAGCACGCCCGTAAGACGGCATGATGCCGATAACCAACCTTGGACGACATTGCTTAGGAGCGCGGTTCGGGTGATAATAGTAACGAAATCGGTTGAGGTTCTCGACGCCGACAGTGGCAGGGGCCGAATCGGAGCCCCATCGCAGCCAGCGGTGGCACAGGAGAAATTTGCTTGAAGCGCGCCGGATCCGATGATGCCTTGCGATGTTCGTTTTGTCATAAGAGTCAGGACGTAGTCGGAAAGCTCATCTCCTCACCGAGCGACTACCCCCGCGCCTACATTTGCGATGAATGTATCGCGGTCTGCAATTCCATTCTCGAAGACGACAAGGTCGACACCCCTTCGGGAACTCCGAATAAGATTCCCAAGCCTTTGGAAGTAAAGGAATTCCTGGATCAGTACGTGATCGGGCAGGAAGCCACGAAGAAGAAGCTGGCGGTAGCTGTCTACAACCATTGCAAGCGGATCCACATGAACCGGCTGCGCAATGCGGATGTCGAGCTGCAAAAGTCCAATATTCTTCTGATTGGCCCGACAGGCACCGGCAAGACGCTGATGGCGCAAACCTTAGCGAAGATCCTAGAGGTGCCCTTCGCGATCGTGGATGCCACCACGCTGACCGAAGCCGGATACGTGGGTGAAGACGTCGAAAACATCATCCTGAAGCTGCTGCAGGCGGCGGATGGGGACGTGCAAAAGTGCCAGCAGGGCATCATTTACATCGACGAGATCGATAAGATCTGCCGCAAGGACGAGAATCCGTCGATTACGCGCGACGTTTCCGGCGAAGGCGTACAGCAGGCGCTGTTGAAGATTCTGGAAGGGACGGTGGCCAATGTGCCGCCGCAGGGCGGGCGCAAGCATCCTCACCAGGAATTCACTCCGGTCGATACCACCAATATCCTGTTCATTTGTGGCGGCGCTTTCGTGGGTTTGGAAAAGGTGATCGCCAAGCGCACGGGCAAGAAGTCGATGGGTTTTTTGCAGGAGGAAGAGAACCGCCCGCGCGGGGGAATCAGCGGACGCCGCGATATCGACCTGCTGTCGCAAGCCCAGCCCATCGACCTGATCAAGTTCGGTTTCATTCCGGAATTTATCGGCCGTCTGCCGGTAAGCGCGGTACTGGAAGACCTGGATCGCGCCGCGCTGATGCAGATTCTGACCAAGCCCAAGAACGCCATCGTCAAACAGTATCAGAAACTACTCGAATTCGAGAACGTACGGCTGAGATTCAGCGACGACGCGCTGGAGTCCATCGCCGATCTCGCCATGGAGCGTAAGGTGGGAGCCCGCGGGCTGCGCATGATCCTGGAAGACCTCATGCTCGATCTGATGTACTATCTCCCCTCCTACAAGAAGGTGCGGGAGTTCCAGGTCACCAGGGACATGGTGCTTTCGCAAAAGATCAGTCTTACAATATTGGAAAAGGCCGGCTAACTTCCATTATCATAGGGATAGCTTGCCGCGCCTGGGCGCCGGAAGAGGGGAAAGGCGCCTTGGGGAACGAATGCTGACTTCGAAGGAAAAATCCGATACAAAGCGTCTGCCAATGATGCCGATCCGCGACGTGGTTATCTTTCCGTACATGATGACCCCGTTCGTAGTGGGCCGCGAGACCAGCGTGCGCGCGCTCGAAGAGGCCATGGCGGGCGATAAGAAAATCTTTTTGGCGACCCAGCACGATGCCTCCATCGACGAGCCGAAGCCCAACGAAATCTACTCGGTAGGCTGCATCGTCAACATCGTGCAGAGCCTCAAGCTGCCGGATGGCAATATCAAGGTTCTGGTGGAGGGCGTGGAACGCGCCAAAGTGGTCTCGGTCGCCGACGACGAAGGCTTCTTCCGCGCGCTGGTGCGCACGGCCGGGTTCCGGGTGGAAAGCGGCCCGCAACTGGATGCCTTGATCAGCCGCGTCACCGGCCTGTTCGAGCAGTACGTCAAGCTGAGCCAGAATCTGAATTACGAGACCATGGTCGCCGCCATCCGGGTGGACGATCCGGGCAAGCTGGCCGATACGGTGGGCGCCAACCTGCAGCTCACCATCGAGGAAAAGCAGGAGCTGCTCGAGATCTTCGATCCCATCGACCGCCTCACGCGGGTGGCCGAGATGCTGGATATCGAGATCGAAAAGCTCAACGTGGACCGCACCATCCAGGGCCGCGTGAAGCGCCAGATGGAGAAGGCGCAAAAAGAGTATTACCTCAACGAAAAAATCAAGGCCATTCAGAAAGAGCTGGGCCGCGGGGAAAAGAGCGAGATCGACGAGCTGAAGAAGCGCATCGAGACGGCCGGCATGACCGCCGATGCGTTAGATAAGGCTCTGACCGAATTGAAGCGCCTGGAAAACATGCCGCCCATGTCGGCCGAATCCACCGTCTCGCGCAACTATCTGGATTGGCTGCTGGCGGTGCCGTGGAAGAAAAAATCCAAGGAAATCCGCGACCTGAAGTTTGCCGAGCAAACGCTCAACAAGGACCACTACGGCCTGGATAAAATCAAGGAGCGCATTCTCGAATTCCTGGCCGTGCGCCGGCTGGTGAAGAATCCCAAAGGTTCGATTCTGTGCTTCGTGGGACCTCCCGGCGTGGGCAAGACCTCGCTCGGCATGTCGATCGCCAAGGCCACCGGCCGCAAGTTCGTGCGCATGTCGCTCGGCGGCGTGCGCGACGAGGCCGAAATCCGCGGCCATCGGCGCACCTACATCGGCGCCCTGCCTGGCCAGGTGATCCAGATGATGAAGAAAGCCGGCACGCGCAATCCGGTCTTCATGCTGGACGAAGTGGATAAAATGTCCACGGATTTTCGGGGCGATCCATCGGCGGCGCTGCTCGAGGTGCTCGATCCGGAACAGAACTTCATGTACGTGGATCACTACCTGGACGTGGAATACGATCTGAGCCAGGTGTTTTTCATCGCCACGGCCAACGTGCTCCACACCATCCCGGCGGCTTTGCAGGACCGCATGGAAGTAATCCGGCTGTCGGGGTACACCGAGTTCGAAAAGATGGAAATCGCGCGCCGTTTCCTGGTTCCCAAACAGATGGAGGCGACCGGCCTCAACGGCAATCAGGTGGAGTTCACCGACGAGGGGCTGAACGGGCTGATTCAGTATTACACCCGCGAAGCCGGGGTGCGAAACCTGGAACGCGAAGTGGGCAACGTCTGCCGCAAGGTGGCCCGCCAGGTGGTGAACGCCCAGTCCGCCAAGGAAAGCGGAAACGGGTCTGCGAAAGAGCCCGCCAAAGAGAGCCCCAATGCGGCGAAGGAGCGGAGAGCCAAGTCGCTGCCCAAGACGGTAGTGAATTTACCGAAGCTCAACGACTTGCTGGGGCCCTGGAGGTTCCGCGACCTCGAAGCGGAGAAGCACAACGAAGTGGGCGCCGCGGTGGGTTTGGCGTGGACCGAAGTCGGCGGCCAGATCCTGACCACGGAATGCAGCTTGATGGAAGGGAAGGGCAAGCTCACTATCACCGGCAAGCTGGGCGAAGTGATGCAGGAGTCGGCGCAGGCGGCCATGAGTTACATCCGTTCGCGCGCGCTGTCGCTCGGCCTTCCCCGCGATTTTTACCGCAATATGGATGTGCACCTGCACATTCCCGAGGGCGCCATTCCCAAGGATGGACCGTCGGCCGGCATCACCATGGCCACCACCATCTGCAGCGCTCTCACCGGCATTCCCGTGCGTGCCGACGTGGCCATGACCGGAGAAATCACCCTGCGCGGCAGGGTGCTGCCGATCGGCGGCCTGAAGGAAAAGTTGATGGCCGCACACCGGCATGGCATCCTGGAAGCGATCGTTCCCAAGGAAAACGAGAAGGACCTTCCCGACATACCCGATGCAATCAAGAAGACCATGAAGCTGAACTTCGTGGAGTCGATGGACCAGGTTTTGAAGATCGCGCTCGAGCGCGAGATTGTCGCGCTCCCCTTGCCGGCCTCCGCCCCGGTCGTGGTGGAGAAACCGGTCGAGGAGTTGGCCCACTAAGGGCCGCGATCCCCAGTGCGATCGAAGTGCGATTGAAGTGAAAGCCGAGTTTGTAGCCAGCGCCGCGCGGCCGGACGCATTTCCGGCGGTGGGCCTGCCTGAAGTTGCGTTTTTAGGGAGAAGTAACGTAGGAAAGTCCAGCTTGATTAACGCCCTCGCGGGGCAAAAAAAGCTGGCTTTCACCAGCAGCACTCCGGGGCGAACACAAACGATCAACTTTTATGTCGTCGGCGGCGCGTTCTGTTTCGTCGATTTGCCGGGCTACGGCTACGCCAGGGCTCCCCGGGAAAGTTTGCGCGGCTGGAAGAGATTAATCGAACACTATCTGGAATATAGAGAGAGCCTCAAGCTGTGCTGCCTGATTCTGGATGCCCGCCGGGGCTGGATGGCGGGCGACCTGGAGTTGAAACACTGGCTGGAGGCTCACACCAGGCCGTACTTGGTGATTGCCACGAAGACCGATAAAGCGAATCAATCTGAACAACAGGGCGGATTCCGCGCCATCCGCGAGGAAGGCGTGGAGCCGTTGCCTTTCTCGGCCGTTACCGGCCGGGGAGTGAGGACCATTTGGCAAGCAATAACGACAACACTGCAGCCCCGGTAGCCAACACCCCGCCGCAGGAAAAACAAGAAAAGCAAGAAAAACCCACCGAAAAAGCGGCCGAGAAAACGGCCGTTCCCGCCCGCGAAGGCGCCGCCGCCGAAAGCGAAAAATCCGCCGACCGGGCCTCCAAAGTTGCCGTCGCCGCGCCGCCCGCCGCCAAAGAGCCGCACGCCGACGCTCCGGCCCCCCCGGCTGCCGAAGCCGCGCCGCCGCCGCCGATTTCCGCCGAAGCGGTGGTTGCCGCGTCGCCCGGCGCGCAGCGGCGCAAACAGGCCGCGCAGGGCAAGAACGGCACGCCCACCCTCGATCTGGTCGAGCTGAAGGATATGAGCATTCAGAAGCTCAACCAGGTTGCCAAGGACATGGGAATCGCCGGAGCGGCCGGCCTGCGCAAGCAGGAGTTGATCTTCAAGATCCTGCAGACTCAGGCCGAAAAGAGCGGCCTGATTTTCTCCGAAGGCGTGCTGGAATGCCTGCCGGACGGCTTCGGCTTTCTGCGCGCCCCCGAGTACAACTATCTGCCCGGGCCGGACGACGTGTACGTCTCGCCCTCCCAGATCCGCCGCTTCGACCTGCGCACCGGAGACACTATTTCCGGCCAGATTCGCCCGCCCAAGGAGGGCGAACGGTATTTCGCGCTGATCAAAGTCGACGCCATCAATTTCGAGCCGCCCGAGGAAGCTCGCAACAAGATCTTCTTCGACAACCTGACGCCGCTCTATCCCGATCAACGGCTGAAGCTCGAAACCACGCGCGATAACTTCTCCGGACGCGTGATGGATCTGCTCGCGCCCATCGGCAAGGGCCAGCGCGGCCTGATCGTCTCGCCGCCGCGCACCGGCAAGACGATGCTGCTGCAAGCGATCGCGAATTCCGTCACCGCCAACCACCCCGAAGTTTCGCTCATCGTGCTGCTGATCGACGAACGCCCCGAGGAGGTCACCGACATGCAGCGCAGCGTGCGCGGCGAGGTGATCAGCTCCACCTTCGACGAGCCGGCCACGCGCCACGTGCAGGTGGCCGAAATGGTGATCGAGAAGGCCAAGCGCCTGGTGGAGCACAAGCGCGACGTCGTGATTCTGCTCGATTCCATCACCCGCCTGGCGCGCGCCTATAACACCATCGTGCCGCCGTCGGGAAAGGTGCTCTCGGGCGGCGTGGATTCCAACGCCTTGCAGCGCCCCAAGCGTTTCTTCGGCGCGGCGCGCAACATCGAAGAGGGCGGCTCGCTGACGATTATCGCCACCGCGCTCATCGACACGGGCAGCCGCATGGACGACGTGATTTTCGAAGAATTCAAGGGCACCGGCAACATGGAAATCCACCTGGAGCGCAAATTGGTGGACAAACGCGTGTTCCCGGCCATCGATATCAACAAGAGCGGCACCCGCAAGGAAGAGCTCCTGCTTCCCAAGGAAGAGCTCAACCGCGTGTTCATTCTGCGCCGCGTGCTGAATCCGCTGTCCCCGGTCGAGACCATGGAGCTGCTGCTCGACAAGCTGGGCAAGACGCGCACCAACGCCGAGTTCCTGGCTTCGATGAGCGGCTAAGCAAAAGAATGATAGCCACAGATGAACACAGATAACATCAATGAGAGATTTTGTTTTTATCTGCGTTTATCTGTGTTCATCCGTGGCTATATTTTTCACCTCCGGGCCGGTGTAGTTTTCCTTTATAGTTAGAATCCTCTAGAGGCTGCGCAATTTGGGGCTTTCGCTCCTGACAAAATCGCAAAAGACGGCCGCGGCCGCCGCGTTTCTGGTGGTGGGAACGATCGCTTTCGTTTCCCGCACCATCGCCGGCGCCGCCATCGCCACGGCGATCTTTCTGGCGGCCATGGTAGCGAGTATCGCCTGGCTCCGCGGCCGGCTGGCGGCAACCGAGCGCGCGCGCGAGGAAGAGGCGCGGCGCAAGGCGACGCTGGAAACGGCCCTCGACAGCATCGGCGACGCCGTCGTGACAACCGATGGCGCGGGCTCCGTCACGTTTCTCAATCCGGTGGCGGAACAGTTGACCGGATGGCCGGCAGGGGAAGCGTTGGGGCGGCCGCTCAGCGAAGTCTTCCGCGCCATCGACGAGAAGACCCGTACCCCGTTCGACTGTCCGTCCGCCCTCGTTCTTGGCAGCGGCCAGTCCATAGCCTTGCCGAACGGCACCGTCCTGGTGGCGAAGGACGGCCGGGAGATCCCCATGGACGACAGCGCCGCGCTCGTCCCCGCGGGGCGGGGCGCGGCTTCCGGCGTGGTGCTGGTGTTTCGCGATGCGACGGCCCGTCGCGCGGCGCAGCGCGCGCTCGAGGAATCCGAGCGCCAGTACCGCCTTCTGTTCGAAAACAATCCCCAGCCGATGTGGGTGTACGACCTGGAGACGCTGGCCTTTCTGGCCGTCAACAGGGCCGCAATCCAGAGCTATGGCTACACGCGCGAAGAGTTCCTGGCCATGACCATCCGCGACATTCGCCCGGCCGAGGACGTGCCGCGTCTGCTCGACAACGTGCGCCTCTCCGCCGGCCTGCACACCGATGGGCCATGGCGGCATCGCCACAAAGACGGCGCCTTGACGACCGTGGAAATTGCCGCCCATCCGTTGCGCTTCGGCTCGCGAGAAGCCCGCCTGGTGATGGTGTACGACATCAGCGAGCGCACCAGCCTGGAGGCGCAGTTTCACCAGGCGCAGCGTCTCGAAAGCGTCGGCCGCCTGGCCGGGGGAGTGGCGCACGACTTCAATAACCTGCTGGCGGTGATCAACGGCTACGCCGATCTGCTGGCCCAGGACATGGCGTCGGGCAGCTCGGCGAGCTCGATCGTGGCCGAAATCCGCGCCGCCGGCGGGCGCGCCGCGGCTCTCACCCAACAATTGCTGGCTTTCAGCCGCAAACAACTGGTGCAGCCCTCCGTGCTCAACCTGAACCAGATCGTGCGAGACGTGGAGAAGATGCTGCGGCGGCTGATCGGCGAAGATATCGAGCTGGTAATCCAGGCTGAAGAGACGCTGGGCAACGTCAGAGCCGACGCCGGACACCTGCAGCAGATCCTCATGAACCTGGCGGTGAACGCGCGCGACGCCATGCCTCGCGGCGGGCGCCTGGTGATCGAGACTTCGAACGTGGAGCTGGACGACCATTACGAGCAGACCCACAATGGCGCCAGCCGTGGCCCGCACGTGCTGCTCGCGGTAAGCGACAACGGCAGCGGCATGCCGCCCGAGGTGCGGGAGCACATCTTCGAGCCCTTCTTCACCACCAAGCCAATGGGCACCGGCACGGGCCTGGGCCTGGCCACGGTCTATGGGATGGTCAGACAGACCGGCGGTTGGATTTGGGTCTACTCAGAACCGGAGCACGGCAGTGTGTTCAAGATCTACCTGCCGCGCGCCGACGCCGAGATCCCGCGCGAGCGGCCGGAAATCCGGCGAAATCTGCGCGGCAGCGAGACCATTCTGGTGGTGGAGGATCAAGCCGAGGTTCGGCATATGACCGCCACGGCGCTGGGGCGATACGGCTACCGGGTGCTGACCGCGGCGAGCGGTGAGGACGCGCAACGCCTGGCTGCCGCACATCCGGACACGATCCACCTCCTGCTAACCGACGTCATCATGCCCGGCATCACCGGCCGCGAACTGGCCGAACGCATGATCGCGGCACGGAGCGGCATGGCCGTGCTCTACATGTCCGGCTACACGGATCAGACCATGGCGCGCAGCGGCGTGCTGGAACCCGGCCTGCATTTGCTAACCAAGCCGTTCACCCCGTCCGAACTAGCCGAGAAAGTGCGAGCCGCTCTGGGCTCGGAAGCCGCCGCCGCTACCCTGCTGGTGGTTTGCGGAGACGGCGAACGGCGGGCCAAGCTTCGCGACCTGCTGATCGAAGCCGGCTACGCGGTGGCCGAGTCCGGCGGCGGCCAGGAAGCCGCATCCGCGGTGGAAGCGGGGGAGTTCGATTTGCTGGTTGCCGAGCTAAGCGCGGATGAGGAGGGACCGACCCTCCAAGCCGTCTGCGGGCGGCCGCGCGACTGCCCCGTGATCGTTCTCTCGGCGGACGAAGGCGGGGATTTCCTGACACTGGCCGCCGAAACTCGCGCTGCCGCGATTCTACCCGTGCCGGTGGAACGGGAGGAGCTGTTGGAAGCGGTGCGGCGGGCTCTGAGACACTGACAGACCCGCAAAAACTACTGTGATCGGGCAGACGAAGAAAAAGGATCGTCTGCCCCACGGCTGACGCGCGCTATGCCGGCACCGTTTCGCTGGCGTACCGCGCGGCCATTTCTTTCAGGCTGACCGGCTGGTAATCGCCGGCATGGCCGGCCTGGCCAAATTGCGTCATGCGCAGCGCCACCACTTTCTTCATGGCTTCGCGAGCGGGTTTCAGGTAGCTGCGGGGATCGAATTCTTCCGGCTTCTCGGCGAATACCTTGCGGATGGCGCCGGTGATGGCCAGACGATTGTCGGTATCCACGTTGATCTTGCGCACGCCGTTCTTGATGCCGAGTTGGATTTCTTCCACCGGCACGCCCCATGTGGGCTTCAGCTTGCCGCCGTATCGATTGATGATGTCCTGCAGGTCCTTGGGAACGCTGGAGGATCCGTGCATCACCAGGTGGACGTTGGGCAGCTTGTGGTGGATCTCGATCAGCCGATTCATTTTGAGCGTTTCGCCGGTCGGCTTCTGCGAGAACTTATAGGCGCCGTGGCTGGTGCCGATGGCGATCGCGAGCGCGTCCAATCCGGTCTGCTTTACGAATTCCACGGCCTGGTCGGGGTCGGTGAGATGGCTCAGGCCGTCGAGACCGGCGCCATGGCCGTCTTCAATGCCGCCCAGGCAGCCGATTTCGCCTTCCACGGTGACGCCTTTGGCATGCGCCAGTTCCACCACTTCGCGCGTCGCCTTCACGTTGTATTCGAAGCTGGAAGGCGTCTTCCCATCGGGCATGAGCGAGCCATCCATCATGACGCTGGTGAACCCCATGTCGATGGCCGACTTGCAGGTTTCGACCGAGTTGCCGTGATCCAGATGCAGCACGGTGGGGATTTCCGGATAGAGTTCCGTGGCCGCCAGCATCAGGTGATAGAGGAAGCGGTCCTGGGAGTAGGCGCGCGCGCCGCGGCTGGCTTGCACGATCACGGGCGACTTGGTTTCCCGAGCCGCTTCCATGATCGACTGGATCTGCTCCATGTTGTTTACGTTGAAGGCGCCAACGCCGTAGCCGCCCTTGGCTGCTTCGTCCAAAAGCTGGCGCATCGATACGAGGGGCATTTCGGTTTCTCCTTGTGCTTACACTGAAAATGATACTCAGGGGTCTTTAAATAAGACGCTAACACGATTGCGCAAAACCGGGCAATGGGACGCGAGCAGCGCCAAGCGCCTTAGCGCCGTCTGTCACGCCACGCGTTGGCGGCGGACCTTGATTTTGCTTTCGTTCTTGCGGGCTGCCGCGAGGTCATAGGCTAGCTGCATTCCCAGCCACGTCTCCGGCGTGCTGCCGAAAGCCTTGGTCAGCCGGATAGCCATCTCCGGGCTAATGGCCGACTTGCCGGTGATGACGTTGTTGAGAGCCTGCCGGCTGACGCGGAGAATCTTTGCCCCTTCGGGAATAGACAGCCTCAGCGGTTCAAGGCACGCGGTTCGTATGCTGCGGCCCGGATGGGGCGGATTCTTCATCGGCACATCAGGGTACCGTAAAGCAACGCTTACAGTTTGTCAAGCGCTGCTTTACGGTTATGGCGCGAAAGCCCAGTGGACTTCGGTCTTTCTTCGCCGCCCGACCCGTGCTGCGTCAACCGCCCGGATCGAAACTGAGCTTCTAGCAGTTCCCACCAGTGCTAACTCAACGTGGCGCACGCACTCATGCGACGCACTCATGCGTGCCGCGTCGAGATTAGACTAGACTGACACCCGCTTCAGTTCGGACGAGAACTTCCGCCCGTTCCGCCAACTATATGGACACATGACCCCGCACCGCCGATTGCCGCACCTTTACCCGGAAGGTGCACCGCTGTTTCTCACCTGGCACCTGCATGGCAGCGTGCCCGCTTCTTTGCTGCCCCCGCCCGGCCCGCTCGCCTCGGGAGAAGCGTTCGTTTGGCTGGACCGCCAGTTGGATACCATGCGGCATGGACCAATGTACCTTCGGCAGCCCGACATCGCACGAATCGTGGTCGGCTGCGTCCGCAAGGGAGTGGAACTGGGGCACTACGAACTGGGGGCTTACGTGGTCATGGCGAACCATGTGCATCTACTGATTCGACCTAAGATCACCCCCGACCACTTGCTAAAATCCCTCAAAGGCGCCAGTGCACGATTTGCCAATCGCCTGCTGGGGCGCACCGGGGAACCCTTTTGGCAAAAGGAATCCTATGATCACTGGGTGCGGAATCGAGGCGAGTTTGAGAAGATTCGGGCGTACATCGAAAACAATCCGGTTAAGGCCGGGTTGGTCCGCACTCCAGGGGACTTTCCCTGGTCGAGCGCGGGCGTCGAGATGAGTCTCGACGCGGCACGCACGAGTGCGTGCGCCACATTGGGTGGCGCTTCTGGGTGCAATCCCCGCTGACGACCCGGACGCCAACAGCAGCTCCGGATCGCGCGAAACCGTTTCGTTCACTCAAAAGCTGGCGCCGCCTCGCTTTGGCCACGCGAGGCGGCGGAGATTTGCCGCCATCCACAGGCGGTCAATGCGGACCACTGGGTCAACAGCGTGGCGAGTCTTTGCGGCCTAACGCAGTCCTCCGAGTCGGCGTGCATGAATGCCTCGCCAATGGCCTTCCGCTTATCTTCAAGCGGACGAGATGGCGGCGGCTCCTTATATAACCAGCAGTGTGCAATTGCCGTGCGCTTGCAGCACGGGCACAGCTTGGGAAGGAAGTCTTTTTCAAATGCGGGGTAGATCATCTTTTCTCCTATCTTTTAAGCTATTTAAAATAAAATAGTTAGCTAAAGGTAAGAGGGTAAAATTATACAGAGGCCGGGTCGAGAATCGACATTCGACTTATCTGATTATACCATTTCCCCGGCTCTCATGCCCTTGCGCCGGCGCGGTTAGCGTCCGGGGCTTCGCTCAACGTTTTGGCCTCTCGTCAGCGCACACCCACGGCTGCGTAAGGAATTTCAGGTACAGACTCGCGACTTGGCTTAATTCAACGTCAAATGCGGTTTGGCCCGACCGCTTGTCGCCGTGGCCGTCATCCTTCAGGTCCGGGAAATCGCGCAACACCCGGCTCTGAACCGGAGTATATTGATAGACTGATCCATCAGCGTGGCCTGGTGCCGATAGATCTGTGTGCCAAACCTCGCACCCAAAGCGATGACCCTCTTGTTGTCTCCCTGCAGGTAACGGTCCTCGAAGCTACTTCGCTCGAACGGCTGCAGTACCAAAACTGCACACTGATAAGCTTCTAATCCAGCCTTTTCGGCACGCATGAGAGAAACCAGATCGCTGTCGATGTTCCAAGCACTCTTACCCTCGAATCTGCCGGCTTCGTGGGCCGCCGCCGACGCGTACCATAAGGCAACCTCGCTGGCCTCTGCGAACGCATAGCGGCTGTTGACATCGCCTCGGTACAAATATTCGCAGGCTGGTGCGGACGACACCGGCGCCGCTTTCGTTTGCGCGTGGCCGAGAGCCCCCATCAAAACGACCGCGCCCAACACCCCAACTGGCTGGATCTTGCACGTCATTTATGCCCAGGCACCTCGCTGAGTTAATTTTGGGGGAAACCTGGGAAACCTGGGGACAGCCCGCGTGTTTCCTCCCAACGCTGCAGGCTAAAGCCTAATGGCACATACTTTTCGCAACGGCGAACGCGGCGTAACTGGTAGGGTGGACCCCTTGGTCCGCGCGGGACGCCCTCGTCCCGTACTTCTCCCCGAGAATCCGGTCTACGACACTGGCGAAGATCCGGCCGCGGGGCCGGCTGCGGACGAGGGCGTCCGCCCTACAGCTTATGCGTTGCCCTATCATCCGCCTACGCGCCGCGGAGATCGCTCAATCCCCCAGAAACTTCCCCAGCTTCCGCAGGCCGGCCACATTGTCGCACACGGCTTTCAGCCCGGCGGTGATCGGAATTGCGAGCAACAATCCCGGGGCGTCCCACAAGAAGCCCCACAGCATCAGCGAAAAGGTGACTACCAACGGGTTCAGGTGGACTCGCGATCCTACAAGCTTCGGGTAAAGAAGGTTGAGCGCCACCAGGTGAAGCAGACCCACGGAAACCACGATCAGCACGTACAGGGGCACCGCGTTCACGGTGAGGGCGGAGAACAGCGGCGGGAGCATCGCCAGCGGCAGGCCCACGTAAGGCACCAGGCTGAGGAAGCCGCTGAGCGGGCCCACCAGAATCGGAAACGGCACGCCCATCCACAAGAACATGCTGGAGCTGATGATGGCCAGCGTGAGTCCGAGGACAAAATTGCCGGTGACGAAAGCCCTCGCCATCTCGGCAATTCCCTGCAAGCTTCGCGCCGCCACCACCCGGTCTTCTCCGGAGAAGAACTGCAGGAAGCTGCGATTCAGGTGGTCGCGCCAGCTCAACATGAAATACACCAGAAACGGCACGAAGGACGCCATCAGCAGAAACATGTAGAACGAGTTCAGGCGCGCGGCGATGAAGTCGCCGATGGGCGTTCGCTCCTCGTGAATCCGAACTTCGGGAATCGCGCCGGGGATGGCCGGGGGCTGCGGCTGCGGTGCCTGTGGCCGGCCCCGCTTGGTGGGCCGCGCCGCTGCCGCTTGCTGCGCCCGCAGCCGGTCTTGCTCTTCCTGCCGCTGTTGGGCGGGAACCAGCAGCCGGGTGGCGTTATCCTCCGCGGCGGCAACCTTCCGCTGCGCCGTGTCCACCAGTTCCCCGATGCGCTCGCCATATTTCGGCAACACGTCATAGAGCGCCGAGAATTGGGAATACGCGCCCAGCCCCACCACGTACAGCATGGCCAGCGCCAGCGTGCACACCACAAAACTTGCCAGCGCGCGCGGAAGCCGCACGCGCGTCAGCAGCACCACGAACGGATCCAGGATGAATGCGATCACCACCGCCACGATCGAAGTGATGAATATGGCGCGGCCGTAGTATAACAGCGCCACCATCGCGCCGAGCGCGATCAGCCACTGGGCACGTTCCGGTGTGGTTTTCGTAGCGGCTGCGGTAAATGGGACAGGCTTGGTGACCAAGGCCACGGACGATCGGCTACCCTTATCTCGAATCTAGCATGAGCTTGTCTATAATGAAATGGAATTGAGTTTCAAGCCTCTCACGGGCGAGGCGGAATCCACCGCTTTCGCCTTGAAATCCCGCATTTTGGCTCTCGACCTCGGCAAGAAGCGCATCGGCTTGGCCATCAGCGATCCGTTGGGAATTACGGCGCAAGGGCTTCCGAATTTGGTGCGCACGCGGAAACGCGCCGATCTGGCCGCTCTCGATGGGCTGGCGCGCGAGCGCGGTGTGAGCCTGTTCCTAATGGGAAACCCGATAAACATGGGCGGCAGCGAGGGGCGCCAATCGGCATGGGTACGCGAGTTCGCCGAAATGTTGGGAAAATACACGGGCCTCGCGGTCAAGCTGTGGGATGAGCGCCTCACCAGCGTGGAGGCCGGACGGGTACTGCGCGAAAGCGGCATCGGCATCCAAAAGCGCGCCGCGGCGGTGGACCGGCTTTCGGCGGTAATCCTGCTGCAAAGCTACCTCGATTCGTTATGAGACGGCTGCGGTGGGTGGCGCTCGGTGTGCTTTTACTGACGGGCGGCGCTGCGTGGCGCCTCGGCCGGCCGTACCGTGGTTTCGACGAGGCGGTGTTCGTCGATCTGCCGCATGGCACTTCCACTTTCGCCATCGGGCAGCGGCTGGCCTCCGCGGGGGTGGTGCGCAGTCCGTGGGATTTTCTCGCCGCGCGGCTATGGACGCCCGCTCGCGTGCTGCAGGCCGGCGAGTACCGCTTCGATCGCCCCGCCACGGCTGCGGAAGTCGTCCAGCGCCTCGCGCGCGGCGACATCTTTTACTACTCGCTCACGGTGCCGGAGGGTTGGAACATGTACGATATCGCCGAGGCTGCTGGCCAGTTCGGCGGCTTTAGTGCGGACCAGTTCTTGCAGGCCGCGCGCGACCCGTCGCCGATTCGCGATCTTGACCCGGAAGCGCCCAGCCTGGAAGGTTATCTCTTCCCCGAAACCTACCGTCTGGCCCGCCATGCGACACCGCGCGAACTTTGCCGGGAGATGACCGATCGGTTTCGCGAGGGCTGGCGAAAAGCCGGCGCGGCCAACGTTCACCAAACCGTTATCCTCGCCTCCATGGTGGAGCGCGAAGGCAAGCTGCCGGAGGAGAGGCCGCTCATCGCCGCCGTCTTTTTCAACCGGCTGCGAATGGGTATGCCGCTCGATTCCGACCCAACCACGATTTACGCCGCCATGCTGGACGGCCGGTGGCGCGGCGCTATTCACCGATCCGATCTCGATAGCGGCAGCCCGTACAACACCTACCGCCACGCGGGCCTTCCGCCCGGCCCGATCGCCAACCCCGGCCTGGAATCGATTCGCGCCGTGCTTCACCCGGCCGCGTCCCCGGCGCTGTATTTCGTGGCCCTGCCGGATGGGTCCGGCGGTCACCAGTTTTCCGTTAGCCTCGCGGATCACCGGATCGCCGTCGACCGCTATCGGCGCGCGGGCCGGCAATGAGTCCAACGCCTGGCAGCGCCAGCGGCGCCTCCAAATCGGCCAAACTGCGCCTGGCCGATTACCTGGCTGAGGCCGCCCCGGCCGAAATCACCGAGGCCGTGTGGCTCGACCTGCTGGCCAGGCTGGCGCCGGTTTCGGAAAGTTACCTGCGCGACCTCCTGCGCGCTACCGGCCTGCCGTTTGCCCAGCCTTACGCGGGTGTGCGGCAGCATACCTTCGAGGAACTGGAGCGATCCCTGCGCGAACTCGGAGCCGTCTACTCCGCGGCCCTGGCGGCCGGCGATCGCGAGCGGGCCCGCTATTGCCGCCGCCAGGTGATTGCCGCCAAGGACCGAGCCAAGTTTCTGGCCGCCAGTTCGCGCCAGCCCGACGGCAAGCGCGCGCAAAAACGCCAGATGGCGGATTGGATGCTCGTCTGGCTGGAATACCCCGGCCTTTTCCCCGCCTGGGTTGAAGCCCGCAAGAAACGCATGTGAGCACCCGTGGCGCGGGCTGTCAAGCTGGTTAAAGCCCGTGCCACCAGGGGTAGCACCGGCTTTAGCCGGTGAGATATTTTTGTTGTTTACGAAAAATGAATGATGTGTCATTCTTTATTTATGACACGACTATTGCTACGCTCCCTGCTGGCTTCCCTGCCTGCACTGTTGCTCTATGTCTTTGTTTTGCCTTGGCTTTCCCTGCGCTTCGATGGATGGCTTGGCCTCGTCTGGCGCTTGCCATCCTGGGTCGAGCTGTTGGCGGCGCTCCTGATGTTGGCCGGCGGCGCGATCGCGGCCTATTCCTTCTGGGCTCTGACCTTTGCTGGCCGCGGCACACCGAACCCGCTGGTTCCGACCACTCGTCTGGTGGAATCGGGCCCGTTTCGCCGCTCCCGCAATCCCCTGATGCTGGGCGGCTGGTTGTTCGGGGCGGGCCTTGCCCTGCTGCTACGCTCGGCGAGTTTGCTGGCTCTGGTCGGCCTCATCGTCATTGCGGGAGCCGTCTATGTCCGCCGGGTGGAAGAACCCAGGATGCTGGCGCGCTTCGGCCAGAGTTGGACACGATATGCCAGCCACACCCCGCGCTGGCTCACCATGGCGCTGGTCGCAGCCTTAACCTTGGCCGGAATTCCCGCTCGTGGAGTATAAGCAAAGCGAGAAGATGGCCGGGCGCAAGCAAGCCCGGCGCCGGCGCTTCCTCGACGTAGCCATCGCCCAGTTCGGGCGGCTGGGGTATCATGCCGTAACCGTGCCGGCGATCGTGGCCGAGTCCCAAAGTTCCACGGGCGCATTCTATCTCTACTTTCGGAACAAGGAGGATGTCTACGTCGCGGCGCTCGAAGAGATCGGCGGGCGGCTTGCCACTGCGATCAACGGCGCGATGCTCAAGCAGAGCCGGCCCGAGGCGCGGATGGATTCGGCCGTGAGGGCCTTCGTCGAATGGCTGGCGGGAAACCCCGCCGAAGCCCGCATGCTGGTGGAAGCGGCGGCTCTGGGAGGCCGAATCGAGCAGGCGCGCCGGGCAATTATCGAAAGCCATGTGCGGTCGGTCTCCATCGCGCTGGAGCAGGTGGCGCCGTGGTTTGACGCAGACGAGCGGACGGTGGTAGCGCGTTGCTGGGTGGGCAGCGTGCTGGAGGCGGCGATGGGGTGGTTGAGTACCGCTCCCGAAGAGCGGATGGAAGCGGAGCGGGTGGCGGCCATCGTGGCCGAATTCAATCTGCGGGGGGCGGGTTTGGGGGGTGGCGGGAGAACGGGAGAGAGTTGAGGAGGCGGTTTCGCGAGTACGGCCCGATGCCAGACAGTTTATTGGCAGAGGCCAAGTCGCCCGGCAAATTGTGGGGCTATTCTGCCTGCGGACCAGCTTTCTGGCCGGTCCAGCCGGCCGAAGTCCCGGTAGAATTGCCCGCCCTACACTTTGCTCTTCGTGCCCGCAGTAATTCCCGCGCTAATATCCTTGCCATATTCGAACGGCGCGTCTATCGTCCCTTACCATCGCCCTTTACTCGCGGCGGAGTAAGTCGAACGAGAGTAACATGAGGGATCGGTAGCAATGCCATCCGACATTACTTATGACGTCTTTCTGAGCTACAGCTCGCAGGATAAGCCGCGGGTGCGGGCGCTGGCTGAGCGGCTTCGCAGCGCCGGGTTGCGGGTGTGGTTCGACGATTGGGTCGTGCGGCCAGGCGACGATATCTACCTGGCGGTTGAACACGGCCTGGGGGCTGCCCGAGTGCAGGTGCTGTGCCTGTCGCCGGAGGCGCTGGCGTCGGACTGGGTGACGCTCGAACGCAGCACAGTGCTCTTCCGCGACCCGGGCAACGCCGGCCGCCGCTTCGTCCCTCTCTTGCTGGCCAATTGCGAGTTGCCGGACACGCTACGGCGCTACAAGTATGTGGACTATCGCGAGGCAACGCGGGCGGCGTTCGAGCAATTGCTGGCGGCCTGCCGATCTGAAGCGGAATTGCCGCCGCCCGCTCCAAAACGCGAGCAGCGGGCGGAAAGGCCCAAGCCGAAGCCGACGGTCGAGGTCCAGCCGCTGGCCGAACTGGAGCGTAAGCTCACAGGGCACAAAGGCTGGGTCTTTAGCGTGGCGGTCAGCCCGGATGCAATGTGGGTGGTGTCCGGCTCCGGGGACAACACGATCAGAGCTTGGGACCTGGAGACCGGTAAATGCCGGGTGACGCTGAAGGGGCACACCGACGACGTCAACTCTGTTGCCATCACGCCGGATGGGAAGCAGATTCTTTCAGGCTCCGACGACCATTCCATCCGCATCTGGGATGTAGCGGATGGACGGGAAGTCGCCTGTTGGCAGTCGAGCGGCGACCTCATCCTTGCGGTCGCCCCTCTGCCGGATGGCCGCCGCATCATTACCGCCGGCGCGGTTGGGGCACTGGAGATCTGGGATGTCGCGAGCCAACAGCGGTTGGCAACGCTGGAAGGCCATAGCGGCCCGGCGAAATCCGTCGCGGTTTCGAAAGACGGGAGACGGGCGGTTTCGGGCTCGGGCGACAATACGGTCCGGCTCTGGGACCTTGAAGGGGGGAAATGCCTGGCGACGCTAAACGGCCATTCGGGTATAGTTGCCTCGGTCCAGATCACACCGGACGGTCGCTTCGCCTTTTCGGGATCAGCCGACAAGACCATCAAGATCTGGAGTCTGGACACGGGGACCTGCCTCGCGACTTTGGAGGGCCATCAGCAGAAGGTGCATTCGGTCGCCCTTTCGCCCGACGGGACGCGGCTCGCCTCCACGGGCTTCACGGACTACACGGTCCGACTCTGGGATTGGAGATCGGGGGCGTGCCTGCAAGTGATCAGGTACAAGGAGCCGGACACCCCAATTTCCGTTGCTTTCAGCCCCGACGGCTCCCGGCTCATCGTCGGTATGGCAGACGAAGCTGCGGCGATCTTCGTCTACCGCATCGCCGCCGCCCGACCCGCTCCTCCGGCCGAACCCACCCGCCGCTACGTCAATGCCAAGGTCGTCCTGCTTGGCGAGGGCGCGGTGGGTAAGACCTCGCTGGCGCACCGGCTGGTGGAAGACAAATACGTGGTGAAGGACCGCACCCACGGCATGAACGTCTGGCCGCTGGAGCTGCCGCTGCCGCCAGACGCCACCATGGACCGCGAAGCGCTGCTCTGGGACCTGGCGGGGCAGGAGGATTACCGCCTGATCCACCGCCTATTTCTGGACGAAACCGCGCTGGCCCTGCTGCTGATCAATCCGCAGAAGGACGATCCGTTTGCCGAGGCGGGCGATTGGCTGAAGGCCCTCGATACAGCCACCGGCGGACGGGAACCGAAACGCGAGCCGGCCCGGCTGCTGATCTTCTCGCAGGTCGATGTCGGCGGCATGAAGCTCGGCAACGCCAAGATCGAGCGCTTCGCCGAGCAGCACCGCTTCGCAGCGTGGCTCGCCAGCAGCGCCAAGACCGGCGAGAACTGCTCCGACCAGGCCAACGGGGGAAAACCGTCGCACCTGAAGCAGCTCATCGCGGAGAGCATCCCCTGGGACAACCTGCCGTGGACTGCTACGCCTCGGCTGCTGGCCGAACTGAAGAACGCGGTGATGAAGATGCGCGCCGCAGCCGACATCCGCCTGCTGCGGTTCGCCGAACTGGCGCAGCGGCTGGAGCAAGCGCTGCCTGGCGAGAAGTTCGGCGAATCCGACGTACGTACGGCGGTGACCTTGCTGGCCAATTACGGCCTGGCCCAGCCGCTGAAGTTCGGCGACCTAGTGCTTCTGCAGCCGGAACTGCTGAACGGCTACGCCGGGGCGATCATCCGCTCGGCGCGCGCCCACCGTGACGAGATCGGCAGCGTGTTGGAAGCGGACATCTACCAGCCGGACTTCGATTTCACCGGAGTCGACCGGCTGCCGCGGGCGGACGAGGAACTGTTGCTGCGCGCCCTGGTGCAGACGCTCCTCGACCATTCGCTTTGCATCGCCGAGGAGACGCCGCGCGGCCGCCAGTTGGTGTTCCCGTC
>JBEKYD010000066.1:0-44144 GCA_049511335.1 Bryobacteraceae bacterium | reverse complement strand
GCCCTATCCTCCGCTCAGGTCCTTCCAGAGTGGACACCATCAACCTCGCCGTGCAATGATTTCTCATCGAACGGCGATTACCCCCTTAACTTCGTGTCTCACTCCAGGGGTTCACTTCACCCCGTCCCCAATGCCCCCATGCCCCCAATGCCCCACGCGTCGGCCAATCCGCAGTGTGCGGCGGCGCCTGGACCATTGGGTAGGCCTCGGGCTCCGCCGCCAAATCCGGCTCGCACCGGGTTGAGCTCGGCGTAGCGCAGGGCCGCCCAGAAGTGTGGCCGCGGTCCAGCGGGCAGGAATAATAGCGCCCTCAAACATGGCCGGAAATGGCGTCGATCGGCAACACCTTGCGGTAGCGGAGCACAATGCCGCCGTTGTTGCCATCCGGCACGGCGGTTATATGGGAACGGCACGCGGGCCAGGTGTTCTATCGCCCGGCCCGGATCTCGCCCAACAGATTGGGATGCCGGTCGAGCACCATGAGGAGTTTCACCAAGGCGAGCGGCGGCTTGGTCTTGCCGTTCTCATAGCGCGAAAACGCATTGGCGCCGCCGCCAAAGATTGCGGCCGCCTGCCGCTGGTCGAGCGCGAGCTTCTTGCGGACACGCGCGATGAAGCCGGGATCGACAATGGAGGCGTTCACCTGCTTGTTGAACTCCAGCATCGCCGCGCTGACGCGTTTCGATTCCGCCGCGGCGAGGACGCTTTCCCCACAAGCCGGGCAGAACTCGCCGCGTACGGCCGGAATCGTCGTCGTTTCTCCTTTGTAGGTGTACGGGATATCGCGCGTGCCGCGCACGAGCTTCCCCTCGCCACAGGATGGGCATTTCATGGCATGGCTCCTTTCTTCATAGCTCTTGCAAAGGGGGCCGAAGGGCGCACCGGACACAAAGACGGCACGCGCGAACCGGTCATGGCTTCGCTGCCCTACCGTCATCGTGTATGCCGTAGAGCCGGACATGGTACATATCTTCAGGGCGATTCACACCTCGCAAGACTGGCCTTAAAGGCCGGGGATTGAAACCCTTTCCGCCCGCGCCTCATCTATCTGTTATCAATCGTGCATTATTCTAGTAGCTTACGTATGATTCGATTGGGGTTAGTGCTTGCCGCCGCGGTTGCCGCGCCGGCCTTCGGCGCGGATCTCGAGGAAGCCCGTAATCTCTACAACCATACCGAATATGAGCGGTCGATCGCGGTGCTGCGCTCGATCGCGGTCAAGGATGGCGCTGCTTACGCGCTCACCGGCCGCGACGAATATATGCTGGCCGATTTCAAGCGCGCCTCGGAAGCCTTCGAAAAAGCCGCGGCTCTCGAAGCCAACAATAGCGATTACGCTTTGTGGCTGGGGCGAGCCTACGGCCGCCGCGCGGAAACCTCGTCGCCGCTCACGGCTCCGGCCTACGCCTCCCGAGCCCGCCAGAATTTCGAACGGGCCGTCCAACTGAACCCGTCGAACCTGGATGCGTGGAACGACCTGTTCGAATACTACCTGGAAGCTCCCGGCTTTCTGGGCGGCGGGATGGATAAGGCCCGCGCCGCGGCCGCGCGGATTGCCCGGATCGATCCCGGCGAAGGTTACCAGGCGCAAGCCAAGCTGGCCGAAAAACGCAAAGAATACGCTACCGCCGAAATGGAGCTGCGCCGCGCCGTAGAGACGGCTCCGCAGAAGGTGGGCCGCTTCATCGAACAGGCGCGTTTCCTGGCGCGCCAAGGCCGCTTCCACGAATCCGACCAGAGCCTGGCGCGCGCCGAGAAGCTCTCCCCCGAGAGCCCGCGGGTGATTTTCGCCAAAGCCGATATTTACCTGAAGAGCGGGCGCAACCGCGACGAGGCGGTGAAACTTCTACGGCACTATATGACGCTGTCGCTGTCTCCGGACGATCCGCCGCGGCAGGACGCGGCGAAGCTGTTGCGGCAAGCGCAGGGCGGGTAGACAGCTACCTGGCCCACACGCTGAAGCCTGTGCCACCATGCTCCCCGGCTTTAGCCTGTGAGCTTCCAAAAGTGCAGAAATAAGTCTTTCAGCAGCCTCCTACCGGGCCGCGCCCCGGAATTTTTGTCGAGATCTTTTCCCTCGACAGGCCACTCTATCCGTAGGCATGAAGTGGCTATTTCGGTTCCGACTCCGCCATCCCTTGTTTCCCACCCTGGCGGTCACCTTCGCCGGCCCTCGAATCTCGCGCTGCGCCGTGCTGGCGGGCAGGCTTGAGGATTTGCGCCGGGCGGCGGTGCGCGGCACGCGCGTCTCCCGCTCGGTCTGCGTAGTATGCGGCCTGAACGAGCCGCCCTTGCGCAGCTCGGACCGCGCCGCGCTGTGGTATTGGTTCCAGGTTCCGGTTTACCGCATGCTGCTCGATCCAACCGGCCGCCTGGCCGGCTACGAATGCGAAGCGCTGGACGGATTTCACCTGGATGCCTCGGTTGCCCGAGCCGGTGTCAGGATCCCCGGTGCAAACCTGGAAGAGACGCCCTGTCCCTGCGGCCGTCCCGGCCCGCGCCTGGTGGAACGCACTGCCAGCGTGGCGGCCTGATCGGGGTGGGGCATGCTTTAGCCTGCCCTAATTAACCTTCAGGAATTCGGACGCACTTTCAGCCGCGGCTCGGTCTCGCGGTTCTTAAGGAATGTCGCCAATAACACGGTCGTGCCCGAAGGCCCGTAAACATTGGTCGAAACGAATGCCTGCGCCGCTCTACCGTTCCACCGCCAGCGCCACTGAGTTGCCGCCGCCGAGGCACAGCGCCGCCACGCCACGGTGCGCCTCGCGCCGGATCATCTCGTAGATCAGCGTCACCAGCACCCTCCCGCCGCTGGCCCCGATGGGGTGGCCGATCGCCACCGCGCCGCCGCTGACGTTCACCTTTTCGGAGTCAAGGCCCAGTTCGCGCACCACCCCCAGCGCCTGCACGGCGAAGGCCTCGTTCAATTCGTAGAGGTCCACTGCGTCCTTCGTCCACCCTGCCTTGGCCAACAGCTTTTGGACGCCCGTAACCGGCGCCAGCATCACCCACTCCGGCGCCACTCCGCTGGTCGCTTGCGCTTCGATCCGGACCAGCGGCCGCAATCCTAGCTCGCGCGCGCGGCTGGCGGAAGCCACCACCAGCGCCGCGGCGCCATCGTTTACCCCCGGCGCATTGCCTGCCGTCACCGTGCCGTCTTTTTTGAACGCCGGTTTCAGCGCGCGCAACGCTTCGATGCTGGCATCCGGCCGAACGGATTCGTCGCGCGCGAAAATCTCCGGCGCGGCGCCTTTCTTTTTGGCGGGGATCTCCACCGCCAACACCTCCTCCGCGAAGCGGCCGCTGGCCCACGCCTCGGCGGCTTTGCGGTGCGAGTTCACGGCGTATTCATCCTGCTCGGCGCGCGTGATGGAATGTTTCTCGGCCACTTTCTCACCCGTCATCCCCATGTGAAAATCGTTGTACACGTCCCACAGCCCGTCCTGGATCATGGAATCCACCGCTACCGAATTACCCATGCGAAACCCGTTGCGGGCATGCGGCAGCAGGTAGGGCGCGTTGCTCATCGATTCCATGCCGCCGGCCACCACGATTTCCGCATTTCCGGTCGCAATCGCTTGCGCCGCCAGCGCGACAGCTTTCAGCCCCGAGCCGCAAACTTTATTGATGGTGAGCGCCGAAACCTCGGGCGGCAATCCGCCGTACAGCGCGGCTTGGCGCGCCGGATTCTGCCCCAGTCCGGCCGCGAGCACGTTGCCCATGATGCACTCGTCCACCTGCTCCGGCGCGATCCCGGCGCGCCGCACCGCTTCCCGCACCACCAAAGCGCCCAGCCGGGTTGCCGCAATGCCAGCCAGCGAGCCCTGAAACTTCCCCACTCCGGTACGAACTCCGGATACGATGACCGCGTCTTCCACAATGGTTTCCCCCATGCCGATCACATGGTACACCCGGAACCGCCAGCCGGCAGTGTGTACAGCGACACCTCACAGATTCGACCAAGTCATGCGAAGAACCTCGCATCGTACCTGAACGGCTGCGGCGGGTGCATCTTGATCTCCGCGAACTCCGAATGGAGAGGATTAATCAGCCAGTTCGACTCGGATGGGACCAGCGCCGAGGGAAGCACCAGGATGGCGCTCTTACGTTCCGCGGCAAAGGACTCCCCAATGCTGACCAGACCCGGCGGGGCGGGAACCTGCCGCCAGTTGGAAGGCAGTTCGTGCGGCTTCAAGACCACGCGGGAAACATTGTCGGGGATATCCGCGGCAACCACCACAAGGTCCTTTCAATTTGCCCAAATCTGCCCAACCTCCCGCCGTCCGCAGCGCCGTCGACCCGGTAGCCAGCGCCTTTCCGACCGCTCCGGTCACAGAACGTCCAAGAAATCTTCAGCCTACCTTACCCCTTCCGTTTCATAGATTTCCAGCCATCCCACCCCATCCCTGCACTCACTTTCCGCCCACTCGCCTGCTATCGTATTGTCCGGAGTGAGGTTCTCATGAGCCAAATCGAACTTACCCCGCCCCAGCAAGCCGTCATCGACGCGATCTGCTCCGGCGACACCGTCCACCAGGCCGCCGCCAGCGCCAACGTCCGCCTCGAGGATATCCTTGGCTGGCGCCACAATCTTCCGCATTTCGAAGCTGCCCTCAAGCACGCTCTCTCCGAACGCGATCTCCTGAACCGCGAAAAAGCCATGACCATGGCCGACCTCGCCTACCAAACTATCGGCGATATCCTCCGCGACGACAAAGCTTCCCCCAGCCTCAAGTTCGACGCCGCCAAATTCATCATCGACCAAGCCCTCGGCCCCATCCCGTCCGAACGGAAACAACCCCGGGCAGTCGCCAAACCCCTTCCGCAAGTAGCACAAACGCCAATAAACGGCACAAAAATGCACAAACCCGGCCTCGTAAACCGGTCCAAGCGAGGCACGCCCCTGAACTAAGAAAAAATAGCCACCGATAAACACCCATAAAGAAAACAATGGAGTTATCGGCGTTAATCGGCGTTAATCGGCGGCTTAAATTTGATTTTTCAAACGGAGCGGTCGTCACGAGCGTGCACTGGACCGCTTAGCGGAACAGGTCCGCCGGGCAGGCGTACTGAGTCATGGCATACCGGGCGGTGTTAGCTTCCATTTCGGCGGCGCCGAACTGGCGGAATTGGGCGGCCACGTTGTGCGCGGCGGCGCAGATCTGGTCATGCACCAGGGGACAATTCGGGTCGATGCCGTTGCCGGTTTTGGCGATCGCGCAACTGGCGGGAAATGCCTGTCGATAGAGAGTGGCCAGGTCGTTGCCCAGGGCGGCCGCGCTGGGGTCGAGAAGCCAACCTTCGAGCAACGCGGTGGCGGCGCGATCGGGATTGCCCATTCGGAAGTAAAGCGCTGCGAGTTGCCGCGAAGCGTCGGGGAAGGGATGTACGATGCGGCCGTAGGCGAGCGCTTCCGCGGCTTCCCCCGGCTGGTTTAGGCGAAGGTAGACGAGCGCCAATTCGGGATAGAGTGGGGCGTAGCCGAAGATGGCGTTTGGCCCGCGGGGCTGGCGGTCGCGCAAGAGGCCATCGATGCGCCGCCCTTCGAGGAGCCGGTCGAGAGCGCGGTGATAACAGGCCGCGCGATGGCTGGGATCGGTGGCGGCATCGCCTTCCATACGGGCGCACATGCCGGCAATGTAGTAGGGATCGACGAGCCGGAGCTCATCGGGGAGGGGCTTGAGGATGGCCAGAGCGCGGCCGATTTCCTCTTGTGCGCGATCGAGCTCGGGAGGAGCGGATAGCAGCGCCAGAGCCAGGTTCCAATGGGCCTTGGCGCTATCCGGCGAGGCGGCGGCAGTGGCGGCGTAGAGCGTGCGCGCATCGCGCCAATCGCGGTTGCGAACCGACGTCCGCGCGGCCAAACACAGCGCCACGGCGCCAGTGACGGCGTAGATCGTCTTCGGCCGGCGGCAGAGCGCGACGATCGTCAGTGCGGCGCAGCCGGCCAGGGCGACGGCCGGGAGATAGAGAAAACGCTCGGCCATGAGGACGCCGATGGCGAGAAAGACGTTGGCCGTGGGCGCCAGCGCGACAAAGAAAAGGCCGATGAAAAAGGCGATGGGCTGGGAGCGATAGCGGATCGCCACCGCCAACGCAGCCAGACAAATCGCCAGGGCGAGAATTGCCTGCCAATCCGGCCACGCGTCCAGTCTCCAGCCAAACAGAGGAATTTGATGGAACGAGTAATCGATCGAGAGCCGCGCCGGCCAGCAGAACTTCCATAGATAGAGGCCGATGGCTTTGATGGCGGTGAGCCGGCCGGTGAAGAACCCCGCGCCGATGAGGGGATTGTCGAGGAACGGTACGGCCGCGATGGCCGCGGAACCGCGCACGGCGGCGCGGAGAGCGAAATATGCCACGTAGGACGGAGCGAGGGCGAGATAGGCAAGTGGGACAGACGATCGTTTTTTGTCGTCTGTCATGCCTTTCCCACCGGGCGCTCGCATGACAGACGACAAAAAACGATCGTCTGTCCCACCGGTGAAATCCCAGAGCAGCATGAGCGCCGGCAGCACCACGCCGCTTTCCTTGGAGCCGATACCGATGGCCGCGGCCAGCGCGAGAGCGGCAAGCCACCGGGAACGGTGCGCGCGATTCGGACGGGTTGCCTGGATGTAGCAGATGAGGCCGGCGAGTACGCCGAATGCGGCCAGCATGTCGGCGCGGCCCACCACGTTGGTGACCGATTCGACCAGCATCGGATGCACGCCCCACAACACCGCCATCGCCCACGCGGCCGGCCCTTCGCCCAGAACCAGCAGCGCCAAGGCATAAACCAGCGAAGCGTTGGCGAGGTGCAGCATCAGGTTGATGGCGTGATAGCCAGCGGCATTGGGACCGTTGCCGAGGATCGCCCAATTGAACAGGTAACTCAGCGTGGTCAATGGCCGGTAGATATCCGGCGCGCGGAAGGTGGACCAATAGCCTTGCGTCAAGATGAGGTGCAGGTTATCGGCGGTGGCGGCGCGGATGCGCGGGTCCTGGAGGATGATGGTGCGGTTGTCGTAAATCAGGCCGGCGCCGAAAGAGTTGGCATAGGCCACGACGATGAGCAGCCACAACGCCGCAAGGCGCCAGGCGTGAGGCTTGAAAGCGAGGGCAGGCTTATGGGGGAGAGCCGCCGGCGGTTTGGACGAAGGAATCTTTTTGCGCGCGCTCATGCCGGGGGCCACTTAGCACACCATTTCATAAGTTCACTAACGTATTCTTGGGCAACCGCTGAGTATGCATGTCACGGCGCGCTCATGCCTCCAACAACACCTTGAGAGTGCCGCGCTCGGCCGCCCGGGCAAATGCCAGCGGGGCTTCGGATAGCGGGAAGCGGGCCTGGATCATGGTTTCGACGGGAATGATTCGGTGCTCGATCAGCGGCAGAGAAACTTCGAAGCGGCCGCAGCGCGAACCCACCAGCGTGATTTCGTTGACGATCAGTGGGGCTGTATCCACCGCTACGGCGCCGTGAACGGTGGATTTGAGGACCAGCGTGCCGCGCGGGCGCACGAGCTCGGCGGCAGCGCGGAGACCGTCGGCCGAGCCGGTAGCGTCCACCGCGAAATCGAAGGCGGCAACCGGGACCGGGCCGCCGGTTAGGTGCGTGTGGACGCCGCGAGCGGCGGCGATGGCTAGCTTGTCGGGGTGATGGCCGAACTGGTGAACCCGGTAGCCGTACGCATCGAGGGCCATGGCGACCAGCAGACCCAGCTTGCCGTCGCCCAACACGGCGATTTGCTCTCCCCAAGGGATCGTCACCTGGTCGAGAATCTCGCAGGCGGCGGCCAGGGGTTTGGCGAACACGGCGCGCTCGGAAGGGAGATCGTCGGGGACGACATGGAGATTCGATTCGGGCAGAGTGAAGTATTCCGAAAAGGCGCCGGGGTGACTGACGATGCCGAGAACGGAACGGGAAGGGCAGTGGCGGCCGAGTCCTTTGCAACACCAATCGCAATGGCCGCAGGCGAGGTTGATTTCCCCCACCACGCGCTTGCCGACCAGAGACCGGTCGCCGGCTTCCACCACTTCGGCGACGAACTCATGGCCGGGCGTGCCGCGGAAGCCGTAATAGCCGCGCTGAAGCTCGAGATCGGTATTGCAAATGCCGGCCACGATCAGGCGCAGCAGCGCGTGTCCGGGCGGCCGCCGGGGCGGGTCGATCCGGCGCACGGCGACGGTTCCGTTTTCCAGGTGAACAGCCAGCATGCACTTATAATAAGGCTTCATGCCCGCCGAGCTGGTTTGCTTCACCCCATCGTGCCGTGCGCGATTTCCGGTCACCGAAGTTGTCTACAATTGCCCGCGTTGCGGCGGGTTGGTGGAAGCGGTGTACCCGCGCCAGGAATGCCCGCCGCGGCATTGGCAAGAATTGTGGCGGCAGCGGCGGACCTCGAACGCGGCGCTCGATCAGAGTGGCGTGTGGCGCTACCGCGAGTTCATTGCGTTTGGGGGCGAGGAACACGCGGTGACGCTGCGCGAAGGCAACACGCCCATGCTCGCAGGCCGCGCGGCCGCTGAATACGGCGGGCTGGAGCGCCTCGGGTTCAAGCACCAGGGGTTCAACCCGACCGGCTCGTTCAAAGACAACGGCATGACCTGCGCGGTGGCGCAGGCCAGGCGCCTGGGGCTGCGGCGGGTGGCTTGCGTTTCCACCGGCAACACGTCCGCCTCCATGGCGGCATACGCGAGCGCGGCCGGCCTCGATCCGATCATTTTCATTCCCCACGGCAACATCGCGTACGGCAAGCTGGCGCAGGCGCTGGAATACGGAGCGCGGACGCTGCAGGTGAAAGCCAATTTCGACCAGATTCTGGCGCTGGTGCGGCGTCTGGCGGACCGGCTCGGCATCTACCTGCTGAATTCCATCAACCCGTTCCGCATCGAAGGGCAGAAAACCATCATGCTGGAAATGATGGATCAACGCGATTGGCGCGCGCCGGATTGGCTGGTAGTGCCGGGCGGCAATTTGGGGAACACGTCGGCGTTCGGCAAAGCCTTTCGCGAAATGCTGGACTGGGGATTGATCGACCGTTCGCCCCAATTGGCGGTGATTCAAGCCGAAGGTGCATCGCCGTTCTACGAGCTGTTTCACGCGGCCGATCGTTCGCATCTTACCGCCAATCCACACCCGGAAACGCTGGCGACGGCCATCAAAATCGGCGATCCGGTCTCATGGCCGAAAGCGCTCCACGAGGTGCTATCGTCGAACGGCACGGTCGAAAAGGTGACCGAGCAGGAAATTGCCGACGCCAAGGCGGTGATCGGCCGTTGCGGGATCGGGTGCGAGCCGGCCTCGGCGGCAACCCTCGCCGGCATCCGCAAGCTGACGGCGGCGGGCGCCATAAAGCGCGATGCGGATGTGGTCGCGGTCCTCACGGGCAACGTGCTGAAGGACCCCGACTACATTCATCGCTACCATACCGGAACGCTCGAAGACCCGGCCGGCCGGCCGATCCGGTCCACTTACGGCAATGCGCCCGAAGTAGTGGAGGCGGATGACGAGCGGATCGCCCATTTGCTGGCGAGCTATTGAGGCCCGCATAAATAGAGCGTCGGCAAGCGGCGCTTGTGGGGCAGGATGGCATCCTGCCGCCGATTGTGAATCGGCGTTTCGCGGGCTGCTGAGAAACTGCCGAAAGCGGGTTACCAACCCGCTGCAGGTTACCAACCTGCCCCACAGCCTCCGGCCCTTACCCCACCAGCACCACGTCCAGCGTGCGCGGGCCGTGCACTCCCTTCACGCGCGTCATTTCGATATCGGAAGTAGCCGATGGACCGGAAACGGTGGTCAGCGGGGAGTGGCGAAAATCGCGGACGCGGGCGATCGCCTCCGGCAGCGTCTCTACCAGTTGCTCCGTACCGACGACGCAGAGATGGTAATCGGGAATGAGCGTCAGCGCCCGCCGCGCTTCGCCTTTGCCGTGGCGCAGAATAATGGTGCCGGTGAAAGCCACCGCGGCCAGACAACCCGTAATGGCGCCATCGATGGCATCGAGCTCCGCGTAGCTCAGGCCGCCGCTAGCCATGTCGTCGCGAACGAATTCGAATTCCGGCGGCAGCCAAGCTTCCGGCAACGAGGCCGGAATCGCCAGCCGGCGCTTGCCGCGCGCGCTCAGGGCTTCGGCGATGGTCTGGGCGAGGGCCGGTGCGGCGGTGCGATACACGGTCGCGTCGTAGTCGTGCAGCCGTTCGATGAATAGCGTAATGCGAGCTTCGGCGTCGAGCGCGCCGCGATGGCGATAATGGCGCGGAATGGCGCCGTAGTCCAGGGCCTCGGCGCCCGCCTTGGCCTTCTGAATTCGTGCCAGGATCTCTTCGCGCGCCGCGCTCATACGTGCTCCTTGGCGTGCTCATCAACCACCGGCCGTTTGCTCCACCAGTCGCGGAACGATTCGCCTGGAATCGCTTTCAGATCGCGGCTGGCCGTCCAGCCGCCCAGCATGCCGGGGAGCTTACGGATCATGCCATCGCGAACTAGCGGCGCCTGGCCAATCCGCGCCAAAGTCTGCGCCGTCTCCAGATTCGAGCCATCGGCAAAAGCCACCGCGGCGGCTTTCATGCCGATGCGTTCCGTGAGCGGGGCGTAGCCTTGTTCCACCAAACGCGAGCGAAGATGGATGAGGATTTCCGGGATGTTGATTTCGACCGGGCAAACTTCCAAGCAAGCGCCGCACAGCGAAGACGCGTATGGCAACGATTGCGAATGTTCGAGCGATTGCAATTGTGGCGTCAGAATGGCGCCGATCGGACCGGCATAAATCGAACCGTAAGCGTGGCCGCCGGTCTGCCGGTACACCGGGCACGCGTTCAGGCAGGCGCCGCAGCGGATGCAATCGAGCGTCTCGCGCGACTCGCTGTCGGCCAGCACGCCGCTGCGCCCGTTGTCGAGCAGGACGACGTGGAACTCGCGCGGGCCGTCGCCCTCCGCCACTCCGGTCCATATGGAGTTGTACGGGTTCATGCGCTCGCCGGTGGCCGAGCGCGCCAGCAACTGCAGGAACACTTCCAAATCGTCGAACGTCGGAATGATTTTTTCCACGCCTACCAGCGTGATCAGCAGCTCGGGCAGGGAAACGCACATGCGGCCGTTGCCCTCCGATTCCACCACGCACACCGAGCCGGATTCGGCGATGGCGAAATTGGCGCCGCTGAAGCCCACCTTCACCCGCAGGAATTTCTCGCGCAGATACGCGCGCGCCGCCGCCGCCAGGTCTTCGGCCGTCTCGCCCAGTTCGGTCAAATTCATTTCTTCCATGAACAGGCGGCGGATCTCGGCTTTATTGCGATGCAGCGCCGGCACAACGATGTGCGAGGGTTGGTCGTGGCCAAGCTGGACGATGAGGTCGGCCAGGTCGGTTTCATAAGGCGTGATCGCGGCGGCTTCGAGCGCCGGATTGAGCCGCACTTCATCGCTGGTCATGGTCTTGACCTTGATGATTTCCTTGGCCTGGTGCTCGAGAAGAATTTCGACGACGATGCGATTGGCCTCGTCCGCATCGCGCGCCCAGTGCACCTTGCCGCCGGCCGAGGTGCAGCGCCGCTCGAATTGTTCGAGGTAACGATCCAGGTTCGCCAGCACGTGGTCTTTGAGATGGCGCGCGCTGTCGCGCAGCTCCTGCCAATCGGGCGCTTCGGCCACCACTTTGGCGCGCTTGGCGCGGATCACGTCGGTGGCGTGGCGCACGTTGCGGCGCAATTGCGCGTTACCCAGCAGTTTGCGCGCCGCCACCGGAAAAGCGGGCGCTTCGGCCGCCCGGCCTACGTGGACGCTCATTGGCCGCCCTCCCCATCGCCTTCTTGCGCCGCCAGAATTTCCGCCAGGTGCAGGCAGCGCACCGGAGCGTGTTGCCGGCTCAGTCCTCCGCCGATATGCATGAGGCAGGAATTATCCACCGCGGTCAGCACCTCGGCCCCGGTCTCCAGCACGCTGCCCATCTTGTCGCCCAGCATGGCGGTCGAAACCTCGGGGTTTTTGATGGCAAAGGTGCCGCCGAAGCCGCAGCACTGGTCGGCCGCCGCGAGCGGAATGTAGCGCAGGCCCCGCACTCGCTCCAGCAGACGCACCGGACGGTCGCCGATCTTGAGGCCCCGCAGCGAATGGCAGGTGGTGTGAAGCGTCACGCTGTGCGCGAATCGCGCTCCCGTGTCGGTCACTCCCAGCTTGTCCACCAATAGCTCGCTGAATTCCCATACCCGCGGCAGAAGCTCCTCCACCGCGCGCCTCACGCCGTGGTCGCCCGAATCCTCCGCCATTTTAGGGAAATGCTCGCGGATCATGGCCACGCAGGAACCGGAAGGCACGCAGACGGTTTCCGCCTGGTCGAATACTCTAAGGAAATGCCGCATCATGCCGGCGGCCTCGCGCGGGTAGCCCGTGTTGTAGTGCATTTGCCCGCAGCAGGTCTGCGCCGCGCGGAACCCCACGCTATGACCCAGCCGTTCGAGCACGGCCACCACGGCTTTGCCGGTATCGGGGAAAAGCGTGTCGTTGTAACAGGTAATGAACAGCTCGATATGCACGCCGAGAAATTATGCTAGCATGCGGCTCTCAGCCAATCTTCAGGTTCTCCCACTACGCTGGTGCGAACCCGTCAAGATAGGCATGAAAGGACCCTACCGATGAAATCCAATCTTCCGTTGACGCTCGCGGCACTGGTCGCGGCCGCGGCTTTCGCGGCTCCGCCCACATATAAGGTGGTGAACAAGATCAAGGTCGGCGGCGCCGGCCGCTGGGACTACGTCTACGTCGATAGCGCCAACCACCGTCTCTATGTCTCGCACGGAACCCAAACCGAGGCGATCGACACGGCGACCGATAAGCTCGTCGGCACCATCCCTGGAACCACCGGCGTGCATGGCATTGCCGTGGCGGCGGACCTGGGCAAGGGGTTCACCAGCGACGGCGGCGACAACGACGTCACCGTGTTCGATCTCAAGACCCTCAAAGTGCTCACCAAAATCAAGACCGGCCAGAACCCGGATTCCATCGTCTATGAACCGGTCTCGCATCGGGTCTTCACCCTGAACGGCCGCAGCAAGGATTCCACCGCGATCGACGCCAAAACCGGCGACGTGATCACGGCTTCGCTGCCGGTGGGCGGCAAGCCGGAATTCGCCCAGGTGGATGGCAAGGGAAATATCTGGGTGAACATCGAGGATACCAACGAGATCGTCCAGATCGACGCCAAGAACGCCGTGGTGGTGAAGCGGTACTCCATCGCGCCCTGCGACAGCCCAAGTGGCCTCGCGCTCGATCCGAAAAAGATGCGGCTCTATTCGGTGTGCGACAACAAGACCATGATTGTGAGCGACCCGTTAGCCGGCAAGGTTCTGGCGACCCCGGCCATCGGCGCAGGCCCTGACGGCGTAGCGTTCGACGATGGCTACGCCTTCAGCGCCAATGGCGCTGACGGCAACATCACCATGGTCGGCGAAACCGCGCCGGGCAAGTTCGAGCCCGTGGCCACCATTCCCACCCAGCGCGGCGCGCGCACCATCGGCGCCGATCAGAAAGTCCACAAACTGTACCTGCCGACCGCCGAATACGGCCCGCCCGCAGAAAACAAAGAAGGCAAGAAGGGGCGGCCGCAGGCGTTGCCGGACAGCTTCATGATCGTGGTGGTAGGGCGGTAGAGAGCTTTTTTGCGGGGCAGACCATCGCTCTTCGTGGTCTGCCCGCCTGCCATATCTCAAGCCTTGAGGAGATTCTCCGGATCGATCCCACCCTGCTCGTTTCATACATAACCCAGCACGACCTCGCCGGCGCCGGCTACCGCCTGCGTGACCTGATCGAACAGGCGTATCGCTCACACCACAAACACTTCGTCAAACCCGCGCGCCGCCTCGCTCAGGAGGCGCGGTTGGCCCCTGCGTGCCATGCTATCCTTGTGGCTTGCGGTTCCACGTGGGGCCGCGCGAATTTCAATTAAATAGGGATTTCCATGCGCTACGCTAACGGGTTGGCAGCGACGCGTCTAGCCGCCCGCGCCGGCCCGAGAGCAAGCTACTGGTAACCGCTGGAGCGCCCCCGCTCCGAGGTATCGTCTGCTTCAGAGTGGCCCCAGACGTGCAGCGGGTGGTAGGCTACGCTCAGCCGCGCGCCGGGCGCGCAACATCGGGAGGTTGGTTTTTTTGATCGCGATATTCAGGACTGTCATACTCTACGGCGCAATCCCGCTGGTGGGCGCCGCGCAAACCGCGTCCTACATCATTTCCACCGTGGCCGGATGCAATCCGCAGGTGAGCATCACATGCGCGCCTGGCTATGGCGGAGACACCGGCGTCGCAACCAGCGCCGAGCTCTTCGATCCGCAGGGCATCCTCTTGGACTCGGCCGGCAACCTATATATCGCCGATGCCGTCAACCAGCGTATCCGCAAGGTGACCAACGCGGCGAGCGGCAACGGCACCATCACCACCATCGTCGGCAACGGCACCGCCAACACTACCAGTCCGCCTCTGGGCGATAGCGGCGCGGCCACGGGAGCGGAACTGAACGGCCCCAACGCCCTCGCCTACGACCCGGCCGGCAATCTCTACATCGCCGACACGACGGACCAGGTGGTGCGCGTCGTGAACACCAGCGGGACCATCAACACTTATGTCGGCGTCGGCTTGACCGCGGGCTTTAAGGGTGACGGCGGCCCGGCCGGCAACGCCTGGCTCTCTGTTCCGGCCGGAGTCGCGTTCGATTCGGCCGGCAACCTCTATATCGCCGATAGCAACAACCACCGCATCCGCAAGGTCAATGGCGCCACCGGGAAGATCAGCACCGTGGCGGGCACCGGCGTTTCCGGGTACAACGGCGACGGTATTCCGGCGACTTCCGCCGAGCTTTTTCAACCCACCGGCGTGTTGGTGGATCCTGCCGGCAATCTGTACATCGCCGATAACGCAAACAACCGCGTCCGCATGATCTCCGCCGCCACGGGAATCATTACTACCGTGGCGGGCAATGGAATCGGAGCTTATTCCGGCGATGGTGGCGGCGCCGCCGCGGCGTCCTTGTGGTTCCCCTACTCCCTCGCCATGGATTCCGCCGGCAACTTGTACATCGCCGACTCGAACAACTCCCGCATCCGCGAAGTCCTGCCCAACGGCGCCATCTACACCATCGCGGGCGGCTACGGAATCGGCTTTAGCTACGACGGCATCCTGGCGACCGACTCTGAGTTGGACGAGCCCACCAGCCTGGCCATCGATAGTTCCGGCCGTATCTTTGTTGCCGATTCCTCCAACAACCGCATCCGTTTGCTGACTCCCCAAACTCCCGCCAAGGCCCAGCCACCCTCCGTCACGGGCATCGCGAGCGCCAGCGCGTTCGGGGCCTTCTCTGCCGCCGCCCCCGGTTCCTGGATCGAAATCTACGGCTCCAATCTCGCGTCCATCCAACGCTCCTGGACGAGTGCCGATTTCACCGGCAACAATGCACCCACGTCTCTGAGCGGCACCTTCGTGACCATCGGCGGCCTCAAGGCTTATGTCGATTTCGTCAGCGGCTACCAGGTCAACGTGCAGATCCCCTCGGGCCTCGCCACCGGGCCGCAGCCGGTCGTCGTCACCACCGCGGCCGGTTCCAGCCCCGCCGTCAATCTCAACATCACTGCCACGGAACCGGGACTGCTGGCTACCTCCAGTTTCTTTATCGACAACCGGCAATACGTTCAGGCGCTATTCGCCAACAGCTCCACCTACGTGCTGCCGCCGGGTACCATTACCGGCGTCACTTCCCAGCGTCCCCAGCCCGGCCAGACCATTACCCTTTACGGAGTCGGCTTCGGTCCCGTCACGCCGTCCATTTCGGCCGGCCAGATCGTGCAGCAAACCGACAAACTGGCCGGCCAGTTTGCCGTCTACTTCGCCGGGATTCCGGCCCAGGTCAGTTACGCCGGATTGGTGCCGGGCTCGGTGGGCCTCTACCAGATCAATGTGGTGGTGCCCAACATAACCGCCAGCGATATCGTGCCGCTGACCTTCACTTTGAATGGAGTTCCCGGGACGCAAACGTTATACACTGTGGTTCAATAGTCACAGCGATTTGCCCTGCAAATCCAGATGCTTACGGGCCTTCGGCCGTCGTATCCTAGGGATTGCCGGTCCAATAAAGAAGAATGGGGAAATGCGAGTGAAGTGGATGAGAAGTTTCCGTGTGCCGTTCGTGGTGCTGGCTTGCGCCGCGGGTTCTTATGCACAGTCGGTGATGGGCTTCGGTGCGATTACCGGGAACGTCACGGACGCCTACGGCGAAGGCATGCCCGACGCTACCGTCACCGTTATCAATAAGAGTTTCGGGATCAATCGATCCATCCATACCACGGACGACGGTCTGTTCGACGCTCCCGCTCTTTCTCCCGGACCGGGCTACGTCCTTAAGGTGGCACGCAAGAATTTCACCACCGTCCAACTCACCAATGTTGAAGTACACGCGGGACGCACTCTCAACCTCCGCATTCCGATGGCGGCCCAGAATACCAAAATGCCGTCCGACGAGCCCCTTCCGTTGCGCCCCGTCGACGACAACAAATACACGCCGACCGAGACCTTCGACCGCCGCGACGCCTACGGGTTTCCGCTCGACGGCTTCCGTGTGGAAGAATTGGCCTGGCTCGCTCCCGCCACCAGCGAGTCTCCGGATAATGGCGCCTTGACCACCCACGGCGGCCCGTACGACCATGCCGTGGCTATCGATGGCGTCAACGCTACCAACACGTACTTCTTCCCCACCAAGCCGGACCTCGTTCCCATGCTCTCCACCAACGCGCTGGAGGATGTCGAGATGCTCTCGGCCGGCGCTCCCGGCGAGTTCGGCCGCTTCGATGGCGGGTTCGTCAACGCCGCCACCCAGAGCGGAAGCAGCACCGTACACGGGCAACTCTACGAATTCTTCACCAACCGCTCGCTGATTTCCACCGACCGTTATGCCGCCGGCCAGAAACTCTCGGTGTCGCAGAACCAGCCGGGCGGCAATATCGGCGGCGCGTTGGTCCCGGAGCGTTTCTTCCTCTTCGCCAACGTGGAAGGCATTCTGAACAATGAGCAAGAACTGAACCGCTTGGTGAATCCGCTGATCACCCAGCCCGATGGCAACAGCGTCAATCCCAACAATTGCAAGGCCGATGCCGCTCAATGTACTGCCGTCACCAATTTCATCAAGACCCAATTGAATCAGGTGATTCCTACCGCTACGCGCACTTACCGCGGCGTGGTGAAGGCGGACTTGCGCCGGAGCGACAATAGCAACTTCGTCTTCGAGATCGCCGCCCTGCACAGTCACGCACCGGCCAGCAACGCCGAAGTGACCACTAATAACGACCTGGCCGCTTATGGTGGCGCCAGCGACGAAGAGTCCCGCATGGCTAAAGCCGAATGGCTGCGGCAACTCGGTCCCAGCGTCTTTAACGATATGCGGCTGAGCGCGTTCAAGGACCGCATCGGCACCGATCCCAATTCCAAATACTGGCCCTCCACCGGCGCCGCCGACATTACTGTCGCCGGAACGCCCCTGGGCGCCAATGGTCTTTATCCGCTTAGCGTCAGCGATTACCGCGGCCAGTTCGCCGACAACTTCACCATCACCACCAACTCCCACACCTTCAAGTTCGGCGCCGACCTGTTCTACGGCGGCGACTGGATCTATGGCGTTGCCAATGCCAACGGAGCCTACGTCTACCCCTCCCTCACCGCGTTCGCCACCGATTTCACCGGCAATGCCTCCGGCGCCAAGAACTACTCGATTTTCAACCAGGGCTTCGGCAACCCCATCCGCAATATGGCCAGCATCTACTACAGCGGCTACGGGCAGGATACCTGGAAGACCAGTCCCAAGCTCACCGTCACGGTTGGCCTGCGCTACGAAAAGTGGCGCTTGCCCAAACCCCAATTCGTCAACACCAGCTTTTATCAGACGTCAACCATCAACTCGCCCGGCCTCGATATTGCCCCGCGCGTGGGCCTTGCTTACATGATCCGCGAGCATACCGTGGTGCGTCTCGGCTACGGCTTTTACTACGCTCCTTTCAACGGGTCCATCCTCGACCCGCTCTATCTGGGCAACGGCATCGCCCAGGAAGCCGTCACCATCGAACCCTATCAGAGCGGCGCCGTGGTATTTCCCAAGAAGATTGGCGCTGCCGGCAGCGCTCCCAACGGTACCGAGGACATAGTGTTTCCCATCTCCAAGTTCCGTAACCCGTATTCCGCCCAGGGAGCCTTCAGCGTGGAACATAAGTTCGATCTGGGCCTGGTCCTCACGTTCGACTATCTGTATAACCGCGGACAAAAGCTCTGGGTCGCGCACGACGTGAACATGGGCATCACCGGCGTCACCAATTCCAATAAGGTCTACACCGTGTACAACACCAGCGGCACGGTGCAACAGAATTACACGACTTTTATCTACTATCAAAAGACTTCCCCGACTTACGCCAAGGTCTTCGAGGCGGAAAACAACGGGGCCTCCTGGTATAACGGCATCGCGCTGGAGGTAAAACGGCCATTTACCCGCACCCTGAGCGCGTCCCTGACCTACACCTGGTCGCATTCGCTCGACGATGTTAGCGGACCTACTCAGTTCAATTTCCCCTCCACGGTCGCCGACGCCGATTACATCGACGACAAAGGCAGCTCTAACTTCGATCAGCGCCAGCGCGGCCTTTTAAGCTGGATCTGGGAGCCGCAAAGCAACAACCCCCTGCTCCGCGATTGGCAACTTTCCGCCATCGCCACCGCCGCCTCCGGTCTGCCTCTCACCCCCACCTATCTTTCGACCGGGCAGCAATGGAGCGGATTCACCATGGTCTATCCCACCACCCTGAACGGCCAAGGCGGCTGGAATCGCGTGCCCTTCGAAGGCATCGGCATTCTGCACACTGGAACGATGCTCGACCTGGATGCCCGCCTGACCCGCACTTTCCGCATCGGCGAACGCGTGAAGGCCCAGCTCGCCGTAGAAGCCTTCAACGCCCTGAACCGCCAATGGAACACCAGCCTGTACACCACTCAGTACGTAGTCACCACCGGCTCCATGCGCCCCGTGACCGGATACGAAGAGGGCCAGGCCTCCTACGGTTTCCCCTTCGGAACCAATGCCCGGCGCGCCCAAGTCGCCTTCCGCGTGATCTTCTAAAAGCGCGTTACAGGTCATCAGGTTCTTTTATTCACCGCGGCGCATCGTTGGTGGCGCGGGGCGTCCGGTCGGCTGCGTCTGCTGTTGTGCGACCGGCGGTTCGGGCCGGCAGTTGAAAAAACAAAACTGCGGCATGGGTAAGCATCTTAGTTTCTGTTGGTTAGGAGCAGTTTCGACCGATTTGTTTTTGTGCATTTTTGTGCGAGTCCACCGCCCGGAGAGTGCGCTTGCGGCAAAGCGTGTCGGGAGAGCCCCGAAACGGCACGCAGAGTGTGCGCGCCACGGTGGATCGCCTATCGACAGGATACAACGGTGGGAAGAGGCTGTTTTTGGCTGGCGATTTGTTTTCATTAGGTTACGGGGTCAAATAGGGTGTCACCGGGTTTTTTGAGGCGGTGAGCGGAGGGGGCAATTCCCCCTAACTGGCTAACAACAAAGCGCTTGGCTGGGGCAGGCAACATTTGTGTAAGCCAGCAGATGCACGGGGCCGGAGCCTGGCCGCGGTGGCTTTCCATTCCCGCCAATGAAGCTCGCGGCCCCGCCATCGCCGGGACGCGCCTACACCGCCGACGAGAATGCGCGCATGCTGGCGGAAGCCGCAAAGCTGCGGAGCAAGAACATGTATCCCGCCCTCGTACTGGATTTGAACTGCGGATTGCGCGACAAGGAATTGCGCGAACTCCGCTGGCAGCAGGTCGACCTCATCCATAAGAAGCAGCTTACGGTGGGCAAGTCGGAAACCGACGCAGGCACGGGGCGCGTGATCCCATTGAACGAGACGGTCCTGGCCGCGCTCGAGATGCATGCTGCGTGGTACATCAGGCGGTTCGGTGAATGCAAGCCGGAGTGGTATGTCTTCCCGGCCGGCAAGGGGCAGCCCAATGACCCCACCCGCCCGATCACGACGTTACGGACGGCGTGGACGAAGGTGCGCGACAAGGCGAAGGTCGTCGGGCGCTGGCATGATAACCGCCACACGCTAGTCACCGAGCTCGCGGAGTCGGGCGCCGGCGACGAGGTGATCATGAGCATCGCCGGACACGTCTCGCGTGCAATGTTGTCGCGATACTCCCACGTGCGGATGGAGGCCAAGCGGCGCGCCCTCGATGAAATCGCTGCGCGCTGGCGCGCTGCAGATGAAAAGCGCAATGAGGAGGCCGAACGCCAGGATCAGGCTGGGGCGGTTTCCGAATCAGTGGTGATTCAGTAAGGCCGCACAGCCGCATCTTAACGGTGTTGGCCAACCCCGCAGGCGTCTGCTGGCTCCTTTCGTGAAGCGTGGTTAGCTCGGAAGCCGGAGGGGCCACACGCTCTGCCCGCCCGGTTGCTTTTAGCATGGTCATCTTCTCCGCGCGCAGGTTGGTCGTTGCCATATGGCACGAGTGAGCCTTACGCACGGCGAACTTCGACTTCGCGTATGCTGAAACGCGTGTCCCGCGTTTCCTGAGACGGTTTCCTGACACGGTTTCCTGAGACGGTTGCATCGGCCATTGCGATGGGCTACTCTGTATGGCGCTCATTGCGAAAGTTGAAGTTCATGCGAGGTAAGTGATGCCGTCACCAATCGAAGCATACCGCCAAGGATACGAGAAGGGCCGAAGTGACAGCGCCGGTGGCCGTCTTGCTGAGGTGACCATGGGCATGCTCCGTGATGATCCGGGCGGTCACTTCCAGAAGGGCTATAGCGACGGAGCGGCAGGCAACGCGTTCAACCCGCCGCCAATCCCGGCACCAACCCGGTTCCAGACCAAAGGACTGATACCGAAGTTTTCGGAGAATCCCTTGGGTTGGTTCTTGGCCGTCCTCATTGTCATCGAGTTCTGGGCATTGTGGCAACTGATCAAGGCTCCGTTTCAGTTGGTTGGCTCACTCATGCGAAGCGAGAAGCCCTCACCATTAGTCATTGTCAAGAATGTCGTGCTGGCTGGATTGGTTATCTTCTTTGTCTGGTGGGTCCCTCACGCAAATGAGATGCGTGGTCAGGGTGCGATCCCACCTCAATCCGCAAACTCACCCATTGTCACATCCCCGCTTGCGCGATCTTCCGACGCTACGACAACAGGCGTTCAGCCAACGCCGAGTGTTTCGCCTCAGACGCCCCCGGTGACACAGCCCCCTATCGTTTCAGCTCCGCCGGCACCATTTCCTCCGCGAATGAATTGGCTGTCTCCTGACTATGAATGCCGCAAAATAGTTAGTGTAGTCAGATTCCCTCAAGACGAGCAGGGCAATTATTACATGACTGCATGGCGGGAGGGCTATTTGCAGACTATCGACTTGGGGAGGGCCAGCCTGAAGAATGTCGATGGCAAATACTTGGCGGAATTCGTTCTGCCGAATGAGACTTTGCGACTAATGCTAACGTATCCATCCCCTGAAACTGGCTACGACACAATTCGTCTTGAAATCAATAGCACTGACGCCATAACCAATAACCCCATTGCGGAACACTCCAGAACTTGTGTTTTGAAGACCAATGGTTCTTATTGAGTATATTTCTCGGTGTTTCCGACGGGGAGAGCTCTCCGGCGAGCGTCGACGGCAATGCTTTCCGGGCGAACGTCTCTGCCCGAATTGGTCCTCTTGCGCACAGGCTACACCCGCAAGCAGTGACGGGAATCGGTGGTCGCCACTACGAACTTGCGTTTGATCACGCACAACAGGCTGTCTTCCCGCATCAGCCGTTGAATCCGCTTGCGGTTGACTTCCCATCCTCGCTTGTAGAGTTCTTCCACCATGCGCCGGCTTCCATAACTGGGCCACCCCAGTGCCACCTTAATGCAGCCGGGTGCGATGTTTCTTCAAGAGCATGTAGCACAAGTGTTGCTTGAAGCGATAGATGACGGCGAGCGGAGGGTGGGCATCTAAGTAAGCTTTGAGTTTGGCTTTTTGATCGGGCTTGAGATTGTGGCGATGGTGCTTTGGGGCAGTGTCTGGCGTCAATTACTTTTCCCGGCGATTCGGAAAGACTGGCTGGCGCCAGCCACAGAGGATTCACTCGATCTGCGGCCGACAACTCCCACGCAAACATTCCGTTGCCCCGGCACACCAGCGAACCATCCGGATGCAGAAAGCGGCCGGACACCTCATCCAGCGAAAGCCTCGGGAAGCGAGAAAGATCCCGAGCCGATCAAGTCTTGATGGCTGCTTGGGCGGGCTCGGTTTCTCCACGCCATCCGGCTTCGGTTCGGGCGTGCGCCGGCCCGAGTCGAGTTCGGGTTCAGGTTCAGCTTCCGGTTGCTCTACTGGCAGATGAGCCGATTGGTGGCGCCATCAGCGCTGAGCAAAGACGAAAAGAGAAGGTCCCCCCAGAGTCCCCCCAATTTCCCGGTAAATCTCATTCTCGTGCGCGTAAGTAGTCGTGTGTGCAACGCGAGGCAGCCGCAACCGGTTCGGCTGTTAACCGAAGGGTTATAGGTTCGAATCCTATCTGAGCTGGGAGCCAGACAAAAATCATCCGAAAAAACCAGCGCCCAAAAGTTTGCGCGCCTTCGCGCCGCCGCTACGTGTGAAGAAATATGGCCGCCGATGACCGCCGACAAACAATACCAACGAAAGTCGGCGCTCATCGGTGTTCCTCGGCGGCTTGAATTTGGCTTCCACGGATTTCGCGCGCGCGACCTCCACAGCCCGCTCACAGTTAATCGTGCTTCAACGTGAAACCTGCCACAGTTACCGCGGTCCAGCCAGAAATACCGGATGAACAGGATTTGGGCGGTGGTATCATGTTTTCCAATTGGGGTGCCGCGCATCGCACCAGAGGGAAGGATAGGATGCAAAGCGACCGCCGCCGTTTTCTAGCCCGCAGTGCCACCGGTTTATTGGGTTTTCCGCAATTTTTAAAAGTCGCCATGGCCCAAAGCGACGCCCAGACGCCGAAAGTCGCGCCTGGAGTCGTGGATTTCTGGACGGATGCCATGGGGGTTCCGCCCGATTCCCTGTGGGGCGAAGTCATGACCCGCGGCCGAAAATCGAATCAAGGGCCCAGTGCTACACCCACCGATTACGCCCGGGAACCGCTATTCCTGCAGTACGACGCAGATGAAAAGACCCTGATCACTGCCGATGAGATCCCCAACGCCAAGCTGATGCCATCGGGCGACGCCCAAGTGCAGTTTCAACTCAGCCGCATGCGGCTCAATCCCGAAGACACGAAGACCTTCGAGAGCTTCACCTCCGGCGGGATCTACGTGGATTTGCAGCAGCATCAGTTCGCGCAGCCGCAAGGTTCGTGAACGTTGGAGTGAAAGCTGGAAGAGCCGTGCCCGCCGCGGGCTAAGCAGGTTGCGTTCCGAACCTTCTCCGGATTCCACCCTTAGTGGTATGATGTTCCCGAACTGGAATGCCGCGCGAAGCAAACCGGGGGAGGACCAGATGCAGAGCAATCGGCGCAGTTTCCTGGCCGGGAGCGCCACCAGCCTGTTCGGCTTAGGACAGTTTCTGGAAATAGCGATGGCGCGGGCCGAAACCGGCGCGCCGAAACTCGCGCCCGGAGTCGTCGATTTCTGGATGGATGCCATGGGAATCCCGCCCGATTCCCTGCTGGGCGGAGCCGCTACTCGCGGCCGCCACGCCAGCTCCGGCCCGAGCGTCGGCGCGACCGATTACGCCCGTGAACCGCTGTTCCTGCAATACGACGCGGACGAACAGACGCTAATTACGGCCGACCAAATCCCCACTAAGAATCTGACATCCAAAGGCGATGCCCAGGTGCAGTTTCAGCTCAGCCGCATGCGCCTGAATCCGGAGGACGCCAAGGCCTTTCACAACTACACCTCTGGCGGCATTTACGTCGATCTGCAGCAGCATCAGCTCGCTCAGGCGCAGGGTTTTTGGGCCGCCATGGAGCCCATGGCAACCTCGGCGTTTAGCGCCGTCGTGCCGGCGGCCGGCGCCGGCAAGAGTGGTAAGGCAGCCGCCAAATCGGCCAAAGGCGCGTCATCGGGAGGCGGCAAGGGGGCGGCGGTCGCTACGGCGCCGGGGGCATCGTCCCCCAGCAGTGCCCAGGCGATTCCCCTCCAGAACGCTAACCAGGCTCAGTCCCTGATGCTGCCGTCGGGCAAGGGGAAAACCGCTTTTCTGGCGTTCGTGAAGGACCGCAAACTATCCGCGTTCGGAACCTTTCTGTCCGCTTTCGAGCAGTTGGCCGGAGCCGGGGCCCCGTTCATTCCGCTGCTCAATCTGCCGGTGGTCGGCAGCGCCACTCTCGGCGTGGTGCGCGGCCTGGTGGCCAATCTGCAAGCCCATGGCGGCGATCAGGCATGGATCATGCAAAGCCCGCCTCTCGATATAGTGGCTACGGCCGACAGCATCGCGGAGGTTCCCGAGGGTCTGCGCCTTCGCTCCGGCAGCTACATCGCGATTCCCAAGTCGCATGCCGCCGCCCTGAAGCCTTACATGAACAAAGTGAAGATTCTGGATGGCTTTCTGGTGCCGCGGGAAGCCACCATGATGGACGCATTCGACGCGCACCAGACCACCGCGCCGGAAGTTAGCTACATATCCGTGAACGTCGGAGTCAAAGCTGGAAAAGCCGCGCCCGCGGCGGGTTAAAGCAGAATATAGGGCCGAGTCCCGGGGGATCGCCGATATGAGGAGCGCGCGGCTAGCCGCACTAATCACCGTCCAAGCCACACTGTTGGTGGGCCAAGGCTTTGGAGTATATCCGTTTCGCAAGAGTGTCACCCTGGAGAGTAAGCTTCCGGCCGCGGTGAATCTGCCCGCCGGATCGATCAACGTCAAGGTATCCGCCCAGAACGCCACTTACCACGACGTCGCCGGCCGCCTTCAATCCATGATTGAGACGGAGTTGGTTCGCTTCGATCGCGATCTGACGATTGCCGACTCGCCCGATACCGTGATCACTGCCAACATTCTCAACTTCAATATTCCCCCGCCGCGGCCGGTATCGGATCCCTACGCGACTTCCATCGCCGACGCGTCGCAAACCGGTAACAAGAAAAAAGCGCCGTCCGGGCAGGCGATGGAGGTGACCGGGACGTTGGCTTTCACCTATCAGGCTCGCACCCGCGCGGGCAGAGTGCTCGATTCCGAGCCCATCACGGTGAAGTTCTACGAAGAAATCAACACCGTAACCAAGACCAAGTCGGTTCTGAACAAGATCGAACATCCCACCCATCCCAAGGAAGACGAGGACAACCCGCAGACCCTCGGCGACGTGGAACAGATTCTGGTGAACCGCGCCGCCGCCCGCGTGGCCGCGCGTCTGGTGAACACGAATGAGACTCTTCACATTCACCTGGCTCGCGGCGCGCTCGATGGAAACAATCGCTACGCCGAAGCGGGGCAATGGACGCACTTCGTGGAAACGCTCGAAACCATGACTCCCTTGGCCAAGCCGGAAGATGACGCGTATCGCCTCTACAACGTCGGCGTCGGCAACGAGGCGCTGGGCTATAAAGCCGAGACCCCGGCGCGAGCCCGCCACTACTTCGAACAGGCGGTGATCGATTACCGCAAAGCCGGTGAGCTCAACCCGCGCGAAAAGTACTTCATCGAGCCGGTCAACCGCATCCAACTGGCGCTGGAGCATTACAAGAAGCTGGCGGCGCCGCCGGCCGCGCCCAAGAAAGCCACCAAATGAACGGGGCGAGCCGCTGGTTGCTGTTTGGCGCAACCCTCTGTCTGCTGCCTGGCGCGCGCGGTCAGGAAGGCTGCGCGGTATCGAAGGACCTGGTCGTACGCGCGCTGGAATTGGCCTCCGCGATACCCAGCGCCGGCGTTCTCGGCGACGGCATCCTGCTGCTCAAGCAGGCCGAGGAGGCTTGCGACGAGAACGGCGATGCCTGGTATTACCGCTCGGTGTTTGAGCGCAAGCTGGGCCGCGGCAATCCGGACTACTCCCTGGGGAAAGCGCGCGAACGGAATTCCGCTGCCCTGGCCGCGGGCGACAATCCGTTCCAACTGTCCACACCCACGCGAGGCGTAGCGGCGGCTCCGCGCGCTCCGGGCCCGGTCTCCCAAGGTCCTACCCTCGATATCCGCAAGCCGGATGTGGACCAGAAATGGGCGCTGGTGATTGGCATCGCCAGTTTCCGCAACCCGCGCCTCAATCTCGCCTATTCGCGCAAGGACGCGGAATCCGTGGCCGAGCTGCTCAAGAGCCCGCTGTACGGGCGGTTCCGTCCCGATCACGTGCGCCTAATTGCCGATAGCCAGGCCACCACCGTGAATCTTCGCGCCGGCTTGAACTGGCTGGCCCGAATGGCCGGCGAGAACGACCTGGCGGTGGTCTACGTGGCCACCCACGGCACCGCCCGCGATCAGGACGTCGCCGGCGCCAATTACATCGTCACCTACGACAGCGACGTGGACTCCGAAGACGGTCTCTACTCCACTGCCCTGCCGATGGTGGAAATTACCGGCGCCGTGCGCACCCGGCTGCGAGCGCTCAAGGTGGTGGTCCTGCTCGATACCTGCCACAGCGGCGGCGCCATTTCGCAAACCGTCACGCTGCCGGCCGCTGTCTCGCCACAAACTCTGGAACATATCCGCGAGGGCACCGGCAGAGTAGTCATCGCCGCCAGCCAGGTGGGAGAAAGCTCCTACGAAACACCCAAATATGGCCACGGCCTTTTCACTTACTATCTGCTGGAGGCGTTGAAGCAGGGAAAGGACGCGCCCATCGAAAAGGTGTACGAGTACGTCAACACGCACGTGACCGCGGACGCCACGGCAAACCATTGGAAACAGCACCCGGTCTTCGTGACGAGCGACCAAACCGCCGCCATCGTGATCGGCACCCCGCCGCTTTCGACCGCGCTATTGCGCCTGGCGCCGTGGGTTTGGTCGGAGGGACTGGCGCAGTAGCCGCACGGGTACTTGTGGGGCAGGTTGTCAACCTGCGGACCGATTGTCAATCGGTCCTGCTTGCCTCTACGGCTTGAGCGTAATGAATTCCGAGCAGCACGGTTTCTCGACCGGCTTCGGCTCCATCAACTCGGTGCGGGTAAAATCGATGTCGTAGAGGTTTAGCTGCCACTTGCCATCGCGGCCGATCTTGGGCTTTTGGCCGTTGAGATTCACGCCGCGGTCCAGTAGCTTCTTATAGCCCGCGTCCACGCTGGGAACTCCCCAGAGCCAGGTGGTGCATCACGCCCAGCGTCTTCGGCGACGGGTTGACGACGTTGCACATATACTCCAGCCAGTCGGCGCCATTCGGCACAACCATATCGATCCAGTCCGTGCGGTCGTCCCTCATGCCGCCATGCCACATTTCGCGGAAGCCCAGAATGTCTTTGTAGAACTTGTCCGCCGCGGCACGGTCTTTCACCGTCACGCCCACGTGAATGATGTGCTCGGAGATTCGCGTGTCGGGGAGAAACTTGCCGAAACTGCGGCTGTGCGGCGAGCCTGGCATATACTGCACAAATTCCACGTTGTGCCCATCCGGGTCTTGGACCATCATGCTCAGATTGCCGTCGAGGCCCGGCTTCAGCTCGTCCGGAACCTTGACGCCATGGCCCGCCAGATAGTCCCGCAGCTTGCGGGCGTCGGTGGTCTCGAAGGCAATGTGAGAGAGCCGGTCTTCGGCGGGGTCCTTCAATTCCGGAAATATCTCGATGTATTGACGATCGTTCACCTTGAAATACGTGAGCATTAGGCCGCCGCTCGGCTTGTCCAAGCTGAACGCCTCGGCGACTTCAGTCCGATGTGCGCCACGCCGACGATGGGCGGCCGGTCGGCGCCGGCAGCCGTGAGGGCCGATGCAATCGCCAGAAGTGCGAAGGAACACTTTGACATGCGCTCAGTATATCGCTAAGAAGTCAGAAGTCAGAAGCCGCTAGCACGGGCTTCAGCCAGTGGAAGGCTGCCACCATCAGTGAACCAGTGGATTCCAACTCGCCGGCATTGCATGCCGAAGTCAAGAACATCGACGCCGATGGCAGCCTGGGAGAAGCGCTGCAATCCGGCTCGCTGGGCGATACGCTGCGGGAAAAAATCCGCGGCAGCGTGGAAAAAGCATTCGCCAAAGCGGCAACCGTGCCCGCCTTGCCGCCCGACGTCAGCAGCGCGGCCCAGGTCCGCAGCTTGGTCTTTCGCGATGGCGGACAACGGCGGTTGTGGCTGACGGCGGATGGGGAAGTGCGAGTTACGCCGGAGCAGCTAAAAGCGTTGGCGGGACAGTTGCGAGAGAAGTAGACGGAAGCGGATTAGCAACACTCCGTGCCGGAAGGCGGCTTGTGCCGCTTGCACTGGGCCGGGGGCCCGCTCCGAGGTATTATACCGATATGGACGTGGCCGATATCCAGCACGCGATCGAGGGGCTGCCGAGCGAACAGCAGACTGCCCTTCTCGATTGGCTTTCCGAACGGGACCGCCTTCAGTGGGATGCCCAAATCGAGCGAGATTTCTCGCCCGGCGGGGCGGGCATGGATCTGCTCGACCGCGTCAAAACGAAGGTACAGCGCGGCGAGTCCACGCCCATGGCTGGACATCGGCGAGAAGAGACATAGCCCCGCCGCAACGTTAAGTTCACCACTTCATACGTCCAGCAACGTATTCGCCGGCAACCGCTCCCTGACGGTCGCGGCTCTGACCCGCGCATTCTCGAGCTGCGATCCGTTAACTCAAAGACGCGAGGTACCGAGTCGGAGCCGCGACTGTCAAGGAGCGGTTGCCGGCGCCCGTCGATTACGCACCAGTTTGGTCCAGATCGCTAGCCTTAATCTGCAGACGTCAATACCCAGCCAGTAACTCCCTCGCATCCGCCATCACCACACTTGCTGGTTCGCCTCCCTCACGCCCTACGCCGGTGGCAATCAGATAATCGTCCATTCGGAACAAGCGGAAATCCCACGCCGCTGGATCGTCGTCGAAACCCGGCTCGAAAGCGATCGCGGCTCGATCGCCGGTAACCGTGAAGGCGAAACTGGAAAGGCCCAGGCTCAGGCCGATGCCGCGAGCTTTGATATATGACTCCTTCAGCGTCCAGAATTCGAAGAAGCGCTGTCGCCGCTCATCGTCCGCGGTCTCGCGCAATGCCGCTACCTCGGTGGGTGCGAAGAAGCGGCCGGCGAGTTGCATGAGATCCGTCATCGGCCGCCGGGTGCTTTCCGTGTCCACACCTAATTCTTCCCGTCCTCCGACGATGCACGCCACCAGCCCGCCGGTATGCGAGAGGTTGAAGTGAAGACCCGCGGCCTCGGCCGGCTCGGCCACGCGCGGCCGGCCCCACTGGTTCACGGCGAAGCGCCAATCCTCCGGGCGCGCCGGCCAATAGCGCGACAGCAAGGTTCGCAGCAGAATGCGCGAGGCCAGAAATATGTGCGCAGCCGGCGCGACGCGGAAACGCGCATATCGCTCCGTCTCGGAAGCGTCCAGGAACTGCCGCTCTAGCTTATCCAGTGGCCGGCCGAATCGCTCCGGCACGCGCCAGTACCAGAGATGGCAAGCGCCCGCTTCTAAATCTCCGAGGCCCGTTCGCACCTTTCCGCTCAGCATAGCATTTGGCTCGGTGACAACATGGGTTTGATGGCGCGCCGGCGACACGATCACCGGCGCTACGCACTCGGGCTAGAATGCAGATGAATGGGAAGACCGCTCGGCTCCCGCATTCTTCTCGCGACCTGCGCCGCGCTGGCGCTGTTGCTGGGCGCGCTTGCCGTCGTCCAGTACCGGTGGTCGACGCGGGTGGCGGCAGCCGATGCCCAGCGCGAGAGAGAACATCTCGATTCGGCGGCCTCGCTGTTCGCCAGCGAGTTCAACGAAGTCGTCCGGCAAGCCGCGGACTTCCTGCAAAATGACGCCCGGACCGCGCTCGAATCCGGCCAGCGGCTCACCGGGCTCCCCAAGCCGATCGGCGAGCTGTACTACCTGAACGTTCCACCGCAAGGGGCGCCGAAAGCGCGGCGGCTCAGCGCCGATGGCCGTTTCGAGCCGGCCCGGATGCCGGCATGGATCTCGGGCCCGCCTTGCGCTGAGCTCGTCATCGAGCGGCCGCCGGCGTTGACGGTTTCGCTTTACGACGTCGCCAGCGCGGAGAACCGCGGCGCCTCCGGAACCCGCATCATGCAAACCTTCCGATGGCGCCAGGACCGCTGTTTTGTAGCGCCGATGGACCAAGCTTACTTGCGGGACACGCTCTTCCCGAAACTGGTCCGTCAGAGTTTCGGGCCGACGGCGGCGACCGAATACGATTTCGCCGTGGTTTCGCTCCAAGGGCCACGCGACACGCTCTATGGGGCGCCGCTACGCGCCGACTTGCGCAAACCATTTTTTTCGGTTCCAGGCCCGCTCCAGCTTTCCAAGCTGCCGGCCGCGGCCCTTCCGGCGCGGCGGCACATGGTGTTCGTGCAGAATGTGGAAGCCACCGCCAAAGGAGGGGGCACGGCGCTGGCGGACCTGTTCGGCCCGGGCATTTGGGAATTGGATATCGCTCACAAGGGTATGCCGCTGGTCGCCGCATTCGACCAGAGGCGGCGACGCGATCTGCTGCTGAGCCTCGCGGTCGAGTCCTTGCTGCTCGCGGCCATCGCGTTCCTGGTGATCGCGGCGCGGCGCACCGAGCGGTTGGCGGATCAGAAAATGCGGTTCGTGGCCGGCGTTTCGCACGAGCTGCGGACGCCGGTCTCGGCCATCTCCATGCTTTCGCGAAACCAGGCGGATGGCCTGGTGACCGGCGCGGAGCGAGTCAAGCAGTACGGTGAGCTGATCCACCAGCAGAGCCGGCGGCTGAATGAAATGGTGGAGCAGAGCCTGCAATATGCCGGAATCCACTCCGGCCTGCGGCGGCGGGCGGGCGGCCAGATCGACTTGCGCAGCCTGATCGAGGAAGCGATCGACGCGCGGCGGGAAGAACTGGCGCGGGCCGGATTCGAGGTCGAAGTCGCACTGGCTCCGGATCTGCCGCCGGTATCGGGCGACCGGGAGCTGCTCCGCATGGCATTCGACAACCTGCTGAGCAACGCGCGGAAACACGCCGACCGCGGGCACTGGATTCGCGTGAGTGCCGGCTACTCCTCGGACCGCAAAGAAGTGTGGATCGGCGTGGAAGACCGCGGGGCCGGGATCGACCCGGCCGACCAGGCGGAAATCTTCGAGCCGTTTTGCCGAGGGCGAGCCGCCATCGAGGCGCAGATTCCCGGCTCCGGCCTCGGATTGAGCCTGGTGCGCAGCGCGGCCGAAGCCCATCGCGGCAGCGTGACGGTCCAGAGCGAACCGGGACGCGGCAGCACCTTCACCATGCATTTACCGGTATGAAACGCATTCTGCTCGTGGAGGATGAAACCGCGTTCGCGGTGGGCACCATCGACCGGCTGGAGTCGGAAGGTTACCAGGTGGAGTGGGCCAAGACCGGGCCGGCCGGATACGACGCGGCCCGGGCGCAATCGTTCGATCTGATCGTGCTCGACATCATGTTGCCCGGCAGGAATGGCTTCGATATCTGCCGCGACCTGCGCCGCGACGGAGTGAACGCGCCGCTGATGATGCTCACTGCCCGCGGCGAAGTGGTGGACCGCGTGGTGGGGTTGAAGCTGGGCGCCGACGATTACGTGCAGAAGAACTGCGAGCCCATGGAATTGATGGCGCGCATCGAGGCGCTGCTGCGGCGGTCCGGCGCCGCTTTGGCCGTGAGCCCCGAACATGCCGAGTTCGGCGCGGTGCGCGTCGATCTGCGCAAGCATGAGGTGACGCGCGAGGGCAAGCTGTTGACGCTCTCGCCGGTGGAGTTCCGGCTGCTGGAGTATCTCATCGCGCGGCGCGGCGTGGTGATCTCGCGCGAAGAACTGCTCGAAAACGTCTGGGGTCTCCAGGGCGATACCTTGAGCCGCACGGTGGATGTGCACATTGCGGGGCTGAGGAAGAAAATCGAGGCCGATCCCCGGTATCCGCGGTACCTGTTGACGGTCAAAGGCGCCGGTTACAAGTTGGCCATCTAGGTAGGCCCGCGCCCTTACATTCCTTACACACATTTTGCGCACGGAACACGCCAGCCGGTGCATGCTGAAAGCATGAAATCGTGGATTCTAGTTCTGCTTCCGTTTGGCGCGGCGTTCGGGCAACAGCCGGCCGAGAAGGTCGCGTTCGAAGTGGCGTCGATCAAACCCGCGCAGCCCTCGCCGATGGGCCAGATCCGGATCAATATGAGCTCCGACGACGGCATGCTGCGCTACAGCAACGTATCTTTGAAAGATTGCATCCGCAACGCGTACCGGGTGAAGGAGTTCCAGGTGGAGGGGCCAGACTGGATCGACTCCGCCCGCTTCGATATTACGGCCAAGCTGCCCGCCGGGTCGTCCAAGGAGCAGGTCCCCGAAATGCTCCAGTCGCTGCTCGAGGAGCGCTTCAAGCTGACGCTGCACCGCGAAACCAAGGACCACGCCATCTATGCGCTGGTGGCGGCTAAGGGTGGCGCGAAGCTGAAACCGGCTGAAAATCCGTCCGATGATCGCGCCGCGGCCGCGGGTCCGGGCGGAGGCAGGGGCGGCCAGATGCAGACCATTCAGATGGATCCGGCCGGTGTCCACCTGAAGGCTTCCGCGACCACGCTGGCCGGTCTGGCGGAAATGATATCGCGGTTTTCGGAGCGTCCCGTCGTCGATATGACGAACATCCAAGGCGAGTACGATTTCGATCTCGTGTTCTCGCCCGAAGCGATGCGAGGCGGGGTCCGCATGGCCGGCGGCTCCATGCCCGCGGACGCACCGTCGGAAGGCGCCGCTACCATCTACACCTCGGTCGAGAAGTATGGCCTGAAGCTGGAGCCGCGCAAAGCGCCCATGGAAATCCTGATCGTGGATCGCATCGAGAAGACGCCGACGGAGAACTAGCGAAGTCAACCCGGTGGGGCATGCTTTAGCTTGTCCTAATTGACGGTTTACCCCGCCACCTTCGCACCCCACTCCGCCGGATTCACGTCTCTCGCGTGACGGGAGAAAACCCAATGATGGCCCGCCAGATCCGTGGCCGCGTACTGGGCCATTCGCCATAGATCGTTTCGTGCGGCTCCTCGACGATTGTCGCGCCGGCCGCCTTCGCTCTAGCAAAATGCGCGTCAACATCGTCCACGAAAACCGTCAGGGACTCGGTTCCATAGCCCAGCTCCGCCGGCGTCGCCTGCTGGGGCGCGTTCCTCAGCATGAAATAAGCCTTGCCTAGCTCTTCATGAGGTCGTCCCGGTAATCGACGTTTTGCGCCAGAGGCACGTAAAACATCGGCCGCGCCGGCCTGGTCAGGCCCCAGCCCGCGAACTTCGCGTCGCGCACGATCCCGACAATCCGGAAGGTATCGGCGTTCTGGGGAAGATCGAGGCCGAAGTGCTGCCCGAGCGGATCTTCGCCAGCCTTGAAAAAGCGCTTCACGAAAGCCTCATTGACGATCGCGACCGGCGCCGTGGTTTCGTTGTCGGCCTTGGTAAAGTTCCGCCCCCGCATTGCCGCGATACCGAAATTTTGAAGATAATCGGCGCTTACCCGGTCCCAGGAGGCGCCGGCTTGTTCGCTCATCTTGGGCGCGGGATGGCCGGACACGAGAATGAGCTCGCCCCAGTTGTCAGTCAGCGGGTTGTACAGGGCAAGACCCGATCCTTTCACGCCAGGCAGCCGGTTCAAGCTTTCCTCGAGCCGCCGATAGAGCGCTTCCAGCTTCGGCAGCGTGTAAGTAGCTGGCGGTCTGTTCAGCGAAACCACTATGCGGCCGTCTGTCCGATAACCGAAATCCTGGTGCTCGAGCTTGTCGAGGCTTCGCGCCAGCATGGTGGCGCCGGCAACCAGGACGACGGACAAGGCGGCCTGCACGACCAACAGTGCCTTGCGGGTGAACCCGGAACGATCGGATGTGCTGCGGCCTGAACCGCGCAAGGCTTCCACCGGATCGGTTCGGGTGGCAAACCAGGCTGGAGCAGCGCCGAAGAGAATCCCCGTAAGCAAAGACACCGCGAAAGCAAATGCGAGCACAATCGGCGACGGCAGGACGGTGATGGGGAGAAAGTGCGAGCTCCGAAACGCCAGCGCCAGCAACAGACGCGCGGCCGCGGCCGCTATGATCAGCCCGGCAATCCCCCCAGCGATGGCCAGCAGAATGCTTTCGAGGAGGGCCTGGAAGACGATTTGCCGCCGGCTGGCCCCGACGGCGATGCGCAGGGCCGTTTGCCTGCGGCGCGCGACCGCGCGAACCAGTAGCAGGTTGGCGACATTGCTGCAAGCAATCAGCAGCACCATCGCGCAAACCGCCATCAGAATCTGGAGACTGCGGCCGTACTCCTCCTTCATCTCCGCGACTCCGGCTCCCGCCGGAACCACATTGATGGATTGTTTGGGAAGAATGCGGATTACGTCCGGCATCCAGTTGGACGGATAGCCGGAATCGTATTGCATCCACTGCCGCAGGATTCCGGTCAGGCGTGGCGCCATGCCCGCGGTGGAAGCACCCGGATGCAAGCGGCCGATGACGCGCAGCCATGCGGCGAGAGATTGATGCAACAGTGTTCCATCGCCGGCGATGGTGGGCTCCTGGTGCACGGGAACCCAGATATCGGGCGGATCGCTGCGCAAAGTTTCACCGAAGAATCCCGGTGGCGTCACGCCGACCACGGTGAAGGGATGTCCGTCTATCGCGAACGTAGAACCCACCACCGCGGCATCGGCGCCGTAGTCCGCCTGCCAGATGTGATGGCTGATCACGGCCACGGGAGGAGCGGAGGGCCGGTCGTCCTCGGGCGTAAACACGCGCCCGCCAAATGCCCTCACGCCGAGCGTCTCGAAATAATTGCCGGTCACGTACTCGGAGCGCAGCGGCTTGGCGGCGTTGGCGGTGCCTTCCCGACGCACACTCAAACGGGCCCCGCCGGCCTGAAAGGCGGCTACTTGTTCGAATTCCGGCGTTTTTGCCTTCAGACGCTCATAAAGGGGGTACGAAAACATCCCCCACCGGTCTTGCGGTCCGCCCTCCACGCAGCAATCGTCGCCGTCGCCGATACGATAAAGAAGCGCGGGATCCGAAACCGGCAGGGAACGCAGCATGACCGCATGGATCAAGGTGCCGATCGCGGTGGTTCCGCCAATACCCAAACCCAGCGTCAGTACGGCGGAGGTTGTAAATACCGGCGACAGCCGGAACTGCCGCATGGTGTATCGGAAAGTTGCCAGCAGATTCTGCATTCGACCGCCTTTTGATTCTACGAAGCCAGTGTCTTCAAAGTTCCGCCGAGCCTTAGCACGGGTCGACGGGCGACTATTCTGGCAGGTTCTTGGGGCCAGGACACCGCCGCTACTGCAGGAAAGCCCTGTTTCATCTCCTGGCTTATACTGTCGCTGGAGGAAAAGGTTACGCAGAGCCTGGTTTTTTGAGTCAGGTTGCCGCGCTAGAGCTCTTCCGCCACGGAGAAGCGGGCACGCACGTCGGGGCCGACGCTGGCGGGCTTGCCGGTGGCGGCGTCGATGGGGCACCACAGAGTGCGAGCCTTCGCCAGCAGGGAGCGGTCGCTGGCTCGCAGCAGTTCCGTATGCCGTTCGAAGCGGATCCGGCTCGCGGTCCCCACCCACGTTTTCGCGACTATCCCGTCACCCAAAAAGGCCGGATGTTTGTAATCGATCTCGTGGCGCACTACCACCCAGCGGAGCTTGGCTTGGTCCTCGACGGATGCGATGGCCCTCCAGTGGGCGACAGCAACGTCCTGCACCCACCGCAGGTATGCGACGTTGTTGACGTGGCCAAGCTCGTCGATGTCGGCAGGTTCCACCGGGAAGGTGAGTTCGAACGGCGATAGTTCCGTGTTCATCCCTTCTAGTATGCGGGTTTGTCGAAGGGAGAGGCGTCCTTCCCCTGGGCTGCCGATAGATTCCTTAACTTGTCTGCGGCTCTCGCGCCATAGCCGCGTGCGCCTGGTAGCCAGCGTCGCTGGGCATGATGATCCAAGCTACGGGATAGGCTAGGAATCCGACTCCGGTACAAAACGCCATCGCAAGCCAGAGCACTCTTACGAGAGTAACGTCGACGTCACAATACCTCGCAAAACCGGCACAGACCCCGGCAAGCTTCTTGTTACGCTTGTCAAGCATCAGAGGTTGCGGGCCGATTATCGGCGTCTCCAGGGTTGTTCTACTGCCGCAGCGCGAACAAAAGCGGTCAACCTGTCGCAATTCGAGGCCGCATTTCGTGCAGTACATTCTTGCTCTCCACTTTGACGTACGGATGCCTCCCCGAAGATGTTCCTCAAATTGCAGCAATTCCGGCAGCGATCGCGGCGGCGAAGGACGAGAGCTCGATTCGAGCCACTGGCCGGTCTCGAAGAAACTTTCCGGAGCCGGAGGGGCGCACGAAAACATTAGCGGCCGGCGGATTGGAGGGCGGCGGCGGAAGGTTCGTCCAGATCGAGCGAATCCGCGATCAATTGGGCGCCCGAGAGCGCCGGCACCGTCACCCCGTTCGCTCCGTGCTGGGCGGTCTTGGCCATCATGTGATAGACCTCGTGCGCGACTACGCGCCCCAGAGCCCGGCCGGCCCCCCGGCTGGCTCTTCGCCGGTGAGCGGAGCTTGGTGCTTGTGGAGAAGAGCGGGACGAGGGCGTCCCGCGCGGACCAGGGGGTCCGCCCTACTGACGGTACCGCTTATCCGCCGAATCGGCCGCCGGTGCGCGGCGGTGGGGGCGGCGCGTCGTCGGTCTTCAGGGGCTTCAATCCGCTGCCGGCGATGGCGCGGTTGTAGGCTGGAACGTCGTTCGCCATCATGGATCGGTATTGCGCCTGAACGTTTTGCAATTCTTTTTCGAGGCCGAGCACCAATCCCACGGCGGTCTCTGTCGGGCCGTAATCGGCCGTGCCGGCTACATCGCCGGCGCCCGTGCCGATCTCGCCGTTCAGCCAGATCAGGTTCAGGTAGAGCTTATCGGCGGTTTGAAAATACTTGTCGTCGCTCAAGGCGTCGGCGCGGGTGATCAATTGGTATTCCACGGTCTGCAACTTCTTGTCGATGTCGTCCATGGCCTTCAACAATTCGGCCTTGCCGGCCACGGTCTTCTGTTCATCGGCGAGCTGGCGGCGCATCCACTCGATCTGATTGGTCATGTTGGCGGCGGTCGAGATGTCGTCCCGCACTTTGAGCTGCAGGCGGACCGACGCCTGAATATCGGCTTCGGTGCCGTGGCTGCCGGGCGGCAACAAGATGCGCAGCGGCTGGGTGAAGCTCTGGCCATCCACGGTGAGCTTCAGGGTGTAATCGCCGGGCGCGGCAATCGGCCCGACTTCGGCTTCGGCCAAACCCCAGTGCGTGATCGGCCGCGTATTCTGTTTCTCGAAGCGCGGCTCTTCCCAAATGTGCGGATTCTCGGGAGGCGTGGTGCGCAGGGCCACCGGGCGCGGCGCCTCGTAGTGCAGATCCCAGGCCACCCGGTTGAGACCCACGTGGGCATTGGCGGGCGCGGGAAGCTTCCTCACCGGCGCGCCTTTGGCATCGAGAATTTCGAGATCGAGGGGAGATTTCGGCGCCGACTTCAGCAGATAAGAGATCCCGGCGCTTGCGCCGGTAAACAGGCGATACACCGGGCGCGGCGCCACCAGCGTGACCGGAGCGGTATTGGCCGGTTCCATCAGCCCCTGCTCGAGCGGGGTGATGTCGCTCATGATATAGAAGCCGCGGCCGTAGGTCGAAACCACCAGGTCGTGGGCTTGCTTTTGCACCACGATCCAGGAGACCGGCGCCCCCGGCAGACCATCCTTCAACTGTTTCCAATGCGCGCCGTCGTCGAGCGTGTAGAAGAGCGCGTTGCCGGTGCCGGCGAACAGATTGCCCTTCCGGTTGGGGTTTTCGGCCACCACGCGGGCGTAATCGAGGGGATGGCCGGTGGGCAGATCGCCGCTGATCTTGGTCCAGGTCTTGCCGTAATCGGCGGTCTTGAAAATCCAGGGGTCGCGATTGTCCATCAGATGGAAATCGACGCAAATATAGGCCGCGGCCGGATCGAAGTGCGACGGCTCGATTTTCGAAATCACCCCGCGCTCCGGAAGGCCGGTCAGGTTCTCGGTGACGTCGGTCCAGGTCTTCGAGCCATCGTTCGAATACCAGACTTTGCCATCGTCGGTGCCGGCCCAAACCAGGCCCTCGCGGATTTCCGAAAACGCGATCGAAAACACCACCTCGCCGTAGAACTGGCCCAGGTTATCGCCCACGATGCCGCCGGAGGAAACGTTGAACTTGGGGTCCTGGGTGGAAAGATCGCCGCTCACTTCGCTCCAGCTCATGCCGCCGTTGGTGGTGCGGAGAATCTTCTGGCAGCCGTAATAGACGGCGTTGTGATCGAAGGGATCGATAGCCAGCGGCGGACTCCAATGGCAGCGGTATTTCACCTGGTTGGGCGCGGCATCGAGGGTATGCAGCCACGGGCTGACGGAGCGGGCCAGCTTGGTGCGCGCGTCGTAACGGGTGACTTCGTTGCCGTAGCAAGTGGCCCAAACGATGTCGGTATCGGTGAGGTCGGGGATGGTGAATCCGGATTCGCAGCCGCCCAGCGTGTGTTCCCACGCACCCACGCCGCCGAAGCCGCCGCGCCCGCCGTAGCCCCCGCGGCCGCCCTGGGTCTGTCCAGGCACGTTGGGGCCGGCTTCCTGGGTGGTGCTGAGGCCGCGCATGGTGCCGTCGTCCTGCATGTTGCCGTAGATGCGATAGGGCACGTCGTTATCCACGGCTACGTGGTAAATCTGGCCGATGGGCAGGGTGACGCGGGTAGAGGTCGCGCCGTGGTCGGTGGTCATATACATGCCGCCATCGTGGGTGACCAGGATGCGTTTGCTGTCCTTGGGGTCGATCCAGATGTCGTGGGTGTCGCCGCCCCAGGGCCTCTCCTGAAAACTCTTGCCGCCGTCGGTCGAAAGCCAGAAGCTGGAATCGGCCACCAGGACCTCATCGGGATTGGAGGTGGAAACCGCCAGGCGAATGTAGTAGCCGGCGCGGCCGATGAGCGCGCGCTGCCAGCTTCCGTCGGTCCAGGTTTCGCCGCCGTCGTCGGAGCGCCAGATGGAGCCCTGATCCGCGGTCTGGATGAGCGCATACACACGCTTGGAGTTGGTGGGCGCGATGGCGACGTCGATCTTCCCGACCGGCGAATGGGGCAAGCCGTGGCCCTCGAGCTTTTTCCAATGGGCGCCGGCGTCATGGGTGACGTAGACCGCGCTGCCGGGCCCTCCGCTGAACATGCCGTAGGTATGCATCTCCGCCTGCCAGGTGCCGGCGAAGAGGGTGTTGGGATCGTGAGCGTCCATGGCGAGGCCGCTGCAGCCGGTGTTCGGGTCGGCGAACAGCGACCGCTCCCAGGTGCGGCCGCCGTCGGTGGTTTTGAAGACGCCGCGCTCCGGCTGCGGTCCGGTGAGGCGGCCCGCGGCGCAGGCGTAGACCACGTTGGGGTCGGTGGGATGGATGACGATGCGGCCGATGCGGCCGGTCTCGACCAGGCCCATGTGCTGCCAGGTGGCGCCGGCATCGGTGGATTTGTAGATGCCATCGCCCATCATGTCAACATCGCGAATGGCCCAGGCTTCGCCGGTGCCGGCCCAGACGATTTTGGGATCGCTCGCCGCCACGGCCAGCGAACCGATGGCCTGCACGGGTTGGCTATCGAAGATCGGCGCCCAGCTTTTGCCGCCGTCGGTCGACTTCCAAACGCCGCCGGAAGCCGCGCCGGCGTAGTAGGTGCTCGGATCGCCGGGAATGCCCGCCGCGGCCGAGATGCGGTTGCCCACCGCCGGCCCCATGAATCGGAACGTCAGATTCTGCGGCAGAGCGGCGCCGCCGCCACGCCGCTGTGCCGGGGCATGAAACGCAGCCATGACGATAAGAACGGTCAAAGCGATGGTGGGTCGCATGATGCGGATACCTCTTTTTTGCTCGATGTCGATGACAGATTTTGAATGAGTGTACCACGCTGGCCCGTAGCGCCGGACGGCCTGAAGCGACACGCACCGAAATCGCGAAGCTGGGGTAGTTGCGTCCCTGCGTCCCCGGAACGCCAAGCGGGATGCAATTGTGGAAGCTGCCGCCGCCGGGCTCATCCAGGGGACTCGCTCAGAGGCGTCGCACCCCGGGAACAAGGGGCGTAAGGCCTGGCACTCGGACTTCGCGAGATTAATCCGGTGCCTCACTTCCTCGAACGCCGGCCAATTGCGAGGCCGCTGGGGGCTGCGGGCTGCGGGATCAATCTGAGCTTTGTACGAGTCGCCGACGATCCACTCCGGGCTATGGGCATCATCTCGCCGGAGCCCGTTTGGAACAGTGCACTTGCTCGTCATCAGATTTGGCCGCCCTCTTTAGCACTGTGCATTTGGAACAGGTGAGAATCGGGTCTTATGTCCGACGTCGCTTTGCCGAACGACCCGACAACACTTTGCTAGGATTGCAGGGATGCCGACCGTTAAGTTCCTTGGGATGGTCTTGCCAAGCCGGGGCCTGCAACTGCATAATCTCCCCCCGCTTGGGTTCCGCTACGCTTCAGGGCTGACCGCAGATCTTCGGGTCGACGTAAGAGACTCGAAGGTTACAGTCGATTGCGAACTCAATCGGTACGATCAGTCCGAATTCGAGATGCTACACCTCCATGTGTTCCACATCGTGAGAGCTCTCGTCGATGTTGTTGCCTTCACTAGCGGGAACGGCTACACGACAACTCTTCAGGATTTCATCGATCCAGACGGGACGTCCCTCCGTATCCAGGCCCAAGATCTTTCTCTAGCCAACATATGCACAATCGCGCCGACCGATCTGCTTTCGCAGGTTATAGACTTCGAGGTGTCCGAAATCCTCCATACGCTCACATCGACGCTTCAGCAGCCCTATCTGTGGCCCGTTAACAGCGCGCGGGCCATCGAGGCAATGGCACGTCTCGTTGTCCCGAACGAACGGAACTCGAAGCGTCGTTGGACAGAGTTCCGCGCGGCCCTAAGAATCAGCGAGCCATACCTACAGCTCATCTCTCAGGTGTCGACGGAGCCCCGCCACGGCAATCTGCAGGAGTTGTTGCGCCCAGACCCAATGTATTATCAGGTACGGCAACGCGCCTGGACGGTCATGAATCGTTTTCTCGAATTTCGCAAACGTGGTGGCCTTCAGGCCCTGCCCGCCGCAGAGTTCCCAGAAATCTGAGGGGGCGCTACCTGGGGCGCGATGGCCGGGACGATCCGGAACTATCCGGAAATGCCCTCGACTGCGAAATTTTAGACCGCTGTCCGAGTGGCCGACGATCCAGCCGGAGTCATTGGCGGCTTTCCTAACCTCCTGCTATCTTTTAAGCCATGGCAGAGACTCAGGCTGTCAGCGCGCTCCGACGGGTGGCGACGACGGAAACGTGAATTCGACGAGATGTCCGCGGACCTCTCTACAGTGCTCGCTGGCCACAAGGGCAAAATCCTTTGCCCGCTTTGCCTAAAGGAATTCGGCGAGAGTGATATTGAAGATAACCTCACAGAGGAGCACGTCATCCCTAGTAGCGCTTATGGACGCATTACGACTTTAACGTGCCGGTCGTGTAACAGCGTAACCGCCCGTAACCTTGGCCGTAGAGAACGCGACGCAAGAAGATCACGCCGTCTACATCACGCCTGTATTGTCCGATAAAGATGATCAGCCGAGGTGGTTCTCGCTCAACCGCATTCGATTTTCTGCCACAGCTTTGCGACCTATTCCTTTACGCGTCAAGATTCGGTATCCCTAACACGCACCTGCTACCGCGGAATTCGAGCGAATTGACTCCTTCTCCCGTGAAGGCGCGCCCCGTTACGAGCAGCCGACGGTCTACTCGGAGCACGAAGCAGCGATTTCCGGAAGACCATGTGGGGGCTACCGTCGACCAGAACGCCACAGGCGACTACAATGAGGCTGATGAACAACGTGTTGAGAGCCAAAATCACCAGCCGTCTGAGGAATAGTTTCGCCGTTGGAATCACAATCGACGCCGACATCCTGAAAATGATGTTGGTCGACATCCGCGATCTGCTCGAACTCGCTGGGGAATCGGCCAGGTACAAGGCATTAAAGTTTCATTGCGACTGGATTCTTCACCCGACGTTGACGGGTCCCCGAGCTCAGCGGATAATCAAAGCCGTAGATGGTGAATGCGTCAAGGCTATGGAGCGTAAGGGCTTGAAGGAGTGGCCGAAATCGGTCGGCAGCGATTTCATCGGTCCCCTGTCTACGGAGTTCGTATCGGGTGTTCTGGGTCGGTTTACATTCTATGAGTTCGAGTCCGAACTGCGCGACTTCCTCGAACAGAATGACATCGTGAAACTCCCGGTGTCCTGGTCCGGTACATACCACCGGTTTGAGGAGGTCTATTGCCAACTCGTAGAAGACCGGGCGTGGGAGTATACGAACAAGAAGGATCCCACAGAATACGTGAACCGTCTGCGGGTTAGAATGTCGCAGCGTCACGCCGACGGAAGCATGCCCGCGCAGGGAAAAGTGTTTCCTTTTCTCCTCTCGTGGACATTTTTCTGGAACGATGAACCAAGAGTCATACTTGAGACGGAGTTTCTGGCACCGCACGAACGCTGACCATCACGATCCTCGACCAAGCGCGTGCGAATCCACCGCCCTGCGAAAGCCAGGGCAGGTACCATCGGCAATCCGCGGTCGAATCGCGTTACCCTTGAAGGTCCACATATGCAACCCGAGTTGCTCGGCAAACTTCCCACCGCCATTCGGTCCCTGGTTGACCAAATTGAATCACACTGCGAGCGCGAGATCTGCATTCGATACAGGGATGATCCTTTTCAAGAACACGAGTACCTGCTAAAGCCTGACGGCGGATGCGTCCGCATCACCAGGGAGGGAGGTGCGAGGATTCTTGTCCACTTCGAAGGCACCACGCTCGCCGAACTTGGCGTCGAGTATCGGCTGAAGCCTCCTGTCCAACTCGTGATTCTGGCACACGAATTATTGCACCTGAAGCACCTTCTCGTGGATGGCGCCGTCTTCTCAATGAGGTACCTCGACTGGGACCCTGGAGCGCCAAATAAGCTCGGTGATATTTACAACCTCATCGACTCCATAGAGCACATCCATGTCTATCGTAGGCTGCAAGGATTTGGTCTTGCTGACCCGAGCGTCGAGAACGTGCGAAATCTGCTGAGCGCCCTGTCGTCTGTTCCAGTCGGACTACCAAGACGAGCCGTCGGACTGATGTCGTGGCTTCAGGCATCTCTCTGCTTTCCCCAGACACTGCGAGAGTTCGCGATGGCTCGACTCTTGGAAGTAGACCTACTTGATGACGCCCGGAAGCTTGAAGCCGCAGTTCGGCCTTTGCTGAAGGAAAACCGCATACCTTTCGCGCTTGCATGCATTCAGGCAATCGGGATTCCGACCGAGGACATGGAATTCAACTCGCATCACAAGATTAACGGCGAGTGGCGGAATGGTAGGCAACGCGTCCAGAGCAATCGGCGGATCGCAGCCGCCCGGCTCGGGCAGTAGGGCATTCACGATCTCCTGCCCCGGCCTCGCAAGCGCCCTGCGCAGTTCGTCCATCCCCATTCGTGAATCGCCGCCAGAGACTCGCTGCAGTCGCCACCCACATACGTAAGGGATTCCGGCCGGCTTGCCAGGCCAGTTTGCCTGCGGCTCCCAGAGCCGGTGCGAATCGAAACCCGGAGGCCTGAAAACCAGCGTACGTCTGGCCTCGAATCCGGTTTTGGAAGCTCCGGTCGGATCACGCGCCACTCGGAGAAAGGTCGGATCTGGGTGTCACGGGCCAAATGTCGCGTTTGGGGGAAGCTTGGAGATCGGACCCCTCGGAGCGGGTTCCTCCCGGCAGACTCCGCTCACTTCACTTGGACAATCCCTGCCGCCCCCCGCCGCCTGCCCCCTCCCAAACGTAACTCGCCGTTGCCAGTCACAAGCTTTCGAAGAATTTTTCGACCTGTCTTACTCCTTCCCTTTCATCGCGCTACAGACTTCCCGCCCTTTCCCGCACCCCGGTCTCTCTACCCTCCCGCGCTATCGTGGAGCCGAGGTTAGGTTCGATACGATATGACAGATTTCGCTTTAGACGATCGCCAGGCCACCGTCATTGCCGCTTTGAGCGCTG
>JBEKYD010000065.1:0-27965 GCA_049511335.1 Bryobacteraceae bacterium | reverse complement strand
GTTTTCCGGTTTCGGCTCGCCGGAGGAAACCAATCGTCGCTATCACTATCTGCTCGCGCACGGCCAGACCGGCCTCTCGGTGGCTTTCGACCTTCCCACCCTGATGGGCTACGACGCCGACCACGCGCTGGCCGAAGGCGAGACCGGCAAATGCGGCGCTTCCATCTGTTCGCTCGAGGACATGGAGATTCTGTTTCGCGGCATTCCGCTGGCGGACGTCACGGTTTCCATGACCATCAATTCGCCGGCGGCCGTGCTGTGGGCCATGTACCTGGCCGTGGCGGAACAGCAGGGCGCGGGCTGGGACCGCATTTCGGGAACCCTGCAGAACGACATCCTGAAAGAGTACATCGCGCAGAAAGAGTTCATTTTCCCGCCGCGGCCCTCCATGCGGCTGGTCACGGACACCATTGAATTCGCGGCCTGCCAGACGCCGCGCTTCAACCCGATTTCGATCAGCGGATACCACATTCGCGAGGCCGGTTCCACCGCTGTGCAGGAGCTGGCCTTCACCCTGCGCGACGGCTTCGAATATGTGGACTGGGCGCTCGAACGCGGTCTCGCCATCGACGAATTCGCTCCCCGGCTGAGCTTCTTCTTTAACGCGCACAGCGATTTCTTTGAAGAGGTCGCCAAGTACCGCGCCGCCCGCCGCATCTGGGCGCATGCCATGCGGGAGCGCTATAGTGCGCGTGAGGAACGCAGCCTGAAACTTCGCTTCCACGCCCAGACGGCGGGTTGCTCGCTCACCTGGCAGCAGCCATATAACAATGTGGTGCGCACGGCGGTGGAGGCCATGGCCGCGGTTATGGGCGGCGCGCAATCGCTGCACACCAATTCGCTCGACGAAGCCTACGCGCTGCCCAGCGAACAGGCCGTCACCATTGCGCTGCGGACGCAACAGATCCTGGCCCACGAAAGCGGCATCGCGAACACGCCCGACCCCCTGGGCGGCAGCTATTTCGTGGAGAGCCTGACGCTAGAAGCCGAACGCGCCGCCAACGTTTACATTCAAACCATCGACCGGATGGGCGGCATGATCGCGGCCGTGGAAGCCGGATTTCCGCAAAGCGAAATCGCCTCGGCCAGCTACCGGTTTCAGCGGGAAGTGGAAACCGGAGCCCGCGTGGTAGTGGGAGTGAATCGCTTTCAGAGCGACGCCCAGCCCATCGAATTGTTGGCCATCGACGAACGGGCCGCGGCGCATCAGTGCCAAAAACTGGCTTCGCTGCGAGCCCGCCGCTCGAACGACCGCGTCACCGCCGCGCTGGATAAACTACGACGAGCCGCCGAGGGTACCGAGAACACGATGCCGTATCTGCTCGAAGCCGTGCGCGCCTATGCCACATTGGGCGAGATCTGCGACGCACTGCGGGAGGTTTTCGGAACGTATACGGAAACCGCGCGGTGGTGAAGAGGAGCGATCAGTTGTCAGTAATCGGTTGTCAGTGGTCAGTTGTCAGTCGTCAGTTGTCAGTTGTCAGTAATCAGTTGTCAGTGGTCGGTAATCAGTTGTCGAGCCGCCGATGAACGGGGATAAACGCCGGTAAATCAATTTTGTTTTTATCGGCGTTCATCGGTGTTCATCGGCGGCCATATTCTTTTGCGGCTCCTTACTCCTACCTCTGCACCGCTTCCAGCTTGGTCCAGTTTCCATTGAGCGACGAATTGGGATTGAAGTTGGCCGAATCCGTCACCAGGTAGGTGCCATCCGCACCCGCCCAAGCGTGCCCGTACTGGTTGCTCAGCTCCACCGTGTCGCCCGTGTTGGGGTTGCGGAACGTCTGCACGCCGCGCATGTACTGGCTCCAGTTTTCCATGGAATGCTCGCGGCTGTCGGTGGCGTTTTGGTAGGCATCGTGAATCGACTTGGCGGTGTCGCGGCCGGCTTGGGCGATGATGGCCGAACGATCGGCCGCGCCCTTGCTGTCCTGCGCCTGCAAGTTCGCCATCACCTGTTGCACGCGCGCCTGCCACGCGGCGTCGACCCGCACCGTGCCCATCAAAAGCTGGAAGAGTTTCTCCTGCGCGTCCAATTGGCCCTGGGGAGCGCGCATTCCGAATACATGATCGGCGCTGCTGCTGTAGTATAGCGATTGCCCCATGCGGCCCATGCGCATGTTGAGCGATGGGCCGGCCATGCCGACCGAAGTCGTCATGGCGGTAAACCATTCCTCCACCGGCTGGCCGCCGAGCGCATAGCCGATGCGGACCCGCGACGCCGAGGTGCGCACGTTCACCCGCATCCCCTGTTGCGCGGCAATCCGCTGCGCTTCGCGCGCTTCCTCCTGCATTCGCGCTTCGGCGTCGGGCATCGTCTCGGAACCCGCTACCGTGGCGCCGCGCCGCGCGGAGGGAAGCACGTTCCGCCGCAGGAATTGGTCCGCCGTCATGGGCGGCATGATGTCGCAACCGCGCCAGCCGAAGCGGGCCATCTGCTGGTTGCTGGTCTGCATCATGTTGCGCATGTTCGGATCGTCGGCCCACTGCCAGGTATTGCCGGGGAGTAATTCCATGGCCAGGCGCCCGTCCGCACTGGAGGCGCGAAATACCAATTGCACGATGTTGGCGTGGCACCCGGTCTTGGCGTCGTATTGCACGCTGCCTTGGAATTGCCAATCGGTGGGGATCAACAGCGTCAGCGCCGTCATGGGGCGCTCGAAGCCGCGCTCATCCACGATCTTCACGAGTTTCATCCGGTAGAAATTGCCGGCAGCCGGTGCGGACGCGGATCGCGTGGAAGGTGGCGGTGGCGAAGAAGGACGCGCTGCGCGCGCTGGGGCCGGCGGTGGAGCGGCGGTGTCGACCGCGCCGGCCGGCCCTGGGGGAGGACCGCCGGGAGCCTTCGACGGAGCAGTCAGGGTGAAGCTCTGCTCGATTTGGTCGAAGGCGCCCTTCATGCGCGTGAAATCCACCTTCGGCGCCGAGATCAGCATCAGAAACGTCAGCGAGCCGTCGCTCACGCCGAGGAGTTCGAAGTACGAGTCCGAGCCCATCGGATTGATACCCGAATAGGTTGCGTATTTCCCGGTTCGCCCGCCGAAGTTCGCATCGCCGCGCCGCGCCTCCGCGAAGTTCTTCCACTGCTTGCCCGTCGCGGTGGCGATGGAGCTCAGCATCAGGTCCGGATCGCTCGACGACAGCGTTAACAGAGTCACGTAAGCCGAACCGCTGGAAAACTGCACGGCGTCGCCATTCATCTGAGCGGTTTTCCAGCCCGGCGGAATCCGCAGCGTGAAGCGCCCTTGCGGGTCGCGGTAATTTGACTGATTTTGCGCCCATGCTCCGTGGGGCGCTGCCGCCAGCAGGCAGCCAAGCAATCCCGCCGCGGCGGCGAAGCGCACGATTCTCAGGCGTGAAAAAAATGGGCTGAGAGACACTATCGCCCTCCAGATGTTCGTCAGCTCCATGGTAGCATTCTGTACGAAATCGCACGCACGGCGCCGATCTGAGCCGAACTGGGCAAGGTACCTAAATGCGGGACGGTCAACCCTTAGGAGGGGCGCGAGATTAACTTCACAACCGCCGCTTGCGTGCCGCGTCGAGTACAGTTCTCCGCACTCCCGATCTCGTGGAATTTGAGGTGAGCCATGTTTGGGCGGCCCAGAGGTGGGACAGACCATCGTTCTTCGTGGTCTGTCAGGCCTTCGCCAAACCACAACAGCCTGACAGACGACAAAAAACGATCGTCCGTCCCACCTGAAAATGGCCGGCGACATCAGGAGTGCGCACGAGTGCGCGCGCCACATTTGCCGGCTGCAGGCGAAAACGCCTGCTCCACATGGCCCGCGCCCTGCTATTCTGGCTCCTGATCCGGAGCGAAAGACCACCACATGTTAGTCGAACAACAGATTGCCGAACGGCGCGAACGGGCGCGTGACGCCATCGGCAAGGTTCTCGAACGGCCAAGCGGCGAGCCGTACGGCGATTATCTGGTACAGTCCGCCAGCGGAAAGACGTATCGAGTCGCTATGCGCGGACCCGGGCTGTTCGAGAACTACTGCTCATGCCCGGACTTCGCGGTCAACACTTTGGGCACCTGCAAGCACATCGAGGCCCTTCTTTTGCGGCTCCGGAAACGGCACGGCCATGCCCTCGAAAACAAGGCGTATGCGCGCTCGCGCGCTTCCATTTCTCTACAATATGGCGAAACCATCGACGTACGGCTGCGCCTGCCGGCCTCTCCGTCCCCAGCTCTCCGCCAGTTGGCCGAGGAGTATTTCGATTCGGAAGGGTTGCTGCGGCAAGAGCATTTTCGCGGCTTTCATCGGGTAATCGAAGCCTTCCGCAAGGCCGATCTGGAAGCGGTCATTTACAGCGACGTGCTGGAGCATCTCGACCGCGAAAACGAGCTCGCGGAGGGACTCGACCTGGAACGCCAGCTTCTCGCCAAGATTCGCCGCGGACAGAACCCCTTACATGGAGTGCTGAAGACCAAACTGCTGCCCTACCAGGAGCGCGGCGCCATTTTCGCCGCTTGCCGGGGCCGCGTGGTTCTGGCCGACGACATGGGTCTAGGCAAGACCGTCCAAGCACTGGCGGCGGCCGAGTTGCTCCGGCGGCGGCGGGGCATTGCGAGAGTCCTGGTCGTCGCTCCAGCCTCGGTGAAGTACCAGTGGAAAACCGAAATCGAGAAATTCACCGATCTTCCGGTCCGGGTGATCGACGGGTTACTGCCGCACCGGCGCGAGCTCTATGCCTCGCCCAAGTTCTTCAACCTTTCCAGCCACGAACTGGTGTTGAAAGACGTGCGCTACATGCACGAGCTGGGGCCCGACCTGATTATCCTCGATGAAGCGCAACGAATCCGAAACTGGACCACCGCCACCGCCCGCACCGTGAAACAACTGAAGAGCCGCTATGCCTTCGTGCTCACCGGAACCCCGCTTGAGAACAAGCTGGAGGAGCTGTTCTCGGTGGTGGAGTTCATCGATGGCCGCCGCCTGGGCCCCGCGTTTCGCTTCCTGGCCGAGCACCGCACGGAGGACGAAACCGGCCGCCTCATCGGCTACCGCGGGCTCGACCGGATTCACGATCAACTGGCGCCGGTGCTTCTGAGGCGTACCCGGCAGGAGGTCCTCAAGGATCTGCCCAAGCGCACCGACCGGATTCTGCACGTTCCCCTCACCCCGCAGCAGGCCGAGCCGTATTGGGAACAGAACGACATCCTGGCCGCACTGATGCGCAAATGGGAACGGCAAGGCTGGCTTTCGGAAATCGACCTGCGGCGGATTATGTGCTGCCTGCAGAACATGCGGATGCTCTGCAACTCCACTTTTCTTTTCGACAAACAAACCAACCACTCGCCGAAGCTCGAAGAGTTTCGCGAGATTGTCCGCGAGCTGGCCATGGAAGAAGACCGCAAGGTGGTGGTCTTCAGCGAGTATGAGCGGATGAATTACCTGGCCGGCAAGGAACTGGAGAAGCTGGGAGTGGGATTCGTCTCTCTGCATGGCGGCGTCCCGGCGCGCAATCGCGGCGCGCTGATGGAGAAATTCCGTCGCGATGCCGAGTGCCGCGTGTTTCTCTCGACCGACGCGGGAGGCGTTGGCTTGAACCTCCAAGCAGCTTCCGCGGTGATCAATTTCGAGCCTCCCTGGAATCCCGCCCGCCTGGAACAGCGGATTGGCCGCGTTCACCGTATGGGCCAGGAACACCCGGTTCACGTGGTGCACCTGCTCACCAAGGGCAGTATTGAGGAGCGCGTATGGGAAACGCTCAAGCTGAAAAAATCCCTGTTCGCGGGAGTCTTCGATTCGCCGACCGCGGAGGTGAGTTTCGCCGCGCTGGGACGAAAGAGCGTCCTGCAGGCGGTGAAAGAGATCTTCGCCGAACAACCCGAGCGGCCTAAACCCGTGATCGACCAACCTCCCGCCAAGGCCGTTCCCATTCCGGCTGTGGCACCGCCAGCACCGCCGCCGGCGCAGCCAGCGGCGGCAGCTACAGCGGCATTCGAACCGGCGGCATTCGAACAAGCCGCGGCTGGGTTGATCGAAACCGGCGTGCGATTGCTGGAATCCTTGGCCGCCGTAGCAAAAAGCGCGCCTGCCGGCGAGGGCCTTTCGAGCCTGGTCTCACGCGACCCGCGCACGAACAGCCCGGTGCTCGCGATTCCGCTGCCCCAATCGCTCGATCAGGGCCGCCTGATGCGGGCTCTCTCGGCGTTTGTGGGCGCGTTCGGGCAGCGGTGACGTGCATTCGATGTCAGACCAGACGGTCGTATAGGGCAAATCGGAAAACAAACGCCAAAACTGCCGGGTCGTGCGGGACTGGATCAAAGCAGATCGTCCAACGGCAGCGTCTCGCCCCTCTCGTCTTTCTCAAGGGCTTCTCGCGCCATGCGACGGATCACTTCGCGCTTTTCGGCAAAGCGCTTCTTCCAAGCGTCTTCGTCGGCCAGCGACGCCAGGATCTGGGAAGCAATCGCGTCCTGCTCATCCTGAGGAAGCGCGACGACTTTCTCCAGAGCTTTCTCCAGCAGCGTCGACATGCCTCAATCTTACCAGTGAACCGCCTCGCCTCCGTTGGGCATAGTTGTGGGCGAGTCATCAGCGCGGCAGGCAGGGCGCCACGCCCGGTACCTCCTGCCGAACGTGCTATCATCGGCCCATTCGATACATGAGGTTCCCTGCACGAGTATTTCTTGCGGCGGCTGGGGCGCTGGCCTTATCCGCCGGGGCGCTCTCCGACGTTGAAAGCCGCATCGCTGCCGCCGTCAATGCCAACCTGGTGGAATCCAATGCATTTCTGGAAAAACTGGTGGACATCAATAGCGGCACGCTCAACCCGGCCGGCGTGCGGCGGGTGGCGGACGAGCTGCGGCCGCGCTTCGAAGCACTCGGATTTTCGGTCCGCTGGATTCCCATGGATGAAGTCCATCGCGCCGGCCATCTTGTGGCGGTGCGCAAAGGGACCCGTGGCCGGCGCGTGCTGCTGATCGGCCACATGGATACCGTATTCGAGCCTTCCAGTCCGTTTCAGAAGTTCGAGCGGCAGGGCGACAAGACTCTCGGGCCCGGCTCGAGCGACATGAAGGGCGGCCTGATGGTCATTTTGTATTCCCTCAAGGCTCTGCAGGCGGCCGGAGCGCTGGACGGCGCATCAATCACCGTGTTTCTGACCGGCGACGAAGAGAAACCCGGCGAGCCGCTCTCCATCGCGCGGCGCGACCTGGTGGATGCCGCCAAAAACAGCGACGTCGCGCTCGAATTCGAAGGTGGCACGGTTGCGGGCGGCCACGAATACGCCACCATTGCCCGCCGCAGCGCTTCAAGCTGGCATCTCACCGCCACAGGTAAGACCGGCCACTCCGCCGGCATTTTCAATCCCAGCGTGGGCAGCGGCGCAATTTATGAGCTGGCTCGTATTCTGACCGCCTTTCACGACCGTTTGCGCGAGCCCGACCTTACTTATAACGTCAGCGTGGTGCTGGGCGGGACTACCGTGGAGTACAACCCCAAGGAGAACACCGGCACAGCTTCCGGCAAAACCAATATCATTCCGGGTACGGCCGTGGCCTCCGGCGACATCCGCACCATTACCGACGAGCAGCTCCAGCGCACGCGCGAAAAGATGCGGCAGATTGTGGCCGAGCATCTTCCCGGCGCCGGCGCTGAGATCCGTTTCGAGGAGGGCTATCCTTCCATGCCCGCCACGGCCGGCAATCAGCGCCTGCTCGACCTGCTCAACGCCGTCAACCGCGATTTGAATTTCGAAACCATGGAAGCGCTGCCGCCGGCCAGGCGCGGCGCCGGCGACTTGTCGTTTGCCGCGCCCTTTCTGGACTCTCTCTCCGGGCTGGGCGCCGTGGGTTCCGGCGCGCATGTGCCCGGCGAAACCATCGACCTGCGCCGCCAGCCCATCCAGATGAAACGCACGGCGCTGTTGATTTACCGCCTCACCCGATAAACCTCTTATGAACTCTCTCCGAACTTTGCTCCTTTGTTTGGCCTGCTCCGTAGCCGCGTTGGCCCAGAGTCCCGCCGTCCTGGTGAACGACGCGTCCATCCGCGCGGCCTTTGCCGCCATCGAGCGTAACGAGCCGCGCATGATCGAGGAACAGATACGCGTCTGCCAGATTGCCGCGCCGCCGTTCCATGAAGAAGTTCGTGGGCGCGAGCTGGAGCGCCTTTTCCAGCGGGACGGCTTGAATGACGTCCGTATCGATAAGGCCGGCAACGTCATCGGGGTTCGCCCCGGGCGCTCCGCCCACCCCAACCTGGTGTTTGCCGCCCATCTCGATACCGTCTTTCCGGAGGGCACGGACGTGAAGGTGACGCGCGATAGCACGGTGTTGAAGGGGCCTGGCATCGGCGATGATTGCCGCGGACTCGCCGTTCTGCTGGGCATGATTGCCGCGCTTGACGAGGCGCACGTCGAAACGCCCGGCGCCATCACCTTCGTGGCCGACGTGGGCGAAGAAGGCCTGGGCGATTTGCGCGGCATGAAAGAGTTGTTCGGCGTCACGCTGAAAGGCCAGATCGATAAGTTCGTTTCCATCGACGGCATCGGACTGGGAATCACCAACATTGGCGTGGGCAGCAACCGTTATAAGGTGACCTTCAAGGGGCCCGGCGGGCACAGCTACGGCGCGTTCGGTATGGCCAATCCGATTCAGGCCATGGGCCGGGCCATCGCCAAAATCGATGCCTTCGAAGTACCCACCCAGCCCAAGACCACCTTCAACGTGGGCCGTGTGGGCGGCGGCACGTCGGTCAACGCCATTCCATTCGAAGCCTGGATGGAGGTGGACATGCGTTCGGCCGATCCGGCCTCGCTCAAAGCTGTCGACGACAAGTTTCAGGCGGCTCTGCACGCGGCCGTGGAGGAAGAGAATCAGCGCTGGCACAATCGCGGGCCAGTCTCGGTTTCGGCCGAGTTGGTGGGTGTCCGCCCCGCCGGACAGACGCCCAAGGACAATCCCATCGTCCAAACCGCGCTCGCCGTCTCGCACGCCCTCGGTATTCCCGAGACCTTGCACGAGGGCTCGACCGATGCCAACGTGCCCATGAATCTCGGCATACCCGCCATCACCATCAGCGGGGGCGGTTCCGGCACGGGCGCCCACTCGCTCAACGAAACCTTCGATACCCGCGATTCCTGGCGCGGCACCCAGCGGGCGCTGCTGCTGGCGGTGGCGCTGGCGCGATAAAATTGGACGATACAGGCACGGCCGCCCCATGCTAGAACACACCCGAAGAAAAATCGCCGCCCCTGAGCCGGCGCCCGCTCCCGCCGCGCCCCCGACGGCTTTCCAGTGGCTGACGCAGCGCATCGGCGAGGAACGCGACCGGCGGCGGCGCGAGGCCGAGATTCAGGAGCGATTGCCCGAGGCCCTCCGCGAGCTTGAAGAGGTTCTTTCCCGCTGCGTGGAAACGTATCGGGATGCGTTCGGTCCGGAATCCGCCGATATTTCGTTTCTGGCCTCGAAGATCCGCATCACGATCGCGGAAAGCAAGTCCATCAAAGCAGGCCCCACGGGCGCACTCCAGGTGGACGTTGTCATCGACCCCAAGATCCCCGGCTTCATGGTTCACCACGGCGCCGACTCGCTCGAAATCAGAGTCGACATTCTCTCCGGCGGCAAACCCTCCTACCGCGACGGCGATCGCTATCTCAACATGGAAGAACTCACCCGGCGCATCCTCGACCCGGTCTTCTTTCCCAAACTGCCGGATTGAAACTCGCAGCTATCAGTCGTCAGCGGTCAGCTTTCAGCTTCTGCAGGAGCGCGGCGACCATGCTGAGAGCCGGTCGCTGACAGCTCCTCGCTATTTTCCCGCCGCATACTGCTTCCACCTCCCCGCGATGTCCGCGCCGGCGGTGTCGTCCGGGTGAATGATCACGCGGTAGCGGAAGCGCAGTTTCTGCCCGGCTTCCACCGTGGTGGGGCTCTTGGGCAGCGACCGGTCGAACGTCGAAACGCCGAACGAATTGGCGGCAAATAGTCCGTAGGCGCGCACGTGCCACCGCACGGGATGGTGCGGGTTTTCGGGATTATCCAGGATGGCGATGCCGACTTTCTCGCCGTCGATCGTGCCCCAGTAATCGCACCAGTTGCTGGGCTTGCCCCACACCTCCTTCTCCCCTTTCAACCCATCGGCATTTTCGATATGGCCGGCGCCCTTGTCTTCCTGCAGCACCGGCCGCAGGCGAATGCCAAAAACGCCGTCCTTGCTATCGCCGAAAACCACTTTTTCGAGCGGCGTCAGGGTAATGTCGAAATCCATCATCCGCACTTTGTCGCCGGCATAGAACGTCATCACCCGCGATTCGGTAAGTAGCTTGTGGCCATCCAGGCCGGTCCAATCGAAAGTCGCCGCGATGGAGCCGGTCTTCTTGCCGCTCATCACTTTATCCACTTTGACCAGCACGATCTTGCCGCGGTTGGGAGTGGTGTAGGAGGCTTCGTTGTTCCAGAAATCCAGCCCGTTGACGCTGTCGTGGGCGAACCACAAGCCGCGCTGGTGCGGATGGTCGGGCCTCGCGATGGAAGCTTCTTCGGCTACCTTTTCCATCGGCCACATGCGCGTGACATAAGTGCCGCTGGCCGCGCGCAACGGATGCAGGTAGGGTTTCATGACATCCTTACCTGCCATATAAAAGGTCGTGAACGGTTTGCCGTCGATGTCGATGGCAATGTTCTCAGCCGAAGGGGTAATTTTGACCTGAGCGACCGCCGGCATGGTCAGGGCCGCGGCGGCAACGAGGGAATAGATGGCGTTTCGCACCCTTCTATCGTAATCCCGAGGCCGGCGGGATTGGGCGGAAGTCGAGTCCGCGGGAGACGCGGTGCCATGAACTACGGGCCCACCGTTGATTTGTGCGTAATCGCTCCGATCCCACGGCGGCACATTCTGTCCCATAAGCGGACACAGCCGGGCCACCCTAACCTTTTTGGGGCCTATGGCGTCATAGTGTTACAGTTATCCCGGAATGGCAGGCGCCATGCCATCTTCATCTCCGGGAAAGCTTACATGGACATCGCTCGCAAGAACGTCGGTAGGAGAAAACTGATCCGCTGGATCGTCACCGGCGTCCTCACCCTGGGCGCCGTCACGGGAATCAGCTTCGGCGTCAGGCGGTTGAAGCCGGCCGCGCCCGGCGTGGATATGTCCACCCTGTGGCCCGATACGGTGCGCCGCGGCCCGATGGTTCGCGAGGTCAATGGACTCGGCACGCTGGTGCCGGAAGACACCATGCTGATCACGGCGATGACCGATGCACGCATCGAGCGCATCCTGATTCGTCCCGGCACGCCTGTCCGAGCCGATTCGGTGGTCATGATCATGACCAGCCCTGAACTCGATACGCTGCTTCTGAGCGCTCAATACACCCTGAAAGCCTCCCAAGCCGATTACGACAACTTGAAAGTCACGCTTCAAAAGGGCCTGCTCGACATGCAATCCAAGGCCGCCGAAGTGGGAGCCGATTACCAAAATGCCAAGCTGCAGGCGGATCGCGACGCCAAGCTGGCCAAGGATGGGCTGGTCTCCGATATCGACGCCAAAATCTCCGCCACCAAGGCGGAGCAATTGTTCGAACAGTCCCAGATCGAAAAGAAGCGCCTCGAAATCAACTCGCAAGCCGATCAGGCTCAGCTTGCCGCAGCCAAGGTGAAAGTCGATCAGCTCCAGGGCGAATACGATCTCAAGAAGAGCCAGGTGGACGAGCTCAAAGTACGCGCCGGATTCGACGGCATGCTGGAAGCACTGCCCGCGCCGCTGACTCAGGTCGAGGAGGGCCAGAAAGTAACCGCCGGTTCGCCCCTGGGAAAAGTGGCGCAGCCATCGCACCTGAAGGCGGAATTGAAGATCCCCGAAACCCAGGCGAGGGACATCACCATCGGCCTGCCCGCGGTCATCGATACCCGCCTGGCGGGAGGGGGTTCGAACGGCCTGATCGACGGCCACGTGTCGCGCATCGACAACTCCGTGATCAACGGCACCATTACGGTGGACGTGGCCCTAAAGGGAGCCCTGCCGCTCGGCGCCCGGCCGGATTTGAGCGTGGATGGCACCATCCAGCTCGAAAAACTGAACGATGTCCTCTACGTGGGCCGCCCCGCCTACGGCCAGGAAAATTCGACGGTGCAATTATTTAAGCTGGAACCGGATGGCAGATATGCCAACAAGGTGAAAGTGACGTTCGGCCGCAGCTCGGTGAACACCATCGAAGTGAAAGACGGCTTGAGGGTGGGGGACCGGGTCATTCTGTCCGACATGTCGAACTACGATAATACGGACCGGATCAAATTGAATTGAACGAAATGGCTGCAATTCTCGTCCTTCAAGGAAACGCTATATGGAAAATGGATCCCAGCCGCTAATTCGATTGGAGCAGGTCAGCAAGGTATTCGTGACCGACGAAGTGGAGACGCACGCCCTGTCCAGTATCCACTTTGACGTAAAGAAAGGAGAATACCTGTCGATTGCCGGCCCGTCCGGCTGCGGCAAATCGACACTGCTTGCCATCCTGGGTTTGCTCGATACGCCCAGCGACGGCACCTATTATTTGAACGGCAAGCCGGTAACCGGCTTGAAGCTGAGCGAGCGGGCGCGGATTCGCAACCGCGAAATCGGCTTCATTTTTCAGGCGTTCAACCTGATTGGAGACCTCACCGTCTACGAAAACGTCGAGCTGCCGCTGACCTATCGGGGAATGCCGTCGAGCGAACGCAAGCGCCGCGTGCAGGAAGCGTTGGAGCGGGTGGGAATGTCGCACCGTATGAAACATTACCCCTCGCAGCTTTCCGGCGGCCAGCAGCAGCGCGTCGCGGTGGCGCGGGCATTGGGAGGCGATCCGCTGATTCTGCTGGCGGACGAGCCCACCGGCAACCTGGATTCGGCCAACGGCGAGGCGGTGATGACGCTGCTGAAGGAATTGCATCAATCCGGGGCGACTATCTGCATGGTCACCCACGATCCCCGCTACGCTGAGTTCGCGGACCGCACCATTCGGCTTTTCGACGGCCGAATCGTGGAAGAAAAACTGGAGACCGCTGGACACAGCGTTTGACCTCGCGCCCCAGTGCGAGCAACGCCGCGAGTGAGCAAGGAGGACGCGATGGCCTCGTCGCGCAAGGCCCCGAGGATAATTATGGCCGCCCTGGCCGCCGCCGCTATCATGCCGGCGCGATCGCTGCCCGCTCCGCAGGTAGCCTTCCGCCAGATGTATGCGCTCGGTCCCGGCGGCCGCGTCGCCATCCAGAACCTGTATGGCGACGTCACCATCACCGCGTGGGACCGCAACGATGTGCTGGTGGAGGCGGTCAAGCGCGGCGTTGAGGCGCGGCCCGACGATGTCCGCATCGTAGTGGAACCTGGCGCAGGCACGCTTTCCATCCGCACCATATATAACGATGCCGGCAGCCATCAGCCGACGCGGGTGGAATATCGCCTGATGGTTCCGCGTTCGGCGCGCCTGGAAGATGTCCGATTGGTGAACGGGGGTCTGGAGATCCGCGGCGTGGAAGGGCCGGTGAAAGCGTCGGCCGTCAACGGCGCGATCCGGGCCGAGCACCTGGCGGGTTCGGTAGAGCTCTCCACCGTGAACGGCATGGTGGATGCCGATTTTAAGCGTTTGGACCGCGCGCGCCCCATCGTGCTGGCGTCGGTGAATGGCGCCATTCGTCTCTCGTTGCCTGCCGGGGCCAGCGCCAGCGTATACGCCCACAACCGCAGCGGCGGCATTACTTCGGCCTTCGGCAAGGCCAGCCGCGGCCAGGGAGGCCACACTCTGAAGGTCGAGGTGCATCGCGGCGGGGCGCCGATTCACGTCGACAACGTCAATGGCGGCATCTTCATCTGCGCTCCTGGAGAAACGGGTGGCAACGTCTGATCAGCGCGCCGGGCTGACGCGGTTCGCCAAGATTTGCTAATCTGTCAGGCCATGAGCCGCTTGCGCGTCGATCTGGTTCGTGCCTTGCGCATCTTGAGGACCGCTCCGGGCTTTGCCATGGCTAGTTTGCTGGCTCTGGCCCTTGGGATCGGCGCCACCACCGCGATTTTTGGTTTCGTGGACGCAGTCTTGCTCAAACCGCTGCCTTTTCACGACCCCGGCCGCCTGCTGCTGGTTTATGAGCGCAATCCAGCCAGCAAGAAGTATAAGGTGTTCGTCGCGCCGGCAAATTTCGGCGCCTGGCGCGACCGGAGCCGCTCGCTCGAAGCGATGGCGGCCATTTCCGATACCCACCTCAATCTCACCGCCGGTCCCAACGGCCGGGTGGAACCGGAAGAGCTGAAAGCCGAGCGCGTTTCCGCCAATCTCTTCCAACTTCTGGGCGTCGAGGCGATTGTGGGCCGGGTTTTTCGCCCCGAAGAAGACCAGCCGGGACACGCCAATGTGGCCCTGCTCAGCTATTCGCTTTGGCAGCGCCGTTTCGGCGCCGACCCGGCCATTTCCGGCAAGCCGGTTCGCCTGCGCGACCAGAGCTACACCATGGTGGGCGTGTTGCCGCCGGGCTTCGCCGTCAAGGAGCCCGGAGTCGAAATTTTCCTCCCCCTGGTTCTCAATCCCAACGACCCTCGTTCGGGCGGCGCGCGCACCCTGGTGGGGCTCGCTCGCTTGCGGCCTGGAATCTCCCTGGCCGCGGCCCGCGGTGAGATGGATGCTATCGGCCGCGGGCTGGAGCTTTCCAACCCCGCGCTCGATCACGGCTGGGGTCCGTCTTTGTTTCCGCTGCAGGATGAGCTGGTGGGCGACGTCCGGCAATCGCTGCTGGTGCTGCTGGGGGCGGTCGGTTTGCTGCTGGTGATTGCCTGCGCCAACGTCGCCAATTTGCTTTTGGCCCGCGGCTCGAGCCGGCAGAAGGAAATCGCTATTCGCACGGCGCTGGGCGCCACGCGCCCGCAGATCGCGCTTCAACTGTTGGGCGAAAGCGTCGTGTTGGGCCTGGCCGGGGGAGTTCTGGGCGTGTTGCTGGCGCGGTTGGCCATTTCGCTGCTCAAGTATTTCGGGCCGGCCACATTCCCGCGCCTCGAGTTCGTCGCCATGGATTGGCGCGTGCTGCTGTTTGCGCTCGCGATTTCGCTCGCGAGCGGCGTTCTGTTCGGTTTGGCGCCCGCCCTCGGCGTCTCCCGGGCCGATTTGAGCGAGGCCATGGCCGAAGGCGGCCGCGCCGGCACCAGTTCGCGCGCGGGACGCTGGCTGCGCGACGCTTTGGTGGTGGTGGAAGTAGCCCTGGCTTTGGTGGTGCTGATCGGTGCCGGTTTGCTGCTGCGCAGCTTCGTGCGCCTGCGCGCGACCGAGCTCGGCTTCGGCTCCCAGAACGTGCTCACTTACCGCTTGCCCATGGCCGGCGGACGGAATGCGACGCCCGCGCGCGCCACCGCGTTTCTCGACCAGGTGCTAGCGCACATCAAGGGTCTGCCGGGTGTGCGCGCGGCCGCGGCGGTCAACGCCTTGCCGCTTACCGGTCTCGGCACGGGCGTGATTTTCACTATCGACGGTCGTCCCGCGCCGCCGCCCGGCGAGCGGCCCATGGTGCTCACCCGCTTCGTCACGCGCGATTACTTCCACGCCATGGCCATCCCCCTCGAAGCCGGCCGCGAATTTGCCGATACGGACAACGCGGGCGCGCCGCGCGTGGTGCTGGTGAATCGCACCATGGCGCACCGCTTTTGGCCGGAAACCAGTCCGCTGGGCGAACGCGTGGTGATGGAAACCGTTCCGCCGCGCACCGGCCAGATCGTGGGCGTGGTAGGCGACGTCAAGCCCGACCGCGTGGAACGCGACGACTGGCCCACCATTTACGCTCCTTTCGCCCAGATGCCGTCGCCCACCATGGTGCTGGTGGTGCGAACCGAAGGGCCGCCGGAAACGCTGGCGGCAACCGTCGAGCGCCGCGTTCACGATCTCGATCCGGATCAGCCGCTCGCTGAGCGCCGTACCATGGCGCAGATCGTGGATCGCGCGGTTTCGGGCGCTCGTTTCAACACCGTCTTGCTCACCGGCTTCGGCCTGGTGGCGTTCTCGCTCGCCGCCGTGGGCATTTACGGCGTGATCTCTTATGACGTCGGCCGCCGCACCCGCGAGCTCGCCATTCGCGCCGCGCTGGGCGCGCGTCCCGGCGATTTGCTGCGCCAGGTTCTGGGCGAAGGCGCCCGCCTGGCCGCAATCGGAATTCTCATTGGCATGGCGGCGTCGTTTCTGCTGACCAGGTTGCTCGCGTCGATGCTGTACACCGTCCGGCCGCGCGATCTTACCACTTTCGCCGCCGTCCCGGTGCTGCTCGCCCTGGTGGCGTTGGCCGCCTGTTACATCCCCGCGCGGCGCGCGCTGGCGCTCGAGCCTTCCGCCGCATTGCGGCACGAATAGACATCATGCTTACCCTGCGAAACTTAGAGAAGTTTTACGAAGCCGGCTATGGCCGCACCTATGTGCTGCGGCGCATCAACCTCGAAATCAAAGAGGGCGAGTTCCTCACCATCATGGGTCCTTCGGGTGCGGGCAAATCGACTTTGCTCAGTATTCTGGGCATGCTGGACGCTGCCTGGACCGGGGAATTCGAGTTCTTCGGCCACTTGGTCCACCGCATGAAACCGAAGGACCGCGTGGAGCTCAACAAGCGCTACATCGGCTTCGTGTTTCAGAGCTACCACCTGATCGACAACCTCACCGTGTACGAGAACCTGGATATCCCGCTCTCTTACCGCAACGTGAAAAGCGCGGAGCGGGCGGCGCTGGTGTGCGACGCGCTCGACCGCTTCCACATCGTGGGCAAGCGCGATCTTTATCCCAACCAGCTTTCCGGCGGCCAGCAGCAGCTCGTGGCCGTGGCCCGCGCCGTCATTGCCAGCCCCAAGCTGATTCTGGCCGACGAGCCCACCGGCAACCTGCACTCGACCCAGGGCAAGGAGATCATGGACCTCTTCCAGAAGCTCAACGAGGAAGGCACCACCATCATTCAGGTGACCCACTCGGAAGCCAATGCCGCCCGCGGGCACCGGACCATCCAGCTTGCCGATGGCTGGATCGTCAGTTAGCGCGCGGTGGACTTCTCCCGCGTCTCGCTGCGCTTCCGCCGCCGCCGCATGGCCGCCTTCGCGCGCCGCATGGGCATCACCGCCGGCACCAGCGTGCTCGATATCGGCGGCACTCCGGACGTCTGGGACCTGGTTGAAGTGAAACCGCGGGTGACGCTCGTCAACATGCCCCGCGCGGGCGAAGCCATGACCGCGCAATGGGTGGCCGCCGACGGCTGCGCCCTGCCGTTTCGCGATGGTGCCTTCGACGTGGTTTTCAGTAATTCGGTAATCGAGCACGTCGGCAATATCGATCGGCAGCGGCGCTTTGCCGCCGAGGTTCGCCGCGTGGGGCGCGCCTATTGGGTCCAGACGCCCAATCGCTGGTTTCCCGTCGAACAACACCTGCTCACGCCGCTCGTGCACTGGCTGCCCCAACCCTGGCAACAGCGCCTGGTTCCGCGCTGGAATTTGTGGAGCGTGCTGGTTCCGGCCCGGCCCGACCAACGCCAATTCTATATCGGCCACTATCTGCGCGACGTGCGCCTGCTCGGCCTGCGCGATCTTCGCGTGCTGTTCCCCGATGCGCAAATCCTGCGGGAGCGCTTCTGCGGCTGGACGAAATCGTGGATTGCGACGGGCGGCGAGGGGTAGTCGCGTGGGACAGGACTCCCGGCCTGTCAGCCGCGTTATCATCATAGAAATCTCGGAGACTGCCGGCAACCGTTTGGAGGCAACATGCATCGAATCGGTCGAATGCGTCCCATCGTCATCGCGATTGTTCTCTCAGGTGTGCTCGCGCCTCACCTCCTCGCCCAAGGCCGCCCGGTCACACCGGCCGACCAGGCCGCGGGCGAGGCTTGGTGGGCGCATGTCAAGGCGCTTGCCGACGACAGTATGGAGGGCCGCCTGACTGGCTCGGAAGGCTATCTGCGCGCCGCCAAATATGTCGTCGCGCTATTCGACTCCGCGGGACTCCGGCCGGCCGGCGTGAACGGTTACTACCAGCCCGTCAAATTCGACGTGACCCGCGTCCTTGCCGCCCGCTCCTCGATGACTTTGATTGCCGACGGCCGCCCGGAACCTCTCCAACTCGGCCGCGACGCCATCCTCAGCTCGCGTGCGATACAGCCGAAGTCGATCGCCGCTCCGCTGGTCTTCATCGGTTACGGTCTCCACCTGCCCGAAGCCCATTACGACGATTTCGATTCGCCCGAAGTGCCCTTCGCGTCGCTAAAAGGAAAGATCGTCGTCTACATCAACGGAGGGCCCGGCGATCTGCCCGGAGCGCTGAAGTCTTTTGCCCGCACCGCTCCGCTGCAAAAAGCCCTGGCCGATGCCGGCGCGGCGGGATCCATTTCCATCCCCACGCCCAAGTCGATGGATTTCCCGTGGGATCGCGTCGCCGCCAACGCTTCGCAGCCGGGCATGCGGCTGGCGGCGGATCCGCGGGATGCCGCCGTGGCAGCCCGTCACCCCGCCCTCGCCGATCTGCACGGCACGATGTTCTCAGCCAACTTCAACCCCGCCGAAGCGGAGAAACTCTTCGCCGGCACGGGCCACACTTTCGCCGAACTATTGGCTCTGGCCGACGCGCAAAAACCGCTGCCCCGTTTCGCCCTGAAAAAGAGCCTGATGGCGACCGCCGTCACCGAAAACACGAAGGTGGAATCGCCCAATATCGTAGCCAGGCTCGAAGGCTCGGACCCCATCCTGAAAAACGAATACGTGCTGCTCTCCGCGCACCTGGATCATCTTGGAACGGGCGCGCCGACCAACGGCAGGACCGTGTTCGCCGGCGCCATGGACGATGCTTCGGGAGTCGCGTCGGTCCTCGAAATCGCCAGGAGCTTCAGTCGAAATCGCGAGCGGCCGAAGCGCTCCATCCTGTTCGTCATCTTCACCGGTGAAGAAAAGGGACTGCTCGGTTCGCACTATTTCGCCGGACACCCAACCGTGCCCGAAAGCGGCATCGTCGCCGACCTCAACCTCGACATGTTCATGCCCCTCTTCGCGCTCAAGAAGCTGCATGTTCAGGGACTGGGGGAATCGACGCTCGCCCAGGACGCGCGCGCCGCCGGCGCCGAGCACAATATCGAAATCGCCGGCGATCCCGAACCGGACCGCAATTCCTTCATCCGCACCGATCAATACAGCTTCGTGCTGGCTGGCGTTCCCGCCCTGGCCATGAAGTTCGGCTGGGCGCCCGGTTCGCCCGAATACAAGGCTTGGCGCCAGTGGCTGGCCCAGCGCTACCACTCAATGGAAGACAATCTTTCCCAACCTGTCGATACCGCCGCGGCGGCGCAGTTCGATTCCTTCCTGGGCGACCTGGCGCGGCGCGTGGCCAACGATCCCGGCCGCCCTCATTACCTCGAATCGAGTTTCTTCCACCGCTTCGAAAAGTGAGCGCGGGTTTATCTGGCCCGCTCCGCATGCATGCCGCTGGCACGAAAGCGGTTAGGCTTCAGCGCGGAATGTCTATAATCGGGCGCGATTTCTGCCGATGATAACAGATAGATGTGCCCATCGACTCGGATCGCGTGGCTCGCCGGTCTGCTATGGCTGCTGTGCCCCGTTCGAGGTGTGGCACAACACTGGTCGTTCCAGATGTATGGAACCGACCAGGGATTGACGAATCCCACCATCCTCGCTTTGCACCAGGATCGGGAAGGTTTTCTTTGGGCCAGCACGGAAGGCGGCCTTTTTCGCTACGACGGAGACCGCTTCCGGCCCTTCGGCGCGAGCTCCGCCGCCAAGAAGGCGAATAGCAACTCCATCTATAGCTCAGCCGACGGGACGCTCTGGACGGCGTCGAACGCCGGCCTGTTGCGATGGACCGGAGACGGCTTCGTTGCAGTCCCCGGACTTGAGGACGTCGAGCTGCCAGGTGGCCAGGCAATCGCGAGCGATGCCGCCAACCTCTATGTGGCCTCGCCATCGGGGCTTCGCTCGCTGCCTCTCACTGGCCACGGGAAACCGCGCCTGGTTTCGCCCAAGGCGGCCCATAGCGTGTTCGTGGCGCCGGATCGAACGGTTTGGTTCGGTTGTGGGCTCTTGCTCTGCTCGCTCAAGGAAGGCCGTCTCGAGGAGTGGGCCGCCGATCGCGGCGTGACCGACGGCCCTTGGCGAAGTATCGTGGCGGATACGGCCGGCCGATTGTGGATTCGCTCCAACGAAAAACTGCTGCTGCGCGAATCGCCGGGCGCGCATTTTCACGGCGTGCCGAATCTCTCGAAATTGAACTCCACCCACGGCTCGCCGTTGGTAGCCGGTCGTCTGGGCCACGTCCTGATCCCGCACAACGCGGGTTTGGCGATTTGCGCAGGCGCCGATTGCCGGAATTACGGCACGGAAAGCGGCCTGCAGCATGCGGAAGTGCTTAGCGCGCTGGAAGACCGCGAAGGTTCGATTTGGCTTGGTTACAGTGGCCACGGAGTGGCGCGCTGGCTGGGGCGCGACCAGTGGCAAAGCTTTGCCGAGCCCGAGGGACTCTCCAATCCGTCGATATGGCGTATCGTTCGCGGCGCCTCGGGCGAAATGTGGATCGGCGCCAGCCGCGGCTTATTCCGGGGCGCCCTGGAGGGCGGCCGCTGGCGGTTTCGGCCTTCGGACGCCGCCGCTGAGTTATCCGTCTACGGACTGGCCGCGGAACCCGACGGCTCCCTCTGGGTGGGGACCTTTCAAAGCGGGGCGCGGGGGCTGGTGCGATACGATCCGCGCACCGGCCGGCGGCTGGTTTACCCTCCTTCCCAACCGATTGCGGGGTTTGCGATCAATGGCATCGACCGCGACGAGACCGGCACGATCTGGGTTGCGACGCCGCAGGGCGTCATGCGGCTCGCTCCGGGCGCAAAGCAACTCGAGCTCGTTCCTCTGCCGATCGCCGGCGCGAACGTCTCCGAGGTCCGCTCCGCGAATCGGGGGTTGTTCGTCGCCTGCTCGAAAGGGCTTTACGTCGAGCAAGGGCAGGTGCGCCGTTTGCTTACCGTGGCCGACGGGCTCAAGGATAATTCGGTGCAATCGGTGACGATCGGTCCGGATGGGGCGCTTTGGATCGCGTACTTTTCGCCGGTGGGCATCACGCGCATCGAAATCGACCGCGGAAATGTCCGATTGCGGCATATGACCATCGCCGATGGGCTCCCTAGCGACGTGGTCTACTCGCAGTTCTTCGACGCGCGCCGCCGCCACTGGATCGCCACCGACAGCGGCGTCGCCGTGCTCGAGGGCGGCCGCTGGATACCGTACGACACCAGTGACGGCTTGGTCTGGAACGACTGCAACGCGCATGCCTATTTGGCGGAACCCGACGGTTCTTTCTGGGTGGGAACCAGCGCTGGCCTCGCCCGCTTTCATCCGGCGGCCCTGCCGAAACCCGCGCCGCCCGAAACACGGATCACCTCCGTGCTTCGTAACGATGTGCAGGCCAACAGTACGGACTTCGACGCCGCCACGCAATCGTTGGCGATTCGTTTCACCATGCTCACCTATAAGAGGCGGGCCGTGAACTTCCGCTACCGGATCGGGGGCGGATCAAGCCCCTGGACGCGCACACAAATGCACGAGGTCCGTTTCGCCGAACCCCCCGAGGGTTCCCATCGCTTCGAGGTGCAGGGCGAATTTGAACCGGGAGTCTGGACTCCGTCCGCGGTCCTGCTGTTTCGAATTCGGCCTCCTTGGTTCCGCACTTGGCAGGTTCGGACGGGGGTATATCTTGCGCTGGTCATCGTCTTCTGGCTGTTGTGGAGGCAGCGGGAGATTCGCCAACGCACGGTTCGCGCCAAACTCGAACGGGCGGTAGCCGAACGCACCAAGGATTTGAACCAGGCGCGGCAGCGGGCGGAGCAGGCGAACCAGGCCAAGGGAGAGTTTCTGGCCAACATGAGCCACGAGATTCGCACTCCGATGAACGGCGTCATCGGCATGACGGGCTTATTGCTGGACACCCAACTCACCCCGCCGCAGCGGGAATTTGCCGAGATGGTTCGCCAGTCCGGGGAACACTTGCTCGGCATCATCAACCAAATCCTGGATTACTCCAAAATCGAGGCCGGCAAGGTCTATCTCGAGACCTATCCGTTCGATCTCTGCGACGTCATCGAAGAAGTCAACGATCTGCTGGCGTCTCAAGCTTCCGATAAAGGAATCGATCTCTTGTTGGCATATCCCGCGCAAGCGCCGCGGAGGTTTATCGGAGACGCTTCGCACATCCGCCAGGTGCTGACCAATCTTGCGGGCAACGCCGTCAAGTTCACATCGGCGGGCCATATTCTGGCTTCCGTGGGTTCGACGGGCCGGGATGGCGCCAGCCTTCGCGTACGAGTCTCCGTGCGGGATACGGGCGTGGGGATTCCCCAGGAGAAGATCGGATTGCTTTTTGAAAGGTTCAGCCAGGTCGACGGATCGAATACGCGAAGATATGGCGGCACGGGGCTTGGCCTGGCAATCTCGAATGAGCTGGTGAAGCTGATGGGCGGCGCCATGGGAGTCGAAAGCCGTCCCGGAGAAGGATCGGTTTTCTGGTTTGAGCTGCCTTTGCAGCTCGATGAGCGAGCCTGTGCCCCGCCGGCTGCGGTAACCGGGATCGCCGGCCTGCGGGCGCTGGTTCTGAGCGACAGCCCAGTCAACCGCCACGTCCTCGAAGAGCTGCTCGCCGGTTGGGAAATGCGCCTCGAAAGCCTTGCCGCCAATGAGCGGGTTGTCGAATCGATGCGGGCCGCGCAGGCGGGTGGCGATCCGTTTCGATTCGTCCTTCTCGATTTCCCGGCCTGCCCAGGCGACGGGATTGCAATCGCGCGGGCGATTCACGCCGATCCGCCCTTGAGCGGCGCTGTGACCATTATGCTGAGCTCAGCCGCGCAATGCCGCGAGATTGAGGCGCAATTGACTGGCGTCATTCACGCGTGCCTCGCCAAACCGGTGCGGCAGGCGCAACTGCTCCAGGCTATAACAACCGCCTGGGCCAAACGCCAGGGAGGGGAGCTTTCCGCCAGTCGTCGAGCGAGGTCGAAGGCGGCGGATTCGAAACCCGCGGCCGCCGGGGAGTTCGCCGGATGTAACTGCCGGGTGCTGGTGGTGGAAGACAATGCCGTCAATCAGAAGGTCGTCTGCCGCCTGTTGGAACGCCTCGGCCTGCGCACCGACGTGGCTGCCAATGGCAGGGAGGCTCTCGAGATGTCGGCATTGGTGCCATACGATCTGGTGCTCATGGATTGCCAGATGCCCGAGATGGACGGTTACGAAGCCACCCGCCTGGTCCGCGCCCGCGAAGGCGCGGCCGGGCAAATCGCGGTGGTTGCCCTCACCGCCGACGCCATGCCGGGCGCTCGCGAAAGGTGCCAGCAAGCGGGGATGAACGACTACCTTACCAAACCCGTGAAACGCGACCAACTCTTCGAGGCTCTGAGCAAATGGCTGCCGCAAAAGCAACTGAGCCCGCAATAACCGGAGTTCTGCAAACTTCTGGGCGCCCGATATCGTATTCCGATATGAGGACCCTATGGGTGAGAAAAGGACCGATCTTCTGCGTGGAACCCTCGACTTGCTGATATTGAAAGCGCTGTCCCTAGAGCCTTTGCATGGCGTGGGTATCTCGCGGCGCATCACGCAGATCACAACCGGAGCCTTTCGGGTAAGTTTCGGTTCGCTCTTTCCCTCTCTGCACCGCATGGAGGAGAGGGGATGGGTGGAAGCCGAGTGGCGCACGTCCGAAAACAATCGCCGGGCTAAATACTACAGGCTGACTTCGGTGGGGCGCACGCAACTTAAGGCCGAAGAGCGGAATTGGAGCCAGACGGTCAGGATCATGACGGCAGCCGTCGAATCCGCTTGAGCGCAGATTGGAGACATCATGCTAAGACGAATTCTGAACTTGTTCCGGAACCTCTTGCGCAAGCGTGCGGCAGAGCAGGCGTTGGACGACGAACTGTGGTCTTCCGTGGAAATTCTGACCCAGGAGAAGATCAGGGATGGGTTCTCGCGATCGGCAGCCCAGCGGCAGGCACTCATCGAGCTCGGGGGCGTGGAGCAAGTGAAGGAGGAGGTCCGTGCCATTCGGACTGGGCGCTTTCTGGAGGACTTCGTTGCGGACCTCCGTTTCGCATTCCGCACACTGGCCAAGTCGCCCGGCTTCACTGCCGTGGCTGTGATCACCCTGTCGCTGGGGATCGGGGCGAATACCGCCATCTTCAGCATTGTGCGCGATCTGGTTTTCAGCCCACGGCCCTACCCGGACGGGGCACAGGTGGTTCAGTTTTACACGCAGGACAAAAAACATCCGCAAAACTTCCGCGCGTTCTCCTATCCGACCTATGCCGACATTCGCGAACAGCGCGCCGTCAACGCCGTTTTCTCCGGCGTCCTTGCCTACAGCATGGCCATGGTAGGCGTCGCCGAAGGCGAGGGCGGGGTCTCCCGCCGCACGGCCGCAGCCGTCGTCAGCTCCAACTATTTCCGCACGCTCCAAGTGCCGCTGGCCGAGGGCCGCGGCTTTCTCTCCGAGGAGGAAAGACCGGGCAGCGCGGCTCCCGTCGTCATCGCCAGCTTTCCTTACTGGAAGAAGACCGGCTTCGACCCTCATCTGGTCGGCAGCGCGATTCACGTCAACGAACGGCGGTTCACGGTCGTCGGCATCGCGCCGGAACATTTTGCGGGAACGACGATTTTCTTCGGCCCGGAGCTTTATTTCCCCCTCGGCGATTTCGATCTGCTGACAACCGATTTTCAAGCCGAGGCCAAGCGTAGCCTCGAACGGCGGGATGGCTATGATCTCATCCTCCTGGGCCGTCTGCAGCACGGGGTCACGGCGGCCGCCGCAGGGGCAGTCGTCCGAACCGTCGCCGCCAATCTCGAAAAAGCCCTGCCCGTGGAACAAAGGGACCAAACCTTCCTCATCCGAGTTCCGCCACGCATGAGCATAAGCACCTACCCGGGCGACGATGCCGGTCTGGCCGCGGTTGGCATCATGCTGTTCGCCTTTTCAGCAATCGTGTTGCTCATAGCCTGCCTCAATCTGGCGAACGTGCTGCTGGCCCGGGGCCTGGCGCGCCGTAAGGAGATCGCCGTTCGCCTGGCGATTGGCGGCGGCCGCGGCCGCATCATCCGCCAACTTCTGACCGAGGGCCTGGTGCTTTCCCTGGGGGGCGGCGCCGGCGGGTTCCTGATCGGTGTCGCGTTTGCCGATCTGCCGGCGGCTTCGATCAGTAGTCACATGCCAGCAGCCATATTCCTCCGCGGCGGCGCCGATCCGACCGCGTTCCTGGCCACTCTCGGCTTTTGCGCTCTGGCTACTCTGTTCTTCGCCGTGGGGCCTGCGCTCAAGCTCACGCGCACCGACATGGTTGCCGACCTCAAGGAGCACGCTGGAGAGGATTCCGCTCCTCGACGCTGCCGATGGCTCCCGCGGAACCGCCTCGTCGTGGCGCAAGTCGCGTTATCGCTCGCGCTGGTCACCACGGCCGGACTTTTTATCCGTGGCGCGCTCCAAGCTGGCAGCGTAGAAACGGGTTTCAAAGCTGACTCCACCATGCTCATTGAGGCCGACGCCAGTCTCGGCGGCTACGACCAGACCCGCGCCCTCCAGCTTTATCGAACCGCGAGCGACCGTCTGGCCGCGCTGCCGGGAGTGCAGTCCGTCAGCGTCGCTTCTCTCGCGCCCTTCGGTCTTGCTACCGTCAACCGTCCCGTGCAGCGCGCTGGAGCGCGACCCGCGCCAGGCGACCATCCCATGACCGCCGCCGATGGCCTCGCTTTCAATGTCCGGTGGAGCAGCGTTGGCGCGGATTATTTCGCCACCATGGGTCTGCCGCTGTTGCGCGGCCGGGCGTTCACCAAGACCGAAGCCGAAGTTGTTGGCGCTCCGGCGGTCGCCGTCATCGACGAGGTACTCGCGAAAAAGCTCTGGCCGCAGGGTGACGCCCTGGGCCAGCGCATTCAATGGGCCGAACGCGGCGATCCCAAGGCCCCCGGAGGAGGTAGCGGCACCATGGGGATCAGTGACGATCTGGCCAGAACCGCGCAAGACCCCCAGTCAGTCGAGATTGTGGGAATCGTGCCCGTCACACGCTGGGAGCTCTTTCAGCGGGGCGCCGGCGGCCAGGTTTTTGTGCCCTTCGCGCAAGGCTACCGGACCGGCGTTTTCTTCCAGGTGCGCACCACGCCAAATGCCGCCCGGGCGGACGCTGTTCTACGCGATCTCCTCCGTCGTGAGATTCGCCTCGCCGCGCCCGGAGTCCCGGTTTTTTCGGTGAAGACCTTCCGCCAGCACGTCGATACCAGTCCGCAGCTCTGGATCGTCCAATCCGCCGCCACGGTGGTTTCCATCTTCGCCGGTCTGGCGTTGGTTCTCGCTATGGTAGGCGTCTACGGGGTCATGGCATATGCGGTGGTTCGGCGCACGCGTGAGATCGGCATCCGGACGGCGCTAGGCGCCAAGCCGGGCGCGGTGCTACGCATGATCGTGCGCGAAGGTCTCCTTATGACGTTCGGAGGTGCGGCCTTGGGTATGCTGCTCGCACTCGGCCTCGCCCGGGCGTCCAGCGCCATGCTTTACCAAGTCAGTCCAGCGGATCCCGTCACTTTCACTCTCGCACCCGTTGTGCTCGTTGTTACCGCGCTGTTCGCCTGTTGGCTCCCTGCCCACCGGGCAGCCAAAGTCGATCCTATGGTAGCGCTGCGAGCTGACTGAAGGGTATCTGGAGGGCCCCGCTTCACGGTTTTCGTTTCGGCCGGCGGATGCTGCGCCAGGTCACAGCGGACACCACTCGAACCGAAGAGGCCTGAGGCGTGGAATGCGCATCCGTGACCTTCGTACGGTCCGCCGTAACGCCACAGTTTACCGGCGGCTCTGGGCGTATGGTCGGCCACTCGTTCGGCGCCATGGTCACCCGCTTGGATCAATGTTGGTTCAGCGGATGGTAAGCGCTAGAGCGAGGAGCCGGCATCGCGGAATCCGAATGCCGCGATGCGGCCGTCGGGAGTCCAGACGGCGCCGCTGACCGCCCCTTCAAAGTGTAGCGGGATCGCCGCGACGGAGTTTCGCAGTGCTCCAGGGCGGCGGCGATGGCGCCGCCGGAGCAGATCGCGTCGATGACCTGCTGCTGTTGGGGGATGAGTGCGATTTCTATCACGAGAACCTCATCCGGACAACACGATAGCAGGCGAGCAGGCGCAGACGGTGTGAGGGGGATGGGCGGGTGGCTGGGAGCCGATGAAAGGAAAGGGGTAAGTTCAGTCAAAGAATATTTCGAACTTCTGTGACCGGGGTCTTGGAGGGGATCGGAAAGGCACCGGCGACAAGTTGGAAGTTCGAGGAGGGCGGAACAGGTTTGTCCAGATTTGTGCGGATTTGGCGAAGGTTGGAAACGCCGGCTTGAAAGCCGCCGCGCCGCGGAAACCCTTTGGAGTCGGCCTTATAGGCGCTACCTCAAAGCCGAATTCGTTTTGCTGGGACGTCAATTTCTGTTCGGGTGGATCGACAGTCCCGCCCGCGGCCCGGAGGGTCCGACCGCTCGGGATCGGACCGGGCTCGCCTCGGACGGCGCACTTCCGCGGGGTGGGCACGTTGCGGCCAGTTGACGTGAGCGGGACATATCGGGAGTGATGTCGAGCCTAAGTAACCAACGCTTCCACAATCAGGCACTTGTGGCCAAATCAGGCTGTTGGCCGCCCATCCGCCGCGCACCGCCACGTCCGGCGTTCCCACCGTGACGGAGTCGCGGGTTGCCCGAGGCGTACATATCGATTTCGACGTCGATCAGATGCGCATCGATGCCGTGCACAGCCGTGCTGCGGGTTCTTTACAAGCGCCATCTTCGCCGGCCCCTGGAGAGTCAGTCCATGTCATGGCGGCGGCAACCCGCCTAACTGAAACGTGGGTTTTGGAGTGAACCCCAAAACTGAGACACCAAGTTAAGGACCAAATACATTGAATGGAGTGAGGAATGGATTTGGCCCGAACCGTGTACAGTCGCGATCTGAAGATCGCCGCCATGCGCGCCC
>JBEKYD010000064.1:0-28249 GCA_049511335.1 Bryobacteraceae bacterium | reverse complement strand
ATGCGCATTTATGTAGATAAATTCACCAGATGAATAACGCATCGCGTGGCGGAGGCTTCGATGGATGGGGATCGGGCGAAACCGAACGTTATCTCACGTTCTGGCGCGAAAATTCAGGCTAGTACTGATCGACGCATCGGCGTTTCGTCTGATGAGATTGTTGATAATGCGTTACACAGGTCCCTTTTTTCAGGTGCGCCACCCAACCTGTTTGCAATAAGCGCTGTGAGATTCACGGATGGTGCGGGGGATCATGAGGCCCATGCCTGTTTCGAGTTGAGGGGTATCAACGTCCAAGGACTAAATTGGAGGGAATGTCAGGGCTACGTTACGACGGTAGATATCCCCAAGCGTTCCTTTTCGCCAATGCCTTGAAGACTCCACTGGAAAAAGCGGGACGCCCATGATAAGGGGGAAATGCGAGACAGACGGAGATTTTCCGGATCCCGATGAGAACCTTGAGCGTCCCATCCCGCCAATTTCTCAAATGCCACGTTTTGCCCGGGTGGTCGTGCCCGACTGTCCTCATCATGTTACACAACGAGGCAATATGCGGCGCGACGTCTTTCTGACGCCGTCCGATAAGCGGGTCTATCTCCAACTCTTGCGGCAGTATTCGGCCTTGTACTCGCTGCAGGTGCTGGGCTACTGTTTGATGTCGAACCACGTTCACCTGATCGTGGTGCCTGCCGATGAGCGATGAAAATAGTTACGGGCTTGTTTATCTGGCGGCTCGGACGGCGCTTCCGTTGGCCTGTTGTATTGAATGGAGGATCTGCAGGCGTCGAGAAGAGTCTCCGAGATCCTGAGGTCGTGGAATTTGATTTGAGCCGGCTTTCGCGTCCGTGGTGGCGCATGCTTTAGCCTGCGCACGAGCGGCGCGTGCGCCGACACTGGCAGGCTGAAGGGTCCGGCCCGCGGAGTGCGCGTAGCCGCAACTCCAGCGCCGGGATGAGTCCCGGCGTGGCAGACTGAGAGTCCGCTCCACGAAAAAGTCGTAGCGGCGGGGCGGGATCTACTTCAAAGTGGGTCAAGCCATTTTCGTGAACCGGCTGGACCTGGGGCGACTTCAGGAGTTTGGAGTCTCGACGCGGCACGCACGAGTGCGTGCGCCACGTTAGCTCCATGGCTAAGGCGCAGCGCGAGGTCAACGGCCGCTATGCGCGGTATCGGAACGCGCTGGACGCAACCAGCGGGCACGTGTGGCAGAATCGGTATTACTCATGCCCCTTCAGGGCTTCACGGCTGGCCGCGGTGATGCGATATGTTCCCCCGACGTTCCCCCGGTCCCACGTCGCCCCAAACAGGATATTTTTCCGCCCTGCCGGGCTGGCCGGTGCGCGGCTACGGGTTCCCAGCGCTCACGCGCTGGGCTACTCGCTTGCGCCCCTAGCGGGGCTGGTACGCTAACAGTATGCGCACCACCCTGGAGCTCGACGATGACGTCCACGCCAGCGCACGGCAACTGGCTCGACAACGAGGCTTGACGCTAGGGCAAGTCATCTTCGAACTGGCCCGGCAATCGCTCGCGGCCAGGAGGCCCCTGAAGGTGCGCAACGGAGTTCTGCTTTTCGCAACCAAAGCTGATTCTCCGAGACCCAATCTTGCGCTGGTAAACCGGCTGCGCGACTAGGACCGGCCTGGAGGCCTGTCCCACTACCACTGCACCATCTCTTCGAAATCCACATTCCCGCCGGACAGCACCACCCCCACCGAGCGAATCTCCGCGGGCAGCTTTCCGAAAAACACCGCAGCGGCAGGAACGGCGCCGCTCGGTTCCACCACGATCTTCCACTCCAATAGCAGGCGGCGCGCGGCGGCGCGGATCTCATCCTCGCTCACCAGCAGGATGGCTTCCACCAGGCGCTGAATCACCGGGAAAGTCAGCCGGCCGGGCTCGGGCGCACGCAGCCCATCGGCAATGGTATCGGGCTGGACGCGCACGTGCTTGCCCGCCGCCAGCGATAGAAACGTATCGTTGGCCTGCGCCGGCTCCGCGCCGAAAACCCGTATCGCGGGGTCGATCGCCTTGGCGATGGTGGCGCAGCCCGATAGCAGGCCGCCGCCGCCCACCGGTGCGATCAGCGCGTCCAAGGGTCCGGCATCCTCCAATAGCTCCAACGCCGCAGTTCCCTGCCCGGCCATGATTCGCGGATCGTCGAACGGTGGCGCCAGCGTGCCTCCGGTCTTCTTCACAATGCCGGCCGCAATCTCTTCCCGGCTCTCGGTGGCGCGGTTGTAGGTCACAATCCGCGCTCCATACTTGCGCGTCGACTCCATCTTGATCCGCGGCGCGTCTTCCGGCATCACAATAGTCGCCTGCGCGCCCACATGCGCGGCCGCAATGGCCACGGCCTGAGCGTGGTTGCCCGACGAATAGGTGACGATGCCGCGCCGCAGTTCGGCCGGCGTTAGCGACAGAATCAGGTTCGAGGCGCCGCGGATCTTGAATGCCCCTCCCCGTTGCAGATTTTCGCACTTGAAAAAGACCAGCCGCCCGTCAACCTCGTCGAACAGCACCGGCGTATGCCGAACCAGCGGTCGAATCCGAACCGCAGCCTGGCGGACATCTTCCGCCTGTATCGTGATTTCCGTGGTTTCCATATCTTCACTACTAGTAGACCATTTCGTCCCGGAGAAAGAAATTTTGGCCACGGATGAACACAGATAAACACGGATAAACACAGAAGAATGAATGCCTTGCGGTTGTTGGTCTTAGCTGTGTTCATCCGTGTTCATACGTGGCTAAAAACGTTTTTCATGCTTTATTACCTGTAGTGGTATACAACGTGCGGGTGGTAGGAACGCCGACAGAGGAGGGATTCATGGCCAAGGGCTTCGTTGCCATCAATGTCGAACGCTGTAAAGGGTGCGGGTTCTGTGTAGAGTTTTGCCCCACTCGTGTTCTGATGCTTTCTTCCACATTTAATACCAAGGGATATCACCCACCCAATGTTGTAGCTGCCGAGAAATGCAGCGGTTGCGATCTCTGCGGCATGTACTGCCCGGACTTCGCCATTTTTGGAGCCCGCTATGCACGCTGACCCAAAGGGCGTACTAACGGGCATTCATTTTCTCGACGGCGATCACGCCTGTTGTGAGGGAACGCTCGCAGCAGGTGCGCGATTTGCCGCAGGTTATCCCATTACTCCATCCACCGAAGTGGTCGAACGTTTTGCGTCGCGCATTCCAACGGTCGGCGGCGTTTTTATCCAGATGGAAGATGAGCTCGCCGCTTCCATCACGATCCAGGGCGCCGTCTGGGGCGGCGCCAAAGCCTTCACGGTGACTTCCGGGCCGGGCTTTTCGCTGATGATGGAACATATCGGCTACGCGGCCATGACGGAAACGCCCTGTGTGTTCGTCAACGTGCAGCGCGGCGGACCCTCCACCGGCCTTCCCACCCTGCCGGCGCAAGCCGATATGATGCAGGCCCGCTGGGGTTCCCACGGCGACTACGGCATCATCGCCCTTTGCCCCAACTCGCCCCAGGAATGCTTCGACCTGGCGATCACCGCCTTCAACCTGTCCGAGGAGTTTCGCGTCCCGGTGATGCTCATGCTGGATGAATGCGTCGGGCACATGACCGAAAAAGTCGTCATTCCGGACGCCAGCGCGATCGAAGTCTTCCCGCGGCGCTATACCCACCTCCCGCCCGACGAATTCCGCCTGTTCGAACCGCGCCAGGACAAAGTGCCCGACATGGTGCGCGCCGGCGACGGTTACCGTTTCCACGTCACCGGGTTGACCCACGACGAGCGCGGCTACCCCAGCATGAATGTCGATACCCAGCAGCGCACAAATACTCGCCTTTTGGAAAAGCTGGAGCCGTTTTCGAACGGGAGATGTTTATGCGAAACGGCGGATCTGGACGATGCCGAAGTGGTGGTGGTCTCTTATGGAATCACTTCCCGCGTGGCCCAGCGCGCCGTCGATATGGCGCGCCAGCGAGGGGTGCGCGCCGGCAAGTTCCGCATCATATCGGCATGGCCGTTTCCGGAGCGGCGCATCGCCGCGCTGGCGCCGAAAGTCAAAGCGATGGTGGTTCCCGAGCTCAATCTGGGCCAGATGGTTCGTGAAGTGGAACGCGCCGTAGCCGGTCAATGCAAAGTCAAACACGTGCCTCACGCCGGCGGCACGGTGCATAACCCTGAAGTGATTCTCAAGGCGATCCTGGAGGCGGCCCAATGAACCAGCCAACACTCGAAATCCCCTGCGACATTCCAGCCGGTGCGGCCAACCCGGTAGAGCCGTTTCTGCGCATGGACCGCATGCCGCATATCTGGTGTCCGGGATGCGGCATCGGCACCACGGTGAATTGCTTTACCCGCGCGCTCCTCGAGTCCCACGCCAACCTCGATAAAGTTGCCATCGTTTCGGGCATCGGCTGCACGGGACGCGTAGCCGGCTACATGCGCCTCGATTCGTTCCACACCACTCACGGCCGCGCCATTCCCTTCGCCACCGGTTTGAAGCTGGCCAACCCCGAGCTGCAGGTGGTGGTGTATTCCGGAGATGGCGACCTGTTCGCGATCGGCGGCAATCATTTCATCCATGCCGCGCGCCGCAACATGGATTTGAAGGTGATCTGCGTCAATAACCTCACCTACGCCATGACTGGCGGGCAAACCGCTCCCACCACCCCCGGCAAGGTGATCAGCGCGACAAACCCCTACGGCGTGTTCGAGCCGGCGTTCAACCTGGTCTCTTTGGCCGAAGCCGCCGGCGCATCGTATGTGGCGCGCTGGACCACCTTCCACGTCAAGCAGCTTTCCCGTGCGATGGAAGAGGTCCTGCACAAAAAGGGATTCTGCTTCATCGAGGTGATTTCGCCCTGCCCCACGCTGTATCAGCGCCGCAATAAGATGGGCGACGGCCTCGATACCATGAAGTATTACAAGCAGGCCAGCAAAGTCCGCCACGGCGCCCCGACCGCCGAGTGCGACCTGACCAAAAGCGGCGAAATCGTGGTTGGGAAGTTCGTCGACCGCGACCGCCCCGACTACCTCGAGTTGCTCCGCGCGCAGATGACCGAAACCCTGGGCGACCGTTATGTCGAACCCGAGGCGATGTGCGAACTATGCTAACCGAAATTCGTATTGCCGGATTTGGCGGCCAGGGCGTGATTCTGGCGGCCGCCGTAATTGGCAAAGCCCGCGCCATCTTCGAGGCCGGTTTCGCCACCATGACCCAGAGCTTCGGACCCGAAGCCCGCGGCGGTTCCTCCAGCGCCCAGGTGATTCTCTCCACTGAGCCCATCCTCTACCCCTACATCACCCGGCCCGACGTGCTGATCGTCATGTCCCAGGAAGCCGGCACGCGTTTCATTCCCGAGTTGAGGCCGGGCGGCATCCTCATCGCCGAACAAGAGCTCGTGCGGGTCGGTAATCTGCCCGCCGGAACGCGCGCCTTCGGAGTGCCCGCCACCCGGTTAGCCGAAGAGCTGGGCCGGAAGATGGTGCTGAACATTGTCATGGTCGGCTTTTTCGGCGCGGTCACCGGCCTCATCGCCACCGAAGCGTTGCGCAAAGCCGTGGCCGATTCCGTGCCCCCGGCCTTCGAAAAGCTCAACCTGCAGGCGTTCGACAAAGGCTACGAGTACGGCGCCTCGCTGCGCGAGGAGGGCACGCCGGAGACGGTGCTGTCGTTCGAATCGGAGAGTTAGAGTTGTCAGTTGTCAGTTTTCAGTCATCAGTTGTCAATTGTCAGCACCCGCGCTTAACTGACGACTGACGACTGATAACTGAAAACTTCTTCCTACTTCACCGCGATAGACATGTGGAACAACGTATTGGTATTGCCGAACGCCGAATGGCTGTCGGTATCCGTCACGCTGTTCTGGACTACGAACAACAACGTCGCGGTTGCGGGCGCTACGCACATCGGGATCTGCACATTGATCTGCCACACTCCCGGCTCGCCGGGTGCGAGGCCTGAGTATGTGATCCATTGGCCGTTTTGCGGGTCTCCCGGCTGCAGACTGCAGGTCGGGTTGCCGGCGGTCACTTCATCCACGTATCCGGGACCGATCCAGACCCTGGTGGACCCCGCCGCTACGGTGTCGCTGGCGCCGGTGGCCGGCGTTCCATCCGGCGGGGCATTGGGAATGTAGCCTTGGCCGGTGCCGTAGATGGAAATGATCGATCCCCGTTTGGCCGGGTTCGAAGTTGAATTTACGGTGCCGTCCTGATCGTTAATGACGCAAGCCTGCACCGTGTCGTACCCTGGCCCCGCTGTTAAGGGACCGCACTGGAAAATACCGGGCGACTGCGGCGACATGGTCACCGTGCCGGCGCCGTACACCTGTCCCGTGGTAGCGTCTACTACTTCCAGTGTGGCTGTGCCGGAGCTCGGGGCGCTGTTGGGAACCTGGAAGTTGATTTGGCCCGAGCCGGCGAAGTACATGGGCGCCGGGGCCCCATTAAACAGCACTTGCAGGTTACCCAGTGTGGTACTCAACGGAAGGCTGGTTGCCCCGGCGTTCAGCGAGCTTACCCCGAACTGGGTGGAGGAAGCCGCCGGGAAGATCGACGCGATCATGCCGGGCGCGATGTTCTTGTAGGCCAGAAAGCTGGCGCCGTTGATCGCGGTCAGGCCCTGGTAATAAACCGAGATCCGGTTGGTCCCATCCGCCACGAACAAGTCGCCGTATTGGTCTTGCAGAACCGCCAGCGTGATCTGGCTGGCGTAAACGAAGCCATTCGATACCGGGTTCAGCTCCAGGGTTTCGTATTTGGGAAAGCGGATGCAGGTGTTGGTACCGCCATTGGCCACCCAGATTTCGCCGGTCGAGGCATTCACAAAAAGGCCGACCGGCGTCGAGATGCCGTTGCCGGTGAGGGTGAGGATCGGATTGGCTTCGGTGGTGGTGGAAGTGTGGGGATCGGGAAAGATCGGCACGCGGTTGTTGCCGGTATCGGCCACGTAAACCTGGCCGTTGGTATCGGCTGCGATATGGTGAGGACTGTTCAACTGGGTCACGCCGTTGCCGGCGGCCGTGGAGGTGAAATTCTGCTGTCCGAATACCTTGGTGGCGGCTTTGCCGTTGTCGGCGCCGGCGGCGAAGGTGCCGTTGGCCGAAAACGGAATGTAGAGCACGCGATTGAACAATTCGTCGGAAACCATCAGGCCATTGACGCCGGTGAACGCCAGGCCATACGGCGCGCCCATGGTGCTTTGGCTGGCCGCCTGGTTGTTGGAAAAGGTGAAGCTGGCTTGGCCCAGCACCAGGTCCGCCTGCTCCAGCGTGGCCAGCGTGCAATTGGAAGGCGTGGGGCAATTGGCAAACGGCGCGGGGAAGCGCAGCACGCGCCCGTTGCCACGGTCGGCCACATATAGATTACCGGCCGAATCCACCAGTACGTCGGTCGGTTGGCAGAGGCTGTTCTGGGTGGGCACGGCGGTGTCGCCGGTCGGGTAGTTGCATAGTCCCGTGGTAAAGTCTTTCTGGCCAATCACGATGGTGGCGAAAGCGCCGGGAGCAATCTTGCGCGCGTCGTAAAAACCCAGCACGCGGTTGTTGTACGTGTCGGCTACGTAAAGATGCGGCACGCTGCCGCTGGTGTCGAGCGCGATGCCGGCATCGGCAGTCGCGCCGCTGGAACCAAAGCTGAGAAAGTCGAATTCCTTGCCCTCGATCAGGTTCACCGACGAGCCAACCAGCGAGGCTTGTCCCAGCGCCGCGGTGGCGTTCTGAAATGTCGCGCCCGATACCAACGGGAAGACCAGAACGCGATTATTGGCCGTGTCCGCCACGAACAGTTGCTGGCTGGCGGAGTTGTACACCGCGCCGGCGGGCGAGTACAAGGAGCCGCTGCTGGCCGGTGGTGTGAGGACCGTGGACGAAGAGTTGCCGTTGGGACCGAATGCGGCAAAACCGGTCTGCCCAACTACCAGGCTGGCTTCTGGCGAGAATGAGGCCGTTGGCGCCGGCCACTTCGCATACGGCGGAAAGATCAGAATTCGGTTATGCGCCGAATCGACTACGCCCACGCTGGAATCGGCCAGGAAGAAAAGTCCCTGCGCGTAGGCGATCGAGGTCTGGTCGACGATGGTCTGGGCCGCGCTTTGCGTCAGGCCGGTAAGCTGCGACGTCTGCACCACGCCCATGATGCGGGCGGCGGAAGCGGCCGTGCCGAAAACGCCGCCGGTGGGCACAAACACCAGAACCCGGCTGAAAGTGCCCGCGTTGCTCGGATCGGAGTCGGATACGAAGAGGTTGCCGCTGCCGTCGAAACCGAGCGCAAGGGGAACGGCGAACTGATTGGTGATCGTCTGGCCGTTGGTCGTCCCCGCACCGATAGCGGTGGGATAGGTCGAGGTCAGGTTGGGCTGGCCGAATTCCACCGTAGCCGCGATGGCGTTGCCGCCGGCCGCAATGGCGCTCTGCGGAAACTCCAGCACGCGGCGGTTCCCCGGATCCGTGGTCCACAGGTTTCCGTTCGAATCGAATGCCAGGCTGACCGGAACGCCGACCGAGAAGTACACTCCTTGCGCGCTTACCTGGCCGGTGTAGTTGGCGGTCTTTGCGTTGACACTCGGCTGGCCGATCACCAAGTCGGGCTGAACCGGCAGCCCGCTCTGCGCAAACGGGTGGGGAAAACGGATGATGCGGTTGTTGTTGGTATCCGCCACGTACAGGTTGCCCTGGTATACCGCCAGCCCGGTGGGGAAATACAGTCCCGAGGAACCGGGCGAATTTCCCGTTCCCGGTCCGCCGGCGTTCGTGGAGTACTGGTCTGGCTGGCCGATAATTAGGTCGGCGGCTTGGCCGGTGGCAAAACCGGTGGCGTTCTTCCAGGCCAGAACCCGGTTATTGTTGCTGTCGGATACGTAGATAATCGGAGGCGTGACGCTGGTATCGAGCGCCACATTCTCCGGATTGAACAGTTCTCTGCCCTCCACCAGGTTGGGACTCGCCGATTCCGGCTGGGTTACGGCGGTTCCGGCGGGCTGTCCAACCGCCGCCGATGGCGCGGAGTTCAGGGTTACGCTGTTGGTCGTCGATTGCGGGTAACCCGCAATTGCGCTGCAAAAAAATGCACAAAAGATATACAAACGCTTCGGTTTCATAAGAGAAGTCCAGGCGGGCGCGACGCGGAAGCGCTCTCCAAAAGCATACCAGACCGGATCGCCTTCCGAACGCGGGTCAGTACCAGAAGTCGCAGTGGTTCTATAGGATACTAACTATAGCTAGCGTGCCGCCCGCAGGTGAGCGGTGGCGCGAAGGATCCAATCGGCGAGAAACAAGACTCCGGGAATTGCCATGAGGTAGACCGATAGATGGACCCGCATGTGCACGAAGGAAACAAAGGCGCCCAGCGAGCACAACGAGATCAGCGCCCCCGGCAGTTCCCATTGCCATGCCACCAGCATTCCGAGGATGGACATCACCAGGCAGGCGATGGCGAACCACTCCAACGGCGAGGCGGGCGCCGCGGCATGCGGCTCGAAGATTTTGCCGGCGAAGAGGAAAAAAAATCCACCCGTCACCGCCAGCGCGGAGAAGCGGGCGATCCAGCGCACCGTCGCAACCTGCTTTTCGGATAGCATCGTCCTGTCCTTCCCTTGATTGTATCCCTTCGCACCGCCACCTGCCGAGTCTCCAGAAACCTTTTCTTTTCCCACCGAAACCTTCCGTATGGCGGCGGCTCGAAGCGTTGGCCCGCCCCGCCGGGGATTGAGCAACGCGTTGGTGAACTTGGATTCGGATAGATTCCTCTGTTAAAATCGAATGGTTTACTTGGGACGTCGTCTAACGGTAAGACTGCAGACTCTGGATCTGCGTATCGGGGTTCGAATCCCTGCGTCCCAGCCATTTCATTCTTCAGCGCCGGCACGGTAAACGACGGCGAGACCCTGGCGCCGCTGGGACCGATAACGATACCGGGAACCGGCGATAGCGGCGGCGCGCGGCGCGCACATCCTCTCCCAGACCTGAAAACAACAATTTACGTTCCAAACGCACGACCTTGGGCCAGCGGGAGCGTATTTCATTGTGCTGTCACGGGCCGTCTGTTATCCTGATATCCTCCTGTTCTGGGGTTTAGTCATAAACGAGAGGTGTTTAATGAATTGGAAAGCGACAACAGCTATCGCGCTGTGTCTTTCGATGCGCCTGTTCGCGCAATCCGCCGGTGGTGTGGCCGGAATTTCGGGTGTGGTTAAGGATCCTTCCGGATCCGCCGTCCCGAATGCCAAAGTGGTAATCTCCAGTGCGGCGCAGGGAACCGTTCGTACCGTCACAACGAACGTGGATGGAGCGTTCGCGGCGCCGGCGCTTTTACCTGGCCAGGGCTACTCGGTGAGCGTGACGGCGCAAGGATTCGCTCCCTATTCGGCCAACGAAATCGATCTGCAGGTCGGCCAGAACATGAATCTCGCCATCTCGATGGCGCTCGGGCAGACCACCACCTCGGTCGAAGTAAACGCGGCCGCTCAGCTCCTGGAAGACACCAAGGTCGACGTTTCCCAGGTGGTAGGCACGAACGAAATCATGAACTTGCCGATCAATGGCCGCCGCGTCGACTCTTTTGTGCTGAATACGGCCGGCGTGACCAACGACGCCACCTTCGGCCTGTTGACCTTCCGCGGCGTGGCGGGCAATAATTCATTCCTGCTGGACGGCAACGATAACACCGAGCAATTCTACGACGAGAACGCCGGCCGAACGCGCATTCAGTCGCAGATTTCGGCCGATGCGGTCCAGGAATTCCAAGTGGTATCGGCGAACGTTTCGGCCGAATACGGCCGGGCCATGGGCGGCGTGGTGAACACCGTGACCAAGAGCGGCAGCAATAGCCTGCACGGTAGCGCGTTCTACTTTCTGCGCAGCACCGGCTTCGACGCTCACGACCCTTATTCCGCCTTCAACCCCACCGAGCACCGCATTCAGACCGGCGGAACGGTGGGGGGGGCAATTGTTAAAGACAAGCTGTTCTTCTTCCTGAGCACGGACGTTACCCGCCGGAACTTCCCCTTTGTGGATAGCCAGGTCAAGGTCGGTTTTCTCGATCCGGTTAACGAGGCATGGGTGGGCTGCACCACGCCCGCGACGCCGGCCCAGTGCAACGCCATCAACGGACTGCTGCCGCGCTTCTACGGCCAGATTCCACGTACGGCGGACAACGATCTGTACTTCGGCAGGCTCGACTATCGCCTCAGCGACCGCAACAGCTTCAGCGCCAGTTTCAATTTCCTGCGCTGGAAATCGCCCAACGGTATCCAGACCGGTCTTTCTTCTACTACCGGCTCGGGAATTACGGGCAACGGCGACGACAGCGTAGCCGTACGCAACGGAAAAGCGACGTGGATTTTCGTGGCCTCCAATTCCTTGGTCAACTCCTTCCGCTACGGCCTCGATACCGATCGCCAGGCGGACGGCTTCGATTCCGCGGAGTTGGGCGGCGGCCTTGGCTATCTGGATGTGTCCGTGGCCGGCGTGCAGCTTGGACCCGCGACTTACCTTCCGCGCGTGGAGCCGTTGGAAGTCCGCAACGAAGTCGCCGACGACGTGAGTTGGTCCAAGGGCAGACACTTGATCAAATTCGGTTTTACTTACGAGCACGTCAACGACAACGTCAATTACCTCAGCAACCGGTATGGGTCCTATACCTATCCGACCGTGAATTCGTTTGCGCTGGACTATAGCGGCAACACAAGCGGCGCCAAAAACTGGTCGGCGTATAGCCAGACGTTCGGCAATCCGCTAGTGGATTACAGCATCCAGGACATCGGATTCTATCTCCAGGACCAGTGGAAGGTATCCGATCGCTTGAGCCTGACTTTTGGCGCGCGCTACGAGCACTCGATCCTGCCTCCTCCTCCCCCGGCCAATTCGTTGTACCCGCTGACCGGTGCGACCCTCCATACCGGCGCCGTGGACTTGATGCCGCGCATTGGACTCGCCTACCGGCTCAATGAAAAGACAACGATCCGCGCCGGTCTCGGCACGTTCTTTGCGCGCTTCATCGGCGGCATGCTGGACGACGTTTACACCGGCAACGGCATCTACCAGGTGTCGGATTCTTTGTCGTCCTCGAATGCGGCCCTGCTGGCAGCCGGTCCGGTCTTCCCGAACGCGCTGGCTCAGCCGGTAACCGGCATTACGTCGGGTGCTTCTACTCTTGACGTCCTGAGCCCGAACCTGAAGACGCCATATTCCGAACAGGCGGAAGTTACGGCAGAGCGCCAGCTTTCGAGAGACATGGTGTTAACCGTTTCCGGAATCTTCAGCCGCGGAGTGAACCTCTACGGCACCACGGATATCAACGCCCCGGCGCTGGGCGCCTCGTACACGTATGCCATCACGGGTGCGCCGTCCAACTACCCGACCGCCTATACGACCCAGGTTTACTCGACTACGACGCGGCCGAACCCGAATTTCGGGGCTATCTATGAGGAAACCAATGGCGTGAGCAGTTCGTACGACGGTCTCACGGTGGCTTTTAACAAGCGGTTTTCGCATGGATTCCAGTCGCAAGCTTCCTACACCTGGTCGCATGAAATCGACGACGGACAAGGCGCTGCCACCAACGCCATCTTCGGATTCAGCGACTCTCTTTGGACCTACAACGGAATCTATGGTTTCGATAAAGGCAGCGGCTCGCTGGACCAACGGCAAAGGTTTGTCTACTCGTTTGTGTGGTCGCCTACCTTCACCCATTCCAGCAGCGCATTCGCCAAATACGTGGTGAACAACTGGCAGCTTTCGAGCATTACGACGATCCAGAGCGGCCGTCCGACCGGAAGTCTGACTATCCACATGAACGACACGCCGACCACGATGCTGTACAGCGCCGACGCTCTCAACGGGTTCAACGGCAACTTCCGCGTACCGTTCCTACCGGCCAATAGCCTCTACACGCCCTGGGTGGAAACCGAGAATTTCCGCCTGACCAAGTTGATTCCCCTGCCTCGTGAGGGCATGAACCTCTCGCTCAACTTCGAGGCGTTCAATATTGCCAATAACTGGTCGCCCACTGCCCTGACGACGCAGGCGTTTACCGAGGCGAAGGGGGTGCTGACGTACACCCCGACGGCTTTCGGCGTGGGATCGTCCGATGGCGGTTTCCCCGACGGCACGCAGGCCCGCCGCCTGCAGGTTAGCGCGCGGCTGGTGTTCTAGAAGTGAGTTGTCAGTAAGTAGTAAGTAGTAATCAGTCGTCAGTTGTCAGTAATCAATAGTCAGTAATTGGGGAGGGCAGGCAGAAAGGGCCTGCCCTCTTTTTGTATCTGGCAACGGCTAATTCGGCTGCTGCAGGAAATTCAGGCGCTATCTAGGCACGCCCACCGCTCCCTCACGGTCGCGGCTCGGTTACGAATGCCGCGTGTTTGCAATCGCTTACCGAGCCGCGACCGTTAGGGAGCGGTGGGCGGATTTCCCCAGATCGGTTAAGCGCCCCATTCCCGCTTGACAGGCCGAGCCCGATATGCTAATTTTCTAGCATGATGCTAGATCTCCAGCAGGAGGAGCGATGGTGAGCGCTCCCGGATCTCTCAGCCGCCGCGAACGCCAGATCATGGATATCCTCTACCGGCACGGGCGCGCTTCGGCCTCCGAAGTCCGCCAGGCCATGGACGATGCGCCCGGCTATTCCGCCGTGCGCGCCATGCTCCGCGTGCTGGAGGAAAAAGGGCACGTCAAGCATGTGGAAGCGGGGCTGAAATACGTTTACCTGCCCACGGTGACCCAGGAAAGAGCCAAGCGGTCGGCGGTAAAACATCTATTGGACACGTTCTTCCACGGCGCTCCGGACCAGATCGTGGCTACCCTGCTGGATGTTTCTTCCACTCGGCTGACCGGGGAAGAATTGGAGCGAATGGCGGCGTTGATCGAACAGGCCCGCAAGGAGGGCAAGTAAAATGTCGACCTGGAATGAATCGGCGTGGACGGCAATGGCCGCCTCGGCCGCAATCAAGAGCACGGTGATTCTGGCCGCGGCCTGGCTGGCGGCGAAGTGCCTGCGGCGCCGGGCTGCGGCCACGCGCCATCTGGTGTGGATGGTTGCGTTGGCGGCCATCGTCGCCGTACTTGTGCTATCGGTGGCATTGCCCGTCTGGCATCTGCCCTTGGCGGTTCCCGGTGTCACCTTTCACATCACCGCGTCCGGGCTCGCCACGCCGGCCGATTTGCCAGCTTCTTCCCAAGCGCCGGCTCACGCCCCGCCGCTAGCCTCGCACCGCGCCTGGCAGCCGGACTGGGCGCTCGGTCTGCTGCTTGTGTGGGCCGCCGGGGCGGCGTTTCTGCTGTTGCGAACGCTGGCTGCCGCTTTTGCTCTGTCGCGCCTGCGGCCGGCTTCGGATTGGAAGATTTCAGCCGACGCCGTAGCGCGCGCCATGGGCGTCGAAAAATCGCCGCGGGTCCGCCAGTCCGCACCCGGCACCATGCCGATGGCGTTCGGGATTTTCCGCCCCGCCGTCTGCCTTCCCGGCGATGCCGCCAGTTGGACCGAAGAGCGCCGCCGCATGGTGCTGCTGCATGAGCTGGCGCACATCCGCCGCGGCGATACGCTGTGGCACGCCCTGGCGCGCGTCGCCCTGAGCCTTTATTGGTGGAACCCGCTGGTCTGGGCGGCGTGGCGCGAGTGTGTGAAGGAAGCCGAAAGGGCGGCGGACGACCTGGTGCTGGCGGCTGGCGCCCGCGCGTCCGACTATGCCTCGCTCCTGCTCGATGTAGCCCGCGAATTCACCGCCTTATCCGCCGGCGCACCCGCCGCGCTGGCCATGGCGCGCCCCTCGCAGTTGGAGGGCCGGCTCCTCGCCATTCTGAATACGCACGCCAATCGGCAACCCCACAGGCGCCTGGCCGCGGTAGCGGTGGCGACGCTGGCGGCGTTCCTGGTGGTGCCTTTGGCCGCCGTGCGCGCCCAGGACGATGCGGCCGCGGCGCGCGTCCCGGCCGATATCGACGCCACCATTCGCGCCGCCATGGAACAGAAGAATCACGATCTGCTCGACCAAGCGGCCAAGGCCGCCGAAGCCCAGCGCCAATACGACGCGGCGCAAAAGCTGCTCGATATGTCGCTACAGATTCGCCAGCAGCAGACCGGCGCCAACAGCGCGGAATATGCGGAAGGCTTGATGCACTTGGGCGAGCTGGCCAACCGGCGCAATCAGCCGGACCAGGCCGCCTCCTATTTCACCCGGGCCGCTAACTTGCTAGGCGATCGACCCGCCGCGGGCCGGCCGCTCATCTCTCTTGGAGTCGCCCAGTTGGACCACAAGAAATACGAGGAAGCTCTCCTGACTTTCCAGCGCGCCGAAACGCTCGACCCCTCGCGCGCCGCGATGGCGACGGCATGGATGGCCGTGGCTCGCTCGCGCCAGCCCGAGACGGCGGACCAAGCCGAGCCGCTTTACCGCCAGGCGCTCACTCTGGCCGCACCCGGTTCGCCCGACGCCGCGGTCATCACCCGCATGCTGGCCGGGTATCTCGCCAGCCAGGGCCGCACCGCCGAAGCCGGCGAATTGAAAGCCAGCGCGGACAAAGCAGGCGCTGCGACCCCGGCAGCGGAGCGGCGACCGCATTTTCAAACAACCGCGAAGCCCGACTCCGCGGGCGGAGTCTACAGAGCCGGCGGAACTTCCGGGACGCAGATCTACCGGGTCGGCGGCGGGGTCTCCCCACCGCAGCTCATTCAGAAGGTCGAACCGCAATACAGCGAGGAAGCCCGCGTTGCCAAGTTGCAGGGGACGGTGACGCTCTATGTCGAGGTCGGCCCCGACGGCTTGGCTCATAACACACAGGTGACGCAGAGCCTGGGTCTGGGCCTCGACGAAATGGCCATCGAAGCCGTCAGCCAGTGGAAGTTCCAACCTGGCACGAAGGAGGGCCAACCGGTAACCGTGGCGGCGACGATACAGGTGAACTTCCGGCTGCTGTAGGGGCGTGCTCGTAGCTCGTGGCGCGGCCTGTCAGGCTAACGTCACTTAGTTTTGGCCAAAAGAGCGGCGGCATAAATTGGGGGGCGTCCGCCCTCGTCCGCGCGCGCCCCCCTGGTCGCGCATCGGCCTGTCCGGGGAGCTGGTTCCAAGGGGGAAGAGCGGGACGAGGGCGTCCCGCGCGGGCCAGGGGGCCCGCCCCACAGGGTTGCTCCGCGACTGTCTTTGGAAAACTAAGTGACATTGGCCTGTCAGGCTGCAGCGTCCCGATTCTTCGGGATGTTTCTTCAACCGGCCAGTAAATGTCCGCACGAATGCGGACACAGCAGCCTTGACAGGCCGCGCCACGAAGGGCCGGCGCGGTTTCCAGAAACGAACCGATCAGACCTGAAATCCTGACATCGCTCGAAGCAGATGCTCGGCTACCTTGGAAAGTTCCGAGGCGCTGCTCCGAATCTGCCCGCCACCCTCCGCCATTTGGCCCGCGGCTTGGTCAACGACTACAATTTGCTTGGCGATGTCCTGCGTGGCTTGGGAGCTCTCCGCTACGCGTAAATTGGCGTCGTTGACGCCGGTTGAGGCCTCGGCAATGTTCCGCGCTATGTCTTTGGTCACGGTGGCCTGTTGCTCGATGGCGGCGGCGATGGACGACACAATATCGCTGATCTCGTGAATGACAGCCGAGACCTTCTCGATTTCCGCGATGCCGCTGGCGGTGGAAGACCGAACGCTCTCAATCCGCGCTTTGATGTCCTCGGTTGCGCTCGCAGTCTGTTGGGCGAGCGCCTTAATCTCGTTGGCGACCACGGCGAAGCCTTTGCCAGCCGAACCGGCGCGCGCCGCCTCAATCGTGGCGTTCAGGGCCAGCAGATTGGTCTGCGAAGAGATCTCATTGATGGTTTCCGTAACTTTGCCGATCTCCCGCGCCGCCTGCCCCAACTGTTGGATCTGTGTCGTGATTCGGGCTGCCTGGGCCATAGCGCCCTCGGTGATGCGGCGGGCTTTTTCCGAGTTGCCCGCGATTTCCCCAATCGTGCCCGTCATTTGGTCGGTGTTTGAAGCGACGTGGGCCAGGTTCGTGGTGGTTTGTTCCATTCCCGCCGCCACCGAGGTGACGTTCATGCTCATCTGTTCGGCGGCCGCGGCCACGGAGTGGGCCTTGTCCGACGCCTCGCGGGAATGGTCCGCAATCTGGCCCGAGTTAGCGGCCAGTTCGGTGGAGGTCCTGGACAGGGTCTGCGCGCTCTCACCGATCTCACGGAGAACGGCCCGCAGGCTTTGGGACATCGTTTGTATGGCAACAGCCATATCTCCGATCTCGTCGTCGCTGCTGGGCCGAACTTCGTCCGTGAGGTCGCCCTTGGCGATTTTTTGCAGAACCAGCACCGCCTGGGCCAGCGGAGCCCGGATGGAGCGCGTCGCCAGATACGCGCAAAAGCCCAGACCGAGCGCAATCGGAATCAGCCAGAGAGCCGCTCTCTCCACCCCCGCCCGCACCTGGCTGTCGACCTGACGCATACTGGCCCGCAGCAGAAACGCGCCGTGCATCTCACCGGAGTGCCAGCCTTCCATACGGAAACCAATGACGTCTTTGCCGGCCTTGTTGCCGGCGGAAGGAGTGCCGTGACACATCAAGCAGTCGTTGCTGAGATGAATCGGCCTGGCATAGACCATTTCATTCTTTTCCGGGTCTACCGCAAAGTACTCCTCCAGCCCGCCGTCGCTCAGCGCGCTCAGGATCTTTTCCTCGTCCGGCGCCGGTGTGTTTTTGGCGTTTCGCGGATCTCGGGACGGAATGCGAAATTCGTATCCCTCTTTCTTCGCGACATGTTCGATCGCTTTCCATGCCGCCACCACCGGAATTGTGCCGTATAGCCGGGTATTGCGGAAATCCGAACTCCTGCGCAATTCGCCGAGCAGGGAGCGCCGATCGAAATCGCCGCCCGTATTCATGGTGGCCACGCTATCCCGCGTATTTTCCGCGGAAAGGACGATGCCGCGCATGGCGTCGTGCACCAGGGCAAGACCTTGCTGGCGAATCACGGATCTCTGAATCGCAAGGCCGGCAATGGCCGTGACGATTACAGCCGCCCACGCAATCGCCACGGTGCGAGTCGAAATGGTCCATCTGAACTTCATAACGCGATAGGCTCCTCGGCAAGCTTGTGAAGTTGTCGTCCTCGAACTTCACACGCCGGAGCTTCGCGCGCAACGGCCGTCGCTAAACCGGCGGGAAATCCAAAGTCCTGCCTTACCGTGGATAGTTATCGGCGGAAAATGCGAAATACCTTAGAGTCGTGCCCAGATAAACCGATGGGGCGGCTTAGCATTCGGTTTTGCAATTACGACCGCGGATTCGGCAGAGGCTCCCTAACCCGGCAGAGCGGAGACCTAGTAGGAACGTAATCGACGGTCCGAGCAACCACTCCCTGAGAACGCGTGAAGAGATATGGCCACGGATGAACACCGATAAACGCTATGACCCAATCGAAAGTGCTCCGGCCCAAGATTCTCGCCTCTCCGCGGCCTCATCCGCCGGGGCACCTCCGATTGGGTCATAGCGTTTATCGGGAGCTGGAGCCGCGAGCGCCGGGGCTGAATTGGCGGCCGGTTCGGCGCCGAATACCACCTCTAATACCTCCGACCGCGAATACCGCACCAGACGATCGTTCACCAGAAAACTGATCACGCTGCCGTCGGTTGCCCACCAGCGCCCCGTCACCCGCGTACCGTCGCGGAGGATCAGGGTGTCGGCGTGGGCGGACACGCATAGCACTAAGAGCAGGACGGTTGACCGCATCGTCATTTGGCCGCCTCCTCGGGATTGATGACAACCGGCTCGGTCAGCTTATAGGTGAAGCGCGTCTCGGGAGCAATTTGCACGCCGCGGCGCCGACTCCGGCTCCGATGGCCGCGCCTGCTGCGCCGCCAGCCGCGGCTCCAACTCCCGCTCCGGCGCCCGCGCCGACCGCTGTGCCGGTCAGGGTTCGTTTGGCCTGCGATCCGGCTTTGGAATCGATCTTGCCGGTTTCCACCTTGACCCTCTGTCCGTGAATGGTCACGGCAATCAGGGCGGTAGCGAGAGAGGCGCGATGGGTCAGTCCCGGACCCTGCGCTTCGACCACTTTCAGCACCGCGTTGGCGTTCGCCGGAACGACTTCGACGCCGTCCACGACGATGGGGTCGTCCAGGCTGCCGGCGTATTCGCGGGAAAGATCCGCCTTTTTCGAATCGATGCGCTCGATGGTGCGCACCGCGATCTCCGTGCCGATCGGGAGAGTAATGCTGCCCGACTCCGTCGGCGCGGATGGAGCGGCGGGAGCGGCAGCCGCCTGTGGAACCGATTGGGGAGCCGATGACTGAGCCGGCTGCGGAGCCGGTTGTGGAGCCGCGGGCTTCGCAGCCGGAGGAGGCGTCGGGGTCGAAGGCCGGGGTGGCGCAGCTTCCACCGGGCCGAATCGGATGGATTGAATCTGATCGACCGCGATGACTTCGGAACGGCCCTCCGTCCGGATGCGAATCTCATATGTATTGCCGGTTTCGATTAAGCCGGAGACCTGGCGGCCGTCCTTTAACGTGATGACGTCGGCGAACGCGTTGGCGGCTGCCAGCATGCCGAACTGCCAGAACAAAAGAAGCAGAGTTCTTTTCATAGGGTCCTCATAGACTAACGAACCACACTCCAATGCACCACACACCGTTTTTGCGGGCCGGAGCTTTTGTTTTTAAGAATCAACCGTTGGGTCTGGTTTTCGCCCGGCGCCAGCCGCGCCTCCCAGACTTTCTTGTCGTAATCGAGCTCGATTTTCAGAGGCGGCAGATTGCGAAACACGTATTCTGCGTTTTGCGGGACGGGGCCGCCGTTGCATTCCAGGGTCCCGGACATGGCTCCGTTGTATGGCTGCGGGGCAGCCGGAACGGGAGCGGGGCGCGAGGCTGGCGGGATGGAAACAGGCGCGGGGGCTGGAAGGGGCTCGGGCCCGCGGTCCGCCGCGGTGCGCGAGGGCGCGGCAGCCGTTGACGGATAACCGGAGGGACCGGCGTTGTCATCCGGCGCCGGCGAGACGGCGGCCCTTCTGCGCGCCATGGACGGCTGCCTAGTGGCGCCGGGCGTCTCTCCGCGGAGTTGGGCCAGCCATATCTGCGCACGATAGCTTTTCTCTCGATCGTCCCCCTGCCTGTCCTCGATCAGCAGACGCTCCGCCGTGACACGATAACGGGGGAGAATCCGGAGGGCGCTTTGGTTCCAGGTTCCGATGTCGGGCATATCCAGCAAAATTCTGCAAACCGTCTCCACCTCCGCGGGAGAAAGCTCCGGCGGTACGGGCGAAAGCAGATCGGAGAGAAACGCCTTGCCGCTCTCCGGATAGCGAGCCATCAGATGTCCAAGCATGGGTGCGTAAGCGAGATTGAGCGTGGCTTCGGTGCGCTTGCGCCAGGAAAACTCGACGACCGCGGCGGCGACTTGCGCATCGGCCAACGGTTCCATCACCAGCGTCAGCCGCTCCCGGCTGTCTCTCTGCCAGCCGGCAATCAGCTCCTCGTCGAGGGTATTTCTGAACCAGGGCGTCAGACCATTTAGTGTATCGAGGGTCTGCTGGCGGTTGCCAGGCTCGACTGCATCCAGCAAGGTCCGGATACGCTGGTGCGCCACGGCGGGCGAAAACGGAGGAGGCCCGATTTGCTTGAACTGCGCAATCGCAGCCGGGCCGTGCAAATAAATGAAGAGAAACAAAGGGGCCGTGAGACCCGCTGGTCGCGGAAATCTCATCATGAAAGTATCATCACATAAATAGGGTTGGTTGCAAACTTGTTCGGACTTAATAGTACTAAATCCTGTTTTCGAGGCGCCCCGGTTAAGCGATCTTATTCCATGAGTTAGCGCATTTCGTGGGCGGTGCGTTCGACGGCGGTCATCAGGCGCAGGGTGTTTTCGCCGTATATTTTGCGGATCTCGGCGGCGGTGTAACCCTCCTGTAACAGAGCGCGGGTCAGATTGGGCCACTTGTCGACGCTGTCCAAGCCTTCGGGCGCGCAGGAAATGCCATCGAAGTCGCTGCCCAGGCCGACCGCGTCCACACCGGCCAACTCCACGACGTGGTCGATGTGCCGGACCACGTCGTCCAGCGTAGCCCTTTGTTCCGGCGGGGCGCCGAGCTGGCTGCGGGCCTCGCGCATGGCGGCGCGCAAGCCATTGGGGTCGTTGGCGTACTTGGCGATCAACCGGTCGCGGAGCGGCCGGAGCTTGTCCTCGAACTGGGCCTCGGCTTTGGCCACGTCGGGATTCAGAAAGTCGCAGGAGAAATTGATCTGGACCACGCCGCCTTTTTTGGCCAGGGCGCGGATCATGTCGTCGGTCATATTCCGCGGCACGGGCGCGATGGCGCGGCAGGAGGAATGCGACGCGAAAATAGGCGCCTTGCTGGTTTCGAGAGCATCCCAGAAAGTTTGGTCGGAAACATGCGAGACGTCCACGATCATGCCCAGCCGGTTCATCTCGAGCACGACCTCTTTGCCGAAGGGCGAGAGACCGTTGTTGGGCTTGTTGTCGTCGCCGGAGGAATCGGCCCAGTGGTTGCTGTTGGAGTGGGTCAGGGTCATGTAGCGCACGCCTTCGTCATAGTAGCGGCGCAGCAAGCGGAGGCTGTCTTCGATGGCGTGGCCGCCCTCGATGCCCAGGAGCGCGGCGATTTTGTGCTGGCGGTGGGCGCGGCGAATGTCGGCGGCGGTGGTGGCGAACACAAAGTCGTTGGGATATTTTTCGATGATGTCGTGGCGCACGGTATCGATCATTTGCAGGGTGCGATTGGCGGCGTGGTTGCCGTTGACGTAGCTGGCGGCAACGTAGACGGCGAAAAACTGCGCCCCCATTCCGCCGGCTTTCATGCGCGCAAGGTCGGTCATGTGGTCGGTATTCGGTTTGCCGATATCGAGCCCCGCGACAGTGGCGCTGGTGACGTCGTTGTGGGTGTCGATGAGGATCGCGGAGGCGTGGACGCGCTTTACTTCGGCATCCGTAACGGTGCGCTTGTGCCGGCCCGGGGCTTGTGCTCCGAGCGTCATCGGCAAGACGAGGCAGAGCAAACTTCGAACGAGTGCGTTCATCTGCCGCAGAATACCACGGCGGAATTGCGGGCCGCCGGAGGGGGCTAATTTATGTTGCCGAGCGTCAACCGAGAGTGCCGCCTAACCCACATTTCTCACAGGCGGCCCTGGGACGTGGCGCACGCACTCTTGCGTGCCGTGTCGAGACTCACGTGTTTGGAGTAGTGACACAGCGTCGAAACAAGGCGTCGGCAGAAGTGCCGACGCGGCACGCAAGAGTGCATGCGCCACGCGGTCGCCCTCGATAGCCTGTGAGAAATGCGGGCTAAAAGGCGGTTGGCAGGCGAAAACGCCTGCTCTACGCGAGAGCCGGCCAGGGGGCCGGCTGCGGACCAGGGAATAGGCGTTAAAATATGCCGTCCCGACCGCAAGATCTTGGAAACGCGATTTCTGCCGTCCACAACATACGGTGGTGTGCGGCGGCTTATTTTAACGCCTATTGCGGACCAGGGGGTCCGCCCTACTGGACCGGTTTGCGCATGAGGGAAATTCCGGGCTGGTTTAGTGTCAGCGTGTAGTTGCCGACGGAGTCGGAATTCGCCAAAGGCTTGGCAACCACGTAGTACATGCCGGCGGGCAACGTTTGGACGATTTCGGCGTTGGCGCCTCCGCCGGAATCGTCTTGTGCGACCACGTCGCCTTGCGCGTCGAGCACCACCAAGCTGGCATCGAAATCGGTGGAAACCAGCAACAGGCCGACTGACGTTGCGGCTGCCAGCGCCAGCGAGTAGATGTCGGCGAAGGCGCCATCCAGGTACTGGCACGAAGCGATGGCCAGCGTGCCCGAAACGCTGGCGCCCGGAGCGAGGCTGGCGAGCGGCGCACAGAAGGCGGGCCGGGGTCCGTAGGCCGCGAGCAAGCTCACCTGGTATAAATCCCCCGCCCCGCCCGAATCGGCGCTGGCAGCGAGCTGGTAGGCGCCGGCCGGCAAGAACTGGACGATGAGCGGATCGTTGGCCGCGTAGCTGCGGTCGTCGCTGCGCAGATAATTGCCGGAAGAATCGGTCAGCACCAGATGACCCTGGAGCTGTTGGGAGGTCATTACCGCGGCGATCACGCCGCTCGAAGACAAGGTGAACCGGTAGAAGTCCGCCGCCTGGCCGTTGGTCGCGGTGCAGCCGGCGGCGCCGAGGTTGGTGATGTAAAAGCTATTGGGAAACAGACTGACAAACTGCGCGCACGCCGCTACGATGGTTCCGGACTGAACGGTAAACGTGGTGGTCAGTTGGTAGCTGCCCGCGCCCGCCAGGGCCGCCGCCAGAATCGTATAGCTACCGGCGGGCAGCACGGCGGAAACATTAGAATTTCCCAGTCCTCCCAGGTCGCTATTCAGGTAGATCAGGCTGCCCTTGGCGTCTGCCAACACGACTTGCCCGGTAAAGCTGGAAGCCGCCAGATTCACGTCGAGCGTTCCCGCGCTCGGCAACGTCACAGTGTATTCATCGGCCAGGCCGAAGCTGGTGCGGCAACCGGTGGCGGATGCCAGGGTCCCGGAAATCGAGCCCGCCGGCTGGGCTGGCGCTACCATGCAGGGCTGCGGCGCACCCGGAGTGAACGCGTAGGTCAACTGATAGGCGCCGGCGGTCCCGTTGCTCGAAACGATTGCGATGTAGGTTCCCGGCGCCAGTTGCATGCGGATATCGGAGGCGCCCGATACGCCGCCGCCGGCGTCCGCGGCCAGCGAATTGCCGGCCGCATCCAGCAGAGCGAGCGCCGGTGCAAAGCCGCTGCCGGTCACGTTAAACTCGGCCAGCCCCGCGGCCGCCACCGGAACGTAATAGTAGTTGAAATAGGTTGGATTGCCGCCATCTTCCACGAGAGTGGAGCATCCGGTGGACGTAATTGCGTTGGCGTCCTGACCCGGCTGGCTAAACGTGGTTTGCGGGAAGCAGGTTTCCGATGCATCCGGCACAAAGCTGGTGGTGAGTTGATAAGCGCCGGTCGTGTCCGCGGTAGAAACGACGATTTCGTACTGGGAATCTTCACTCACTACCGCGCTCAGGGCGGAGCTTCCGGTTGCGGCCACCGTTCCGTCCGCATTGCGCAGGATCAGCAATGGCGTGAATCCCGTCGCGGCTATCGAGACGGACAGTACTCCCCATCCATAGGTCGAGAGTGTGTAACCTTCATAAGACGCGCCGGAGGGCATCGCGCAGCCTGACGAGCCCAGCACGCCGTTGACGGTTTGGTTCACTCCCATGGAAGGGAATTGGCTGCACAGCATGCCAGGCTCCGGTGTGAATGCGGACTGGACCGCGTAGGCGCCCAACGCGCCTCCCGGCTGCGCGTTCACCAGCAGGTTGTAGACACCGGCTTCCAGGGGCCGCTGAATACTCGTGCCCTGAGCCAGGCTGGCGCCGGTGTCATCCCGCAGGATCAAGTTCATGCCAGTCGATGTGGCGGTCAGGCCAAGCTGGATTTGGCCGCGCACCGGAAGGGCAAGACGATAACTGTCATAGGCGCTGCCGTCGGAAAGTTGGCAACTGGAAGCACTCAGCGCGCCGCTGATTTGGCCGGCCGGCAGCATTCCGCCAGGGACACAGTTCTGGCCGGCCAGCACCGAGAGGCTAACCAGGAACGCGCCCAGCAGTTTCATTCTTCCAAACCCATAGTTAGTTTTCGGTCGCGATCCGTCCATTTCCAGCTTAAACCCCCGCGCGACGGCGGCGGTTGTTATCGCGATTAGTTTTACTTGTTTAACTATCGGCGTGGCGCGGCAGAATCTGTAGGCAAGAGCCGACCGGGGGGTCGGCTGCGGACGAGGGCGTCCGCCCCCCCAAAGCGCCAGGTTAAGTATGAAGAAGCATTCACCATCTGTCCCAGATGCTGCCGCGGGGAAGCCTCTACTGCAGCACGGGCAAGGTCAGATACCCGGACGGAACATATAAGCTGCCTTCGGTAGTTCCGCCGGGGGCGATCGAGCGCAGGAATTCGGCCAGAGCCCGAGCGCCGCGTTGGCCGGCCAGGGTCTCGGAAAAGGCGCGCGTCACCACGGCGACCTCGCCGGCCGATTCGTGCGCGAATTCCAGGCGGAAATGGCGGATTCCGGCCGCGCGCCATGCTTCCAAATGCGCGGCGGCGTGCTGCGCCTCGGCGCCGAATACGGTATTGCGGCAGCCCACGTCGGCCAGGACGGGATGCTCGCGGCCTTGCGGATCGCGGAGGGCCACGCGATGCCGCTCGCAGGGGCGCCCGCAATCGCGGTAGCTCGTCCCATTCGACAAGAATCGGCAGAAAACGCAATGCTCGGTATGGAACACGGGCAGGTGTTGATAGGCGATCGCCTCCACGCGCTCGCCGCCGACCCGTCGCGCCAGATCGGCCACCTGCGCGGCGTTCAGGTCGTGAGTCGGCGTGAGCGCGTCCAGACCCATCGAAAACAACTCCGCGGCGGTGAGGCTATTGGCCGCGTTCAGGCTGAAATCGCCCACCAGTCTCGGGTGCGTGCGCTCCCGCAACGCCTCCAGCAGCCCTGCCGGGCGCACCAGGATGGGGCAGTCGCAGCTCAGCAGAAAATCGACGATGCGCGCCTCGCCCGGCTTCAACACGCGCGGGCTGGCGACGCGGACGGCTAGTCCCGCGTTGCGCACGCGTTCCAGCGAGGGTTTCAGCCCATACAGATCGAGGTAATCGAGCGTGATGCTGGCCGGCGCGGCCGCGATGGCGGCTTCCAACTGCTCGGGATTGCGCACCAGCAGATGCAACCGGGCTTCTGCCGGCGGTTCGGCGGCGGCCTGAAACGGCGCAGCGGGCAGCCGAACCGGGCGGATGGCGACCGGGCGCGGCTGCGATTGCCCCTGTTCCAGCCGTTCCACGGCGTCGCGCCGCACCTGGTTCAAGAGCGAACTGGGTGCGAAGGGCCGGCCGGCAATTTCCAGTTCCAGCTCGGCCAACTCGTAAGCCGTGTTGCCGAGCCGGCCGAATTGCGCGCGGAGAAAATCCCGGTCGAGCGCCTGGCTGCGGGCGCTCGCCAGCGGCTCGGGCGACTCGACCGAAACCCGCAGCGCGCCGACGCTCCACTCGGCGGCGAGCGGTTCTCCGACGCGTGCCACGGCGCGCACGTTTACCGGCTGCTTGCGCAACGGCTGGGCGGCGTCCAAATACGGCCGCGCGGCTTTATCGGTGTCCGGATCGTGGGTGCGCCAGAGCCAATCGCCGCGGCGAATGCGGCCCGGATCGATGGCGCCGTTGCCGAACCGCACCTCTAAGGCCGCGCCGGCGGAGCGCACCTCGAACACGCGCCCGCCTTCTTCGTTCTCCTCGGGACTGCGCCAGCTTGCGGCGTCGAACACCACCCCATCGCCCGGCTTGAGCGGCGCTACGTGGTGCGCTTCGGCCGGCTCGATCCAGACGCCCGGCTCCACCACGCGAACCACCTTGCCCATCAGCACGCCGCGGTGGCGGGGAGCGCGCCCGTTCACCACCGCCTGATGATTGGCGCCATGCAAGAAGTGCGGGCCAAGGCCGCGCGAATAGACCTGTTCCAATTCGAGCTCGGCCGCGGGGCTTGGTGACGACGCGATCCCAGCCACGGCGTCATCGACGGCTTGGCGATAGGCGCGCGTGGCCAGCGCCACGTAGTCGGCCTCCTTGTAGCGGCCTTCGATCTTGAGCGCGGAAACGCCGATCCCGACAATTTCGGGAATCTGCCGGAGGGCGTACAAATCGCCCGGAGAAAGGAGGTAGCGGGCATCGCCGAGCGGCGCCACCTTGCCATCCACCATCATTTCGTACGGCAAGCGGCAAGCCTGCGCGCACTGGCCGCGATTGGCGCTGCGGCCGCCCCAGGCTTCCGACGAAAAGCACTGGCCGGAATAGGCGACGCACAGCGCGCCGTGGACGAAGATTTCCAGTTCGCAATCCGTGGCCGCGCGGATGGCGCGGACCTCGTCGAGCGAAAGCTCGCGCGCCAGGGTTACCCGCAAGGCGCCCAGACGCTGGGCCAGCCGCACGCCTTCGGCATTGGTCACAGACATCTGGGTGCTGGCGTGAATCTCCAAATCGGGCGCGATCTCGCGGGCCAGCTTGGCAATGCCCAGGTCCTGCACGATGATGGCGTCGGCGCCGGCTCGCGCGATGTTTTCGAGGGCGCGCGCCGCCTCCCCGATTTCGTGCTCGAACACCAGCGTATTGAAAGTAACGTAACCGCGCACGCCGCGGCGGTGCAGGGTAGTCATTGCCTCGGCGAGCTCGCTCAGATCGAAACCGACTTTGGCGCGCGCCGTGAAGTGGCGCAACCCGAAGTACACCGCGTCGGCGCCGGCCTCAATCGCCGCGCGCAACTGTGGCCAATAACCGGCCGGACTCATGATTTCGGGTTTGCGCACGGGTATTTCCAGGAGAGAGGCGATCCACCTCTATGATAACCGGGACTGACCTAACGACGGTGCGGGGCCGCTGGCACAGTTGAAGCGAGCAAGCGGCGGCTGGACAGCCGACGCAGCAGGACTGGAGGCCCGCGCCACGGAAGTTTTGCGCATTTTGTGCATGGAAATCCGGAAATGCTTCGTCTGTCCCGCGTTTCTGTCCGCGTTTCTCCCCCGCGTTTCCCCCGCGCAGCGATGGCGAACGCAATCAAACCGCGTCCGCTTGCGTTCGCAAACTGGGGATTCACATCCGGGCGGTTCTGGATGGCATCGCCAACGGAACCGAAAGAGCGTATCCAGGCTGGCCGGACCGCCTGTACCTGATCGGACGCGGCGGGCGGGTGGTGTTCAAAAGCGCTCCCGGGCCGTTCGGGTTCGAACCTGCGGCGCTGGCGCAAGCTCTCGAAACCACCGTGTCGAACCCGCCAATTTCCAAAGCCAAAACCCATTGACGGGAGGGGTTGGCAGCGTGGCCGATTGTGCGGCCGGCGGTTTGGGTTCGTGGCTGAAAAAACAAAATTGCGGCATAGGTAAACATAGTCATTTCTGTTGGTTAGGAGCAGTCTCGGCCCATTTGGCGGCGGTTGTGCTCTTGGGCATTTTTGTGCATTCTACGTGAGGTTCGGTCTGTCTCGATCCGGCGCCAAGTGGCAACTCCGCTCCACGCCGATCCAGGACTAGGAAATGCACGGGACAGGTTGCTGCGCGGCAGAAGGGCACGAATTGCGGCGGTATTAATAAAGCCAGCCATATCTGTTGATTAAGCGCTGCTAAGGCTGGGACTCCCGGCTTCTTGTGCATTTTTGTGCAATTTCGGGAGGGTTGAGATTGAGGTGGAAGGAAAGAAACGTCGGCTTGACAGCCGACGCAGCAGGCCTGGAGGCCCGCGCCACGGA
>JBEKYD010000063.1:0-28276 GCA_049511335.1 Bryobacteraceae bacterium | reverse complement strand
GCGAGGGCCAGGGCTTTTTCGCGGAACTGGATGGCGCGGACGTAGTGGGTGTCGAGCAGAGCGCGTTGAAACGCGATCTCATTGCGGCGCCACAGGGCGATCATCATGGGATTGACGCCGGCCAACTCGGCGGCCTTTTCGGGAGAGTAGCCGGCGCTCAAAGCGGCAATGACGGTGGCCTGGCGATCGTCTAAAGCGAAATCTGTCATATCGAATCGAACCTAACCTCGGCTCCACGATAGCGCGGGAGGGTGGAGAGACCGGGGTGCGGGAAGGGGCGGGATGTCTGTAGCGCGATGAAAGGGAAGGAGTAAGGCAGGTCGAAAAATACTTCGAAAGTTTGTGACCGGCAAAACGGGCGGGCCGCGTTTGGGATGGAACAGGCGGCGGGGGGCGGAGCGGCGCGAGCGCGGCCGATTGCGGGCGGTGGGGGAATCCACTGGCCGGATCTCGATGAGGAAATCAGCGTGGAGGGAGAGTCCCTTGGCCGGCCGCCGGTCGGGGGCCCCATGAGGGACAGACGGAGCACACCCCGATTTTGCGCCGGTGGGTCGGGCGTGGCGATACTGCTTGTGGGACGATGAGGCGTGGGGAGCGTAGAGTGTAAGTCCCCGAGGCCGAACTACATGCGGGTATCGACCGAAGTCAGGTTGACGAATTGAGAGAGGCAGTTCGCGCCCGGCGGCTTGGGCTCGGCAAAGAAACGGGGGCAGGCGCGGCGCCCAGGAATCACGGCTTTAGGGGAAATCGGGAAATGCTCCGTCTGCGTTCCCAGTGCAGTGGAAGGCCCTTAGGGCTTTGCGGACGCCGGCTGCCAGAGCTCAATCTTATTCCCATCCAGGTCATAGATCCAGGCAAAGCGACCGTAGGATTCATCCATTCGTTTGTCGTCAATCTTTACTCCCTCTTGTTTTAAGCGGTCGAGCAAAGCATCCAGATCGTCCACGATGTAGTTGATCATGAACGGTGCGGGGCTGGGATCGAAATACTTAGTGGAGGTGGGAAAAACAGTCCAAACTGTAACGTGTTCCTTTTGCGGGTCGTCGTGTTCGCGCCACGGAAGCATCACGCCTTGGCCTTTGTCAGCGAGTCCAAGATGCTTCGAATACCATTCGCGCATCTGATCACGATTAGCGGATTTGAAGAAGACACCGCCGATTCCAAGGATGCGCCCGCGCTGCTCCATTTTGACGGGCGGCTTCGACTTTTCAGGTTGCGGAGATTGCACTTCCTGTCCTCCTTTTAAGCGGGCCGAGATGAGCAACAGCGAGCCGAGCGCAACTGTGCTCCAGGGTATTGCTTGCATGTGTGGATTATATACAAGTTTCGATTCGGATGGAGAAAACGGTTCGCTCAAGGTTCGCCGCGATTCACCCTTTGTAGATCGCGCATGAGGTCTCGAACTGGCTTGGCATCGCCCGTAGGGGGGAGATCGGGACAGGGGGGGATCGGGACAGACTGAAGCGACACCGATGAAAATCCGCGTTGCGGGACGGAGCCGAGTGTCCCCGGTGGGGAATTCGCCCGGCTCTGGCCTGGTTTCCTCCCCGCCTGGGCCTGGATGCCGCCCAGCGCAGCCCGGAATGAACCGAGAAGCGTCTGTTTCGCCGTTCGGGCACCTTTCATGCGCCGCAGCGGGGCTTTCTTGGGGCAGCCGGGAAGGTCGCTATGGTGGCGGATCGCCGTGATCGGCGCAACCACCCAGAATCGGCGTTGGGACGGAGGCGAGTGTCCCAGAGTGAGGATTTGCTTCGGTGTCGCTTCAGTCTGTCCCGCGCAGTTCCGCACGGTTCACTTCAGCCCGAGTCCACTTCAGCCCGAGTCCACTTCAGCCCGTCCACTTCAGCCCTGTCCCGGGCGGTTCCACCCAATGTTAGAATCCGAGCTGGAATATCGATTCGTGAGAGTCTGCCCAACTTGCCGCCGCTCTTTTGGAGACGACACGGTCTTTTGCCCGCGGGATGCAACTGTCCTCAGCCTTCTGCCTGGCACCATCTTGCTAAAGAAATACAAAATCGTTTCGGAAATTGCGCGGGGCGGGATGGCGGTAGTGTACCGCGCCCGCCACGTGCATTATGACGAGGAGATGGCGCTTAAGATTCTCAATGAGGCCGACCAACATGCGTTCGTGGCTGAAGCCCGCGTGCTGCGGCGACTGAAGCATCCCCATGTTGTTCGGGTGGAGGACGCCGATTTCCTTGAAGACGGCCGGCCGTTCCTAGCAATGGAGCTTATCGACGGCGAGGACTTGGCGGCCCGATTGCTTCGAACGGGGCCTATGCGGCTGGAGGAAGCTCTACGTATCGTGGCGGAGGCCTGCTCCGGCCTCGCTGCGGCGCACGATGCCGGCATGATTCACCGGGACATTAACCCGAAGAATCTCTTGATAGCCCGCGGCAAGGACACCGTTGAAACAGTCAAATTGATCGATTTTGGAATCGCCAAAGTGCGCAAGGAAGCGGGGATTGGTTTCACTGGGGTGCAACAAGGCACAACCGGATTCTTTCTGGGAACTCCGCGGTATGCCTCCCCGGAGCAGGCGCTCCTGGATCCATTGGATGGTAGAACGGATATTTACTCAATGGGTTTGGTTCTGTACGAGATGCTTACCGGGGGGCCGCCGTCTGGTGGCGATTCAGACGAAGCAATACTGGAGAACCAACGGCGGTGGTACCCTGCACCACCGCATCACATCAGACCCGACGTGCCGCTTCCAGTTTCTAGTGTGGTGATGCGCGCGCTCGAACGGGACCGCGCGGCGCGCTACCAGACGGCGGGTGAAATGCAGAACGCGTGTGAATCGGTGCGCGCTGCACTTGTTGGCGGGGAGACACGGAGGACGCGGCCGGAGGTTCCTCACGCTGTGGGACCCAAGGTGGAGGCAAGGCGGCAAACCGCCTGGGATTATACTCGGCCGTCCGTAGCAGAGCCGTCCTCCGGCACGGCCGAACAGGTAAGAGTTCCCGTTTGGAAAATACTCGGCCTCACTGCGCTGGTCCTTGCGCTGGCTGTGGCTGCCTTGGTCGCTTGGCGAATAGTAACCGAGCGAGGCAGCCCATCTCCGAGTCGCACGAGCGATCAGACTATAGCGCCGCGGGTGGAGAGCGGTAAACCACTGGTGCCTCGGCGTGAGGATCGCAAAGTGGGAAGAAACGCCTTTCAAGAGCGATTCAAGGCAGGGACTGACGTCAATGCTAGAGCCAAAAGTGCTACTTCCTTTTTGCGCAATGTCCTTCCCAAGGTCGAGCAGGAGCCAGAAGAAAGCCGCGCAGGCCAATTAGGGCCGATGATAAGGCTTACACCGGCAGTTCCCGCTGGCGGGCGTGCTGCGACGATTATCGCGCCGGGCCGAGGTCTACACAAATACACTGTCGTTTACCTCGACACGCGGGACTTCGCGGATGGCGGTGTCCTCGAAATTGACATACAGATTTCCTCCAACAGCGCCACGGATGGATCTTTTGATCTGTTTCCGTCCAACGTGCCAATCCCAACTCAGGGCGCAATGCCGGGCATGCTCAGGGGCAGCCACGACGTACGCAAGGGGGCATCAACTCACCTTGAATATCCCTTTCGGACCGGACAGGTGTTCGCCCTCGGTCTGGAGGGCAACTGGTTCAGCCCGAAAGGCGCAACAGGCTCGGTCAAGTTCCTAGCAGCCGTTCTAAGGTAGGATTAATATGTCTCTACCGGTTTCTTCTGAAGCACCGTGGTCCGCGGACACTGGCATCGACTTGAACATAGGAGATCACGTTTCGATCGCAGCCCCGGGACAAGTACAGGTGAGTCGCGCTCCGCTGACCGTTGCAACGCCAAATGGGCAGCCGTGGAACAATTGCGCAAACACACCGAACAAGTCTTGGTCCGCACCAGGTGTGAACTGTTGGTCCTCGGTGGGCCGAATTGGCTCGACGGGAGAACCTTTTGAGGTTGGCTCCGTACGCACGTTCACTGCTCCCGTATCCGGTCGCCTTATATCTCGGCATCAACGATAACATTAGGCTGGGTCGTGTTGACGGAAAACGCCCGGTGGGTCCTCGTGCCTCCTCGATGCTGTCCAGAGGTCGCGTTGTCTGAGGCTCCGGTCGGATGACGCGCCGGCAGGAAGTAGGGCGGGCAAGCTTAGCCGGCAGACCTCAACTTCCCGTTTGCCGACTCGCCGGTCGCGATCCGTAAGCGCTACGGCGCCGGAACGAAGCAGGAGGACCTATCGCTTTGGGTTCTCGTGTCAGGTCAGGGTGCTGTGTAACTATAAACCTCGAAAGCGGAAGGCGGAGCGACGATGAGAGCGGAATTGCTGCGATTGAACGGCGCTGTCGAGCGGGATCCCGCCATCGATCGGTGGATGAAAGAGCATGCAGGTGAATTGGGAGCCATCGCGCACCAGTGGTTTGAGGCGATGCGAAAATGCGGGGACGAAGTTCGGGAGCTCTTGCACGACGGCTGTCCGGTTGCATGTCTGGGAGATGCGCCCTTCGGCTACGTCAATGTATTCACTTCGCACGTAAACGTGGGGTTCTTTCGCGGCGCGGCGCTGCCGGATCCGGCCCGCTTGTTGCAAGGCACCGGCAAGTTCATGCGCCATGTGAAGCTGAGACCGGGGACGGCCACAAACGCCGCAGCCCTAAGCAGGCTCATCGATATGGCGTATTCGGAAAGGTCAGCAAATCCGCGGCAGTTGCTCGCCGATCTGCATGGGGATGACGCGATTGGCGCCGAGACCGGTGCGCGCGACGACTAACCCGGCATGCTCGGCGGTGACGCGGCCCACGATAGCGGCGTCGCGGCCTTTGGGATGGCGGCGCATGACTTCGAGGACCATTGGAGCCGCGGCCGCTTCGACTACGGCCACGAGCTTTCCTTCATTGGCGACATAGACCGGGTCGAGGCCGAGCAGATCGCAGGCGGATTGCACTTCCGCGCGGACCGGGAGCGCGATTTCGTCGATTGCGATCCCCACCTTCGAAGCTTGGGCGATTTCGTTAAGCGTGGAACCCAGGCCGCCGCGGGTGGGATCGCGCATGGCGTGAACGGCAGCGCCGGCGGCCTGAAAAATGGCCGCGGTCATTTCGTGGAGCGGGGCGCAATCGCTCTCGATCACGGTTTCGAATTCGAGGCCCTCGCGCACGCTCATGATGGCCATGCCGTGATCGCCGATGAAACCGCTGACCAGGATGGCATCGCCGGGGCGCGCCAGGGAGGGGCCGATTTCAATGCCGTCAATGCGCACGCCGATGCCGGCGGTGTTGATGTAGCAGCCGTCTCCGTGGCCCTTCTCGACCACTTTGGTATCGCCGGTGGCGATGGCGACACCGGCATTGCGGGCCGCCGCGGCCATGCACTCGACAATGCGGGCGAGGTCCGCCAGCGGAAAGCCTTCTTCGAGAATGAAGCCGGCGCTGAGGAAGAGAGGCCGCGCGCCGGATACGGCCAGATCGTTGACGGTGCCGTTGACGGCCAGATCGCCAATGGAGCCGCCGGGGAAAAATAGCGGACGCACCACGAAACTGTCGGTGGAAAACGCCAACCTGCCGGACGGAACTTCTACCAGAGCGGCGTCGCCAAGGTCAGCCAAAGCAGTATTGCGGAAGGCGGGCAGGAACAGATGTTCGACCAATTCAGCCGAAAGCTTGCCTCCGCCGCCGTGGCCGATCACGATGTTGGGGTAATCGCGCAATGGCAGTGGACAGGACCACCCGGAAAAATCGGGCCGGTCAGGCATGCGCCAACTCGTCGGCGGAGATGAATCGGCCGTAGTTATAATACGCGGCGCAGGCTCCCTCGCTCGACACCATGGTGGCGCCGAGCGGGTGGCGCGGGTCGCATTCCTTGCCGAACGCGGAGCAATCGGTGGGCTTGATGGCGCCGCGCAGCACGTCGCCCGCGCGGCACAAAGGCGATTCGTGGGTGTGGATGCCGGTAACCTGGAAGCGCAACTCGGCATCGAACTCGCGGTAAGCGGGGCTAAGGCGCCAGCCGCTTTGCGGGATGACGCCGATACCGCGCCAGGCGCGATCGGTGACCTCGAACACCTGGCTCAAGAGCTCCTGCGCGGGACGATTGCCTTCGAAAGTGACCACGCGCGCGTAGGCGTTTTCGACTTCGGCACGGCCGGCCTCGAGCTGGCGAACGGCGCGGCGAATGCCCTCCAACAGGTCGAGCGGCTCAAAGCCGGTGACCACAATGGGAACCCGGTAGCGCGCCGCCAGCGGAGGGTATTGCCAGTAGCCCATGACGCTGCAAACGTGCCCGGCGGCGAGGAACGCCTGCACCTGGTTGGCGGGCGACTGCATGATGGCCTCGATGGCAGGCGGCACGAGAACGTGGGAAACCAGGACAGAAAAATTCCGCAGGCCTTCCTTCTTCGCGAGGTGGACGGCCATGGCATTGGCGGGCGCGGTGGTTTCGAAGCCGACGCCGAAGAAGACGACTTCCTTGGTGGGATTACGCCGCGCCAGGTTTACCGCATCGAGAGGCGAATAGACAATGCGGACGTCGCCGCCTTCGGATTTGACGCGGAATAAGTCCTTTTCACTGCCGGGAACGCGCAGCATATCGCCGAAAGAACAGAAGATAACGTTGGGCAGGGCGGCGATGGCGAGCGCCCGATCGATCAATTCCAGCGGGGTTACGCATACCGGGCAGCCGGGGCCGTGTACCAGTTGGAGCGAAGGGGGCAACAACTGATCGATGCCATGACGAATGATGGAATGGGTTTGGCCGCCGCAGACCTCCATGATCTTCCAGGGCCGGGTCACGGTGTGGCAGATTTCATCGGCGAGTTTGCGGGCAATCGCGCCATCGCGGAATTCGGTGAGGTACTTCATGGCATCCTCCTCACTTCTCGGTCTGGCAGGACGAGCTATCGCATTCGGCCGGAGGGGAAGCGGCGGCGCGCTCGAAATGCTGCTCTTCGGTGGCGAACTCTTCGTCCAGCATGCCGAGTTCACGAAAAGTGTCGAGGGTCAGCTTGGCTTCGGCTTCGTCAATTCTGGAAATGGCAAAACCGACATGGACGATGGTGTATTCGCCCACCGTAATCTCCGGGACATAGGCCAGGCAGACCTCCTTCACCACGCCGCCAAAATTCACTTTGGCCATGCGTGAGCCGAAGCCCTCGTAGATTTCTTCAACGCGTCCGGGAACAGCCAGGCACATAGTCCCTCCTTTGCCTCCTACCAGTTGGCAGGTCGTGCCGGGGCCGGGGAGGGGGCGAGAGCCGGTCAGCGGCGAAGCAGACGACCGTCAGAATACCACGGTCCCGAAGTTGAAGTGGGACGGGTGGGGAAAAAGCGCACAGTCGCGGCACCGCAGTGGAAAAACGGAATGTCGAGTTTTTGCCGAAATTGGCAGAATGCCTGCCGGCATTTCACGTTGCCGGAAACGAAGGCGCCATGGGGAGCCCGGCACAGGCGCTCGACTTTCGCGGCGCCATCATCCCCGCTTACTCGAACTTTGCGCGAAATTCCTCGAAGGCGCGTTTGAGCTCGGCAAGTTCGACTTCCAGCGCCGCCAGCCGCTCCTTATCGGTTGGACCGCTGGGCCGCGCTTCAACCGCCGGCTCCCCGGCGGCCCAGGCCGTCGTTTCCACATCGCCCGAAAGCAGGTGCGCAAAGCGCGATTCGCGCGATCCCGGCTGGCGCGGCAGCTTTTTCACCAAGCCGGCCTCGGCCATCCGATCGAGCGTGTTTTCCACGGATTCCAGATCGTCAAACGCGTGCAGGCGTTCGCTGCGGCCGCGCAGCTCGCCGGGCGTTTGCGGCCCACGCAGCATCAGCACGCATAGCAGCGCCATCTCGCGGCGCCCGAGGTTCAGCTTCTCGATCAAACGCTCGGTATTCTTGGGAACGCGGACGTCCGCTCCCGTGATCCGCGTCGCCAACCCCTTGGCGCGCAGGGAAGCCAGCGCCGCCTCCACGACGGCGTCGTCATACGTTACGACGGGTTCGCGGTTCGACCTCTGGTTGCAGGCGTTGACCAGCGCATTGAGCGACAGCGGGTATACATCGGGCGTGGTGATTTGCTTTTCCATCAGCGCGCCGAGCACCCGCACCTCGGCTGCGTCCAGTTGCCAATCCATGGTCTAAGTGTAGCGGCAGGCGGAAGAGGCGTAGCCCGGTCCAAGAAATCTGAGCCACGGATGAACACGGATAAGAAACTAACATATTTCTCGGCCTTCATCCGTGTCCATCCGTGGCTATATTTTTTCGCGGATTCTGACGGTCGCGGCTCGTAGGAGCGCGTTTCCGAGCCGCGACCAAAGGGAGCGATTGCCCCGGTTTGTCTTACCGCTGCTCCGCGGGGAGGGTGCCGGCCAGAAACAGAGTGGTCCAGGAGTTGTCGGAACCGTGGCGCAGAACGCGGAACGCCACGGCGTCGCCGGGCCTCAGCGTGGCTTTGATGCGCCGCACGTCTTCCATGGATGCCACCGGCTTATTGTTTATGGCCACCAGGATGTCATGCGGCTGAATCACGATATCCTCGGCCAGCGAGTTGCTTTCCACATCGGTCACTTCCATGCCGCCCTGCGCCTTGAGCCCAAGCGCCTGGCGGCGCTGCTCGGTGAGAGCTTGCAGGCTCATGCCGAAGCTGACGGCCGTTTCCGCTTGCGGACCGGGCTCCGCGTTTTCGGCGGGGCCGAAGCGGCCGGGATAGACGCGCGCCAGGTTGCCGACGATCACTTTGAAATCCATTTTCTTGCCTTCGCGGATTACGCTGACGTCCAGCGGGTTGCCCACCGGCGTGGCCGTGACTACGCTCAGCAATTGATCGCCATCTTTGATTGGTTTGCCGTTCAACCCGACGATAATATCGCCTTCCTTGATGCCGGCCTTGTCGGACGGGCCATCCGGGGTAACGGACTGGATGAAAACACCCTGATCGACGTGACTCGCGCGGAGCAAAGCGGACGCCTGGGGACTATCGGACGGCGTAAAGGTAACGCCGATGCCCCCGCGGGTGACTTTTCCATTCTTGATGATCTCGTTGTAGACCATGGCGGCGGTATTGATGGGCAGAGCGAAGCCGATGCCCTGATAGCCTCCGGAGCGGGTCACGATGGCGGTATTGATACCGATCACCTCGCCGCGAATGTTCAGCAGCGGACCGCCGGAATTGCCCGGATTGATAGCCGCATCGGTCTGGAGGAAGTGCTGGAACTGCATGCTGTTATCGCCCATGGTGCGTCCCTTGGCGCTGATAATTCCAGCCGTCACGGTTTCTTCGAAATTGAACGGCGAACCCACGGCCATGGCCCACTCGCCCACCTGCGTGGCGTCCGAGTTGCCAATCTTCGCAACCGTCAGGTTGGACTTGCCGGTGACGCGGATCACGGCCAGATCGGTCGCGGTGTCGACGCCGACGACTTTGGCCTCGTACTCCACCGGATCGTCGTGAAATTTCACCTTAATGACATCGGCTTTATCCACTACGTGGTTGTTGGTGAGAATATAGCCGGCCTTGTCCACCACTACGCCGGAGCCAACCCCTTCGCTCTTTTGCTCGGGCCCCTGGCCACCGCCGAAGGGGTTGCCGCCGAAGAAGCGGTAGAAAAATTCGTCCATGCCGCCGCTGTCGCCGCCCTGGTCCTCATCCGGAGGCTGCACTTCACGGCGGTTGCGGTTGCGTCCCTGGACGGGCTTGGGCTGATAGGTTGTTGAGACATTCACCACCGCCGGTTCGACCATTTTGGCGATCTCGGTGAAGGTGTTAGACAGTTCGACGGGGTTGGGAATCGCCAGCGGCGTGGCGCCCGGAGCCGCGGCATTGTTGTTGTCCTTCGCCGCCCGCACACTGGAGTTGATCAGCGTGCCGATCACGATGCCGATCGACAGCGTAAACACAATCAAGGTAAACGAGAGAAGTTTCTCGGAACGCAATTTGTCAAAGATGCTCATGTAACTCTTGCTCCTACGCGTAGCTATCCGAATGGATGTCGCCTGGGATTCAACGGTTTCAATTCCACCAACAGGACGCCGCCCAAAATCAAACCCGCCCCGGCCGCGGCGCGGGCCGAAAGCCCCTCGCCGGCCATCAGATAGGAGGTAATCACGGCAAAAACCGGCTCCAGCATATAAATCAGCGCCGTGCGGGTCGAGGTCGTATACTGCTGCGCCCACGCCTGGATGGTAAACGCCAGGGCAGTGGCCAATATCCCTGTTATCAGTATCGCGTACACCACGCCCGGACGCCACTGGCACCGCGGTTGTTCGACCCAGCCGAAAAGCGCCAGAGACCACAGAGCGGCGACGCCGATTTGCATTACCGATAACAATTCGAAACTCACCTGCTCGGCAAAATGCCCCAGCGTCACAATGTGAGCGGCAAAGGCCAGTGCGCAAGCGACGGTCAGCAGGTCGCCGCGATTCACGAAGCCCGAGCCGCTCACCCCCTGAAGCGTCATCAAAGCCAGGCCGCCGGTCGCCACCAGCACGCCCAGCACTTCCGATCTTTGAGGCTTGATTTTATAGACGATGGCGGCGAGCAAAGGTACCATCACGCTGTTCAGTCCCGTCAGGAACGCCGATTTAGGCGCGGTGGTCAGGCGTAATCCCCAGGTTTGAAACAGGTACCCGGCAAAAAGGAAAGTGCCGGTTACGGCGCCGGCGGCGAGAGATCTGGCGGTATGCGGCCCCTTGCCCAAGCCGCGAAACAACGCCAGCAGGATGGCGGCCGCCAGAGAGAACCGTAGCGCCAGGAAGAGGATCGGCGAGATGCCGGCGAGCGCGTTCTTGACCAGGACGAACGTCGAGCCCCAAACCACAGTGTTCCAGACCAGCGCGGCTTCCGCCGCTTTGGACCGGCTCACCTCGGTCCGCCGCCGTGGCGCATTAACAAAAGCAGGGTGAGGAAGATACGCTTGAGGCCGAGATCGCGGCCTTCGTGGCGATACCACTCGTTAGTCGTGTGGGCTCCCCCGCCCGCGCCGCCGGCGCCGATGGCGATCGCCGGGAAACCCAGCGAAAGGGGAATATTGGCGTCGGTGGAAGCGCAATCGGCGTGCGAGCGGATGCCGAGATGGGCGTCGACGGCGCGAACAAATTGCAGAATGGCGGCGTCTTCGGCCAGCGCCGCCGCCGGCCGCGAGCCGATTTCCTTGAGTTTCGAAACTACTTTTCCTTTGCCGGCCCGCTGGTTTTCCAGATCGCGAGCGCGTTCCACGGCCGCTTCCAGCACGGCCACAATTTCGTCCATTTTTTCGTTGCTCTCCGAGCGGATATCGGCCTTGGCCCGGGCAAGTTGGGGGATGGCATTGACGCTGGCGCCGCCTTCGATCAAGCCCACGTTCAGCGCTGATTTGGGCGCGCCCGCCAGGCGTGTATCGGAAAACAGCGCCACCGCCCGGCAAAGCGCATGCAGGGGGTTGGCTACGCCATAATCGCTCCAGCTATGGCCGCCGGGTCCGGTGAAGGAGATCTCGAATCTCCGGCTGCCCAGGCCGCGGGTGGTGATGTGGTCGGTGTCGGCGCCATCGATCACCACGAACGAATCGATCTTCTTGGCCAGCGGCGATTGCTTCGTGAGATAGCGCATGCCGGCCAGGTTGCCTTCGCCTTCTTCGGCCACATTGGCCACCAGCAGCAAGCCGCGCGCAAGCTCGGGCATGTCGCGGCAGACCTTCCAGACGCGAGCCATGGCCAGCAGGGCGGCCAGCCCGGCGCCATTGTCGGAAACCCCCGGACCGCGAAAACGGCCATCGCTTTCGACTGAGATCTCTTCCGCCTGGCGGGGCGCGAGCACCGTGTCGAGATGGGCCGTCAAGGCCACGTAGGGCGGTTGCCCAAGGGCCGCGGTGACGTTGCCCGCGCGGTCCAGAGCCGCGTCCCAACCCATGGCGCGAAACTGATCGACGAACCAGGCGGCGCGCGCCTGTTCGAGCAGGGTGGGAGCCGGAATGCGGCAGAGCGCCAGGTGGATCTCGTTGATCCACTGTTTCTCCCGCGTGAACCACATCAGCCCGTCGCGCACCCCGCGGATCGCAGTCCATTCGTTGAGATCGATCCCAGGTGCGCAGTCGACAGCCATCTGTTTCGAGTGTAGCAGGCAGGGGGAGCGAGGCCGCAAAAAACCAATGGCGTAAATCTAGCGCGGCCCGCGAACTCCTGATCTGTGACCCAGCGGTGGGACAGACCTGGACAGACCATCGTTTTTAGTGGTCTGTCAGGCCTTCGCCAGGCCACAACCGCTCGACAGACGACAAAAAACGATCGTCTGTCCCACTTACGCCACGCTTAGCCCGTGGCAATCGCCGCAGATATTCACGGCCACGCCCATCTCGCGCAGCGCGGCGGCCTTCACCGCGAGCGCGCGATTGGCTGCCTCGGCGTCCGGACCGTACGCCACCTGGATGTGGTTGGCCTTGTGTTTGGCCATCAGTTGGTCGCGCGAGACGCCGTAGAGCACCGCGTTCATGATGGGCCATTGCTGGGTGGTCATCTCCCAGCGGCGCTCGGTCTCTTCCGGCGGAAGCTCGACCGACTTGGCACGCCCGACGTCGGCATGCAGTTTGCCGCCCTCCAGGTAGATCCTGCTCCACACGATTTCTCCGGGCTTTGAGATGCCTTTGATGGTTCCTCCGCCCAGCCGGAAGTACATGGGCGGCTGACGCTCGCTCACCGCGCCGGCATATCCGCCCGTCAAATGACGCGGCGGCACCGACCCCGAAATCTGAAACACCCACACGAACTCGTCGCCGTAGGGTTCGCCATAACGCACGTCGTGCAGCGTGGTTTCCGGGTCGAAACCGAGCCCGGTCCACACCCGGTTGGTCACCAGCGCATCCAGCCCCGCGCATTCATCCACTTCGTTGAAGTGGGGCAGCGCCCGGCCTTCATACAGTACGCGGCCATTGCCGGCGGCCTTCACCGGCGGCCGATCCACGTTGTTGAGCAAACCCTCCGCCAGATCGGAAGCCGGCGCCAGGTCCTTCAGCCCTTGCTGGTACTGAATCCCGATCACGTCGCAGCCGAAATCGTCGGCAATCCGCAACGCGGCGATGTACATGCGGCACTGGTCGAGAATCTGGGCGTCGGTAAGCTCCGTTTCCGGATCGGCGCCCACGTGGAACTTCATCCCTTTCCGGTCCAGCCAGCAGCGCACTTCGCGGGCCTCCGCTTCGGGCACCTCGCGCATCGCGGCATACAGGGTGGACTGGCTGAGCCGTTCTTTGAAAACTCCCATAGGCATCAGGTTCTCGTCGGGAACGATAGCATTGTACATGCCCATGCAGCCCTCATCGAAAATCCCCATGATGGCGCGGTCGCGGCGCAGGCCCGCGGCCAGCTCGATTCCCGCGGCCACGGCGCCGCTCGGCAGGCGGAAGGTATCGAGCGGATGCACATGGCTCAAATCGTGCTCCACTCTGCGGCCGTCGAGCCACTGCCGCAGACCGTTCCGAAATGGTTCGTCTTGAAAATCCCGGCTCCAGAGCGAATCGTAGGCCACGCCGGCCTTGGTCAGGCAGGCGTTCAGATTCAACATCCCCACCAGGCCGGGCCACTGTCCGCTCCAGTTGGCGACGGTGAGGATCGGGCCGCGATGCCCCACCAGTCCGGCCAGCACGTGATGGCTATACTGCCACACCGCTTCGCAAACGATCAGCGGCGCATCCGTCGGAAGGGAACGAAATACCTGGTTTCCATGCTTTTGGCTGTCGATAAACCCGTGCCCCAAATTGGGGTCGTACGGGTGGCCTCGCACCACCGTGCCGCCTTCGCGGCGCACGGCTTCCATCACCGCCGCCTCCGCTTTTTGCTGTGCCGCCCAGCACATCCGGTTGGCGGACAAACGCAAGTCGCCGCTCGCGATCAGGTGGATTGTTCCCGCCACGGACCGCTATCCTTTCTTTTGCGCACCGGGCCGGAACTTGACGCAGTAGACCGCACCGATCGCCAATAGCAGCCCGCCCCACCAAACTCCAGCGTGCAGTCGATTGAGCACTACCGGGTTCGCGGGAGGGGAAACCACGTCCCAAATGCCCGCGCCCAGGATCAAAGTTCCATAAGCCAGGAGTAGTAGGCCAATGAAAAACCAGATGGAAATCATTTTCGCGCTTCCCGCCATCGTGAGCCTCTCGAGAACAGTATCAGCCGCTGTGATACTCTAACAACCCGCGTGACCGGTGTCAATCGTTTCGGGTACACTTTAACGATTAAGAATTGGATAATTATCGTTAAATAGGGTTCCGCCCAAAACGGCTTCCGGCATGCGAGCGATGCGTTTCACGCCGCGCGAAAGAAGCGGGCGCGCCCCAAGCGCGGCGTGGTCCCTGTGGCGCACCGCCCGCCCGCCGTATATAATGGGCGCGTCTGTGTTCCGGGCCAATTCTTCGATCCGAAAGGACAACTCATGAACAAAGTTCTCGCACTCGTGTTCCTCAGCGGCGTTCCGCTCTTTGGCGATGGCGGCGCCATGACGCCGGCCGAGCGCTCCTACCTCCTCGAACAACTGGAAAGCTCCAGGAATGAGATGCTCGCCAGCATCGAGGGGCTGACCGAGGCACAGTGGAAGTTCAAGCCCGCGCCAGCCGTTTGGTCGATCGAGGAATGCGCCGAGCATATCATCCTGGCTGAGGGCTACATCTTCGCCGGCTCTCAACAGATGCTGAAAACGCCCGCCGTACCCCGCCCCGCAAATTCCACCGCTGAAGCCGACCGGAAGATCGTGGCGACGATCAAAGACCGTTCGCAGAAGGCGACCGCGCCGGAGCCGATCACGCCCAAGGGCGCGTTTGCCACGCCGGCCGATGCGGCCCGCGAGTTTTCGGCGCGCCGCCAGAAGACCATCGACTATGTGAAGGATACCCAGGACGAGCTGCGCGCCCACGCCGGCAAAGGCCCCGTCGGCGAAATGGACAGCTATCAGCTCCTCTTGCTGCTTGCGGCCCACTCCTCGCGCCATACCGCGCAAATCCTGGAAGTGAAGTCCAACCCCGGCTACCCGAAGACGATGGCGGCTGTGCGGTAAGGCGCACGAACGGTTCAGCGCACGCCCTCGCAGTTTCGTCGCCCGTCCGGCTGCTAAACTGATACCGGTGTCCCGGTTTTACTCTCGCGCCGAACTCATCGCCGAGCGACAGCTCTGGCGGCAACAACAACGGGTGGTGGTCCTTACCAACGGCTGTTATGACCTGTTACATCCGGGCCACATCCGGCTGTTGGAACAAGCGCGATCCTTGGGCGATGTTCTGGTGCTGGCGCTGAATTCCGATGCCGGCGTTCATCGGCTGAAGGGCCCCGGCCGTCCCGTCTTCCCCGAGCGCGATCGCGTAGCCATCGCGCTTGGCCTGGCGGCGGTGGATGCCGTGGCGCTGTTCGACGAAGATACCCCTCGCGAATTGATCGCCGCTGTGCTCCCCGACGTTTTGGTCAAAGGCGCCGACTGGAGCCATTTCGTCGCCGGACGCGAGGAAGTGGAGGCGGCTGGAGGACGAGTAGCCTTGGTGCCCATCGAGCCGGGCAATTCCACCACCAACATCGTCGACTTGATTCTCGGGTCCGCCTCTTGATCCATCCAGCCGTACGCGATCTCTTCCTGGAACTGGGCCGTCACGCCAGTTTTGCGGAAGCCGCGCAGCAGTTGGCGGCTGGCCGCTCGGCCGGGCTTTCCGGCCTCACCACCACGGCCAAAGCCGCCTACATCGTTCTGCTCTGGCAGGCCACCCAGCGCCCGCTGTTCGTCGTGGTGGATGGCAACAAAGAGGCGGAGACCCTTTCGGAAGCCGTCCAGACCTTCTACCATCTGCTCGTCGCCGACGAACGCTCCGCCCCGCTGTTGCTTCCCGCCCTGGATGTTCTTCCGTTGCAGAACCTGTCGCCTCACGCCGAGGTTTCCGAGCAGCGCGCCGTCGCCCTCTGGCGCCTGGCAACCCAGCGCGTCCCCATTACGGTTCTCCCGCTGGCCTCCGCCCTTCTGCGCGTCGAAAGCGCCGACTATTATCGCCAACTTGCGCTCAAGCTTCGCGTCGGCGACGAAGTGCCGCTCGATGAACTGGTGGCGCACCTCGAAAGCATCGGCTACGAACGCCGCGAGCCCGTCGAGATGGTGGGCGAATATTCGGTCCGCGGCGGTATCCTCGACGTCTTCTCGCCCGAAGGCCCCAAACCGGTCCGGATCGACCTGTTCGGCGACCAAGTCGAATCCATACGCCGTTTCGAGGTGGAATCGCAGCGCTCCGTCTTGAAGCTCGAGGAATGCCTCCTGCTGCCGCTTACCGAATTTCAAAAATCAAATTCTATATTTGTCGAACTTGGGGAGCGCATGCGCCGGGCGGACTTGCCCGGCAGAGACCTGCCTCCGTTAGGAGAAGCGATTCCGGGCTGGGAACTCCTGACCGGCATGATTCGCGACCGCCAAAAGTCGGCACTCGCTCTCGCCAACCATCCTCTGGTAGTCTGGGATGAGCCTGAGCAGGTACGCGGAGCTGCCCAGCGCCTTTGGACCCGTCTGGAACAGACGCCGCCCTCGCCCATTTACGACCCGGATCGTATTTTCCTTCACTGGGAAGAGTTGCAGGCCCAGGTTTCCGCCGTCCCGCAACTTTCGCTCCAACAACTGGATATCGCCGGCGGCAGCCTGCACCTTGCCACTCGCCCTTCCATGGCGTTCCACGGCAACATGCAAATTGCCGTCGGCGAAACCCGCAATCTGGTGGATGCCGGCAATCGGGTGGCCCTGTTCGCCAGTTCCACAGGCGAAGTGGAACGCCTTGCCGACCTCCTGAACGAATACGGCATCGCCTACCAGCTCGGCCTGGAACAGTTCGAGTCTACGCCTGCGTATCTGGCGGAACGCGCCTACATGGCCGGATCGACCGCCAGCATCTATTTGGTAAAAGGCGAGATCCGGCGCGGAACCGCGTTCCCGGATTCGAAACTTGTAGTATTTGGCTCCGAAGACCTGTTCGAAACTCCTGAGTTGCTTTCCCGAGGGCCTCAATCCAAGACCGCTCTGGCTACCTTCTCGGCTGACTTGATCGAGGTGAAGCCAGGCGATTTCGTAGTTCACGCCGAACACGGCGTCGCGCAATACCTGGGCCTCCGTGAGATTTCGCAGGGTGAGGCCAAGGGCGACTACATGCTGCTGGAATATGCCGCCGGCGCCAAGCTCTATGTCCCCCTCACTCGGATGGACCTGGTACAGCGGTTCCGTGGCGCTGGGGAAGCCAAGCCGGTCCTCGATCGCATGGGGGGCGCCACCTGGACCCGCACCAAGACCCGTATCAAGGCCAAAATGCGGGACATGGCCGACGAGCTCCTCAAGCTCTACGCCACTCGCAGGATGGCCGAAGGCTTTCCGTTCTCGGCGGACAGCAACTGGCAGCGCGAGTTTGAAGACGCGTTCGAGTTCTCCCCAACTCCGGATCAGGTCACCGCTATCCGCGAAATCAAGCGCGACATGGAAAACCCTCATCCGATGGACCGGCTGCTCTGTGGCGACGTTGGATTCGGCAAAACCGAGGTAGTGATGCGCGCCGCGTTCAAAGCCCTCGGCGACGGCCGTCAGGTCGCGATTCTGGCTCCTACTACAGTTTTGGTATTTCAACATTTCGAGACCTTCAAGCGACGCTTCCAGCCGTTCCCGGTGCGGATCGAAATGTTCAGCCGCTTCCGTAACCCGAAGGAACTCAAAGCCAGCTTGGAGGATCTGGCGGAAGGCAAGGTCGACATCGCCGTCGGCACTCACCGCCTGTTTTCCAAAGACGTTCAATTTAAAGATCTTGGCCTGGTAATCGTGGACGAAGAGCAGCGCTTCGGGGTAAAGCACAAAGAACGTCTCAAGCAGATCAAGAAGGAAGTCGACGTCATCGCCATGAGTGCCACCCCAATTCCCAGAACACTACACATGTCGTTACTGGGGCTGCGCGATATGTCCGTGATTGAAACTCCGCCCAAGGACAGGCTCGCGATCCATACCATCGTGGCGCCGTTTCAGCCGGAGATGATTCGCTCCGCCATTGAACTCGAACTGGGCCGTGGCGGGCAGGTCTATTTTCTGCACAACCGGGTGGATTCGATTTGGACGCGCGCCGCTTTCCTCCAGGAACTGGCGCCAAGCGCCCGTATCGGTGTCGGCCACGGTCAGATGGGCGAGCAGGAACTCGAGAGAACCATGCTCCAGTTCATGCGCCACGAGTTCGACATCCTGGTTTGTACTACTATTATAGAAAATGGTTTGGACATCCCTCTCGCCAACACCATGCTGGTGGAAAACGCCGAGAAATACGGGTTGAGCGAGCTCTACCAGTTGCGCGGACGGGTGGGCCGTTCAAATCGCCGTGCATATGCTTACCTGCTTGTTCCGGTGGATACGGAGCTCACCGAAGTCGCCCGCAAACGATTGGCGGCATTGAAGGAATTCAGCGATTTGGGCGCCGGCTTCAAAATCGCGGCTCTCGACCTGGAGTTGCGCGGCGCCGGCAACCTGCTGGGGGGTGAGCAGCACGGCCATATCAATTCGGTAGGTTTCGACACCTACGTCCGCCTGCTGGACGAAACCGTGCGCGAACTCAAGGGCGAAGAGGTCGCGCCGGAGATTCACTCCAGCATCAACCTGGGCCTCGAAATCCGGATCCCGCCCGACTATATCGGCGACGAGAACCAGCGTCTCCGCGCCTACCGCCAAATCGCCAACGCGTCCGATGCCGGCGCCCGCGACCGTGCCGAAAAGGAACTGGAGGACCGATACGGCACAGTTCCCGAGGCGGTGTGCAACCTGCTGCTCTATTCGGCCCTGAAGACCACCGCCGAGCGGGCCGGCATCGAAGCCATCGACCGCCGCCATAACCTGCTGAGTATCAAGTTCCATAAGGAAACGCGCGTGGACCCGGCCCGGCTCATGCAGATCGTGAACAAAACCCGCGGCGCGCAATTCAGCCCGGCAGGCGTATTGCTACTACCGCTGGAGGGCTTGAGCGGCGCGGCGGACATTTTGCGCTTTCTCGCCGACCGTCTAGAGCTGCTAAAGCCGGGAAACGCCAACCCCGCAGTGCTGGTAAAATGAGGAGTCAATCTATGATTTGCCGTTTTGTAGTACTCAGTGCCGTCGCGTTCCGCCTGGCGGCCGCCGCGGACATCCGCGTGGTCGAAGAAATCGCCGCCAAAGTGAATGGCGAGATCGTCACCAAAGGCGAAATAGACGAGCAGCGACAACTGGTCGAAACCTATTTCCGCCAGGAACAGCATCTGAACGGACCCGCATTGCTAACGGCGGTGGATGAACAGACCAAGAACGTCCTCCGCGACAAAATCGACCAACTCCTGCTGGTGCAAAAGGCCAAGGAACTCGAAATGAACGTGGACAGCGAAGTGACGCGCCGCTTGGCCGAAGTGCAGGTTCTGAGCAAGATCTCCGATCCGGAAAAGTTTCACGACTACATCCGCGACCAGACCGGCATGCCCTTCGAGGAATACAAGCAGAAGATGACCAACGAATACTTGGTCCATCGCGTGGTCGGCCAGGAAGTCGGCATGCACGTCACCTTCCCGGAAGCCGATCTTCGCAAATACTACGACCAGCACAAATCCGAGTTCATGCGCAAGGAACAGGTCTACCTGAGCCAGATCCTGATCTCGACCGAGGGCAAGACGCCCGAACAAGTCGCCGTGGCCGAAAAGAAAGCCAAGGACTTGGTGGCGCGCGCACGCAAGGGCGAAAAATTCAGCGAGTTGGTGCAGGCCAATTCCGACGATCCGGAAACCGCGCGTACCGGCGGTCAGCTCCCTCCTTATGGCCGCGGCGTGATGCCCAAAGAAATGGAAGACGCGGTCTTTAAGGAAAAGAAGGGTTACGTCACCGATCCGTTCCGGCGTCCCCAGGGCTTGGTCATTCTGAGAATCGAAGAGCGCTACGAAGCCGGGCTGGCAACCTTCGACGAAGTGAAGGAACAGATCCAGGACAAGCTGGCCGAGCCTCAGATCGAGGCTAATATGCGGCCGTTTCTCACCAAGTTGCGCCAGGCGTCTTTCCTCGAGGTCAAAGACGGCTACACCGATACCGGAGCAGCTCCCGGCCAGGATACGCGCTGGCACGAAATTGCCCAGCTCAAGCCGCAAACCACTACCAAGGAAGAGGTCGCGGCCCAGCACAAGAAGCGCAAACACTTGTTGTTCATTCCCGTCCCCGGCACCGTCGATACCCGTGCGAAGAAAGCCGACGTGGATACTTCGCAGCTCGGGGAGCGGAAGGACCAGCCGCAGGCGCAGACGCAGCCCGACGGTTCGACTACGATTCCGATCAAACAATGAAATCGCCCTATGTGAACGAACTGGAACCGAACAAGGTCGTCACGGCAAATTTCCTGGTGCATTCCAAGGAAATTCGCACCAAGCGAACGGGTGAAATCTATCTCTCCTTGCTCCTGGCGGACCGCACCGGCGAGATCGACGCCAAGATGTGGGACAACGTCGCCGAAGTGCTCGAAGCCTTCGACCGCGACGACTTCGTCAAAGTCAAAGGGCTCATCCAAATTTTTCATAACCGTCCGCAGTTGACCGTTCACAAACTGCGCCGCATGGATGACAGCGAAGTCGATTACGCCGACTATTTCCCATGCTCCCGGCGCGAGCCGGAAAAAATGTGGGACGAGTTGCGCGGGCGCGTATCGGCGCTTGGCAATCCCCACCTCAAAGCGCTGCTGAACGCCATGCTCGACGATCCGGACATCGCCCAGCGGTATCGCCGCGCGCCGGCCGCCAAGCAGATCCACCACGCCTTTCTGGGCGGCCTTCTGGAACACGTGCTCTCGCTTTGCGCCCTGGCTTCCATGGTGGCGCCGCATTATCCGCTCGTCGATGGCGACCTTTTGATGGCCGGCGTGGTGCTGCACGATATCGGCAAGATTTACGAGCTGAATTACGAGCGCGGTTTCTCCTACTCCACAGATGGCCAATTGATCGGGCACATTCAGATCGCGCTGCGCATGATTGCGGACAAACTGCGGGGGCTGCCCGATTTTCCCCCGCACCTTCGTTCCCTGGTGGAGCATATGGTTCTGAGCCACCACGGCCATCTCGAATTCGGCTCTCCCAAGGTGCCGATGTTTCCCGAAGCGCTGCTGCTCCATTACATCGACGATATGGACTCCAAAATGGAGTGCATGCGGGCGCTGATCGAGAGCGACCGCCAGGTGGAAGGCTGCTTCACCGCCTATAATGTCTCGCTGGAGCGGCCGGTATTGAAAATGGATCGTTACCGGCCCGCCGAACCACCGGCGGCGGTGGCGACGGCCGTCTCTCCCATGCCCGCCCCACCGCCCATTGCCAAGCCCGCTCCCGCCGCGCCGCCGGCCGAATCGAGCTCTCCGTTCGGCGACAAGCTCCTGCAGGCCTTGCAGCCGGCCTTGCCGCTCGAGGAAAAGTGATGCCCAAGACCGCCCGCGACGTTCCCCCGCCGCTCGAATTGATGTGCCTGAACGCGCTTTGGTCCAAGGGCGAAGGCTCGGTCAAGGACGTTCGCGCCGTCGTGGCTGCCACCAGACCGCTGGCCTATACCACCATCATGACCGTGCTCGAAAGATTGGTGCGCAAAGGCAAACTATCGCGCCGCAAATCCGGCCGCGCGTTCCTCTACGCGCCGCAAGCCTCGCTGGAAGCGACGCGCCGTGCCGCCGTACGGGAACTGGTGAATGGTTTCTTCCACGGATCGGAAGACGAGCTGCGGCACTTCTTAAGTGCGGCGGAGCAGAACGATTCGCCCGCGGCCGCTTTGCCCTCCATGGGAATTTCGTCCGGCATCGATACGACGCTGCTGTAACCTGTAGCGGCCCTCACTTCCGGTGCGCGCCGGCTCGACTCGTCGTGGCAGCGATCCTGCTTCCGTGGCTGCGATTAAATTAACGCTGCAATGAACTTGGCGCCAAGCCTTCGTCTCTGGACTATGCTGGAATTCAGGATGGCGGATACCAGGACGCCGGAACAGCGCAGACGGATCATGCAGGCGGTCAAGACGCACGACACTGGCCCGGAACTAATCGTGCGCCGCATCCTGTTCCGACTGGGCTACCGTTACCGACTGAATTCCAAGCGCCTTCCCGGCCGGCCGGATATCGTCTTTCCCGGCTGGAAACTGGCGATTTTCGTGCACGGGTGCTTTTGGCATGGTCACGGCTGTCCGAAGGGCAACGCGCCGAAATCTCATCTCGAATATTGGGGGCCGAAGCTCAGGACCAATAGGGAACGCGATGCGGCGCAAGTATCGGCGCTGAAGGCTCTGGGTTGGTCGGTCCTGACCATATGGCAATGCGAGACGGCAGATGAGGAGGCGCTCCGTCGGACGCTGCGGGGCTTTCTCAGCGGCGACGAGAAAGCAGCGCATGCGGGGAATCAGTTTCGCTAAGCTATGTGTTTGCAGAAGGAGTGGACATGCGGCCCACAGCGATCGACCTTTTTGCCGGAGCCGGCGGCCTGAGTCTCGGTTTCGAGCAGGCGGGGTTCGACGTGATTGCCGCCGCCGAGATCGACCCAGTGCATTGCGCAGTCCATAAATTCAACTTTCCGACAACCGCGATCGTTTCACGTTCCGTGGTCGGAATGAGTGCCCACGACATACGAGGTGCGGCCGGGATCGCCGGTCGGCCGGTCGACTGCGTCTTCGGCGGGCCGCCATGCCAAGGATTCTCGCTGATCGGTCATCGGGCACTGGAGGACCCGCGCAACTCGCTGGTGTTGGAGTTCGTGCGTATCGTTTCGGAACTCGGGGCGCGTACCTTCATGTTCGAGAACGTGAAGGGTCTGACCGTCGGCCGGCATCGGGCGTTCCTTCACGAACTGGTACGCGCTTTCGAGGATGCCGGATACAGCGTTCGGTTACCATGGCACGTGTTGAATGCAGCGTACTACGGCGTCCCCCAGCATCGGGAGCGCCTTATCCTAATCGGCGCCAAGAAGGGTACCCGCCTGCCGGATTATCCGGTCCCACGCACGAATCCCGCGGACGCTAAGAAGCTCGTTCCTGGCCTCCCAATAGGACCGACCTGCAAGGACGCGCTCGCGGATCTACCGGACGCGGACTGCTTCGAAACGCTCATCGAAAGCGACGCCGTCCGCACGCTAGAATTCGGCCTCCCTTCGGAATATGCGAAGGCACTGCGCTGTATGACCCACGGCGCGTGGCACTATGGCTACCGGCGTCAATGGGACCCCGAGATGCTGACCTCGAGCGCGAGAACAACTCACACGGACATTTCGCGCTGCCGGTTTACGGAAACCGCACCGGGCGATGTTGAGCCGATCAGCCGTTTCTTCAAGCTTCGGTCCGACGGTCTCTCGAATACGCTGCGCGCCGGTACCGACGGCGCCCGCGGCGCGTTCACGAGTCCGCGCCCAATCCACTTCGCGTATCCACGCTGTATAACGGTCCGCGAAATGGCCCGGCTTCATGGGTTCCCGGACTGGTTCCGTTTCCACGCGACAAAATGGCATGGCGCGCGCCAGATCGGGAATTCCGTGCCACCGCCCCTTGCCCGGGCCATTGCCGAGTCGCTCGTCAAGGCCCTTGGCGTCGAGCCGGAGTTACCGGAAAAGACCGTGCCTCTTGGCGACACAGCCTTGCTCTACATGGAGATGGGCGAGGCGGCCGAGCATTTTGGCGTGAAGGCGCCGAGCGGTCGGCGCGATCGAAAAAGCGGTGCCAAGAAGAGGAAGCAGCACGAAATCGAGGAAGAGCGGCGGAATATCAGGACGATCAATGGCTAAAGGAACCAGCGGCGAGACGAACCGCTATAAGGCCCTCATCGAGAGGATCTTCTTCGATGGTTGGAAAAGGGGCGCAACAGAGTTCGAATTCGCCCGCGACGAAATAAAGGAAAAAGCCGAAAAACTCAAGATCCAGTTGCCGGACAATGTCGGTGACATTGTGTACTCGTTCCGATACCGGGTAGCGCTGCCGCAGTCGATCATCGACACGCAGCCCAAGGGTCTGGAATGGATCATCGAAGGCGCGGAACGCTCCCGTTACCGTTTCAAGCTCGTACCCGTAATGCGTAGTCGGCCAAGGGAAGACATGGCCCGAATCGCGGTGCCCGACGCGACCCCGGAGATTATCCGTGCCTATGCCCTCGACGACGAACAGGCGCTCCTGGCCATTGTCCGTTACAACCGGTTGATAGACACGTTTCTCGGCCTGACTACCTACAGCCTTCAGAATCATCTGCGAACGACCGTAAGGGGGATCGGGCAAATCGAGATCGACGAACTGTACATAGGCCTCGACAAGCATGGGTGCCATTATGCAATCCCAGTTCAGGCGAAGGGCGGCAGGGACCAGATCGGCGTCGTGCAGACAACGCAGGATGTACGGTGGGTTGAACAGAGGTTTCCTGGAATCCGCTGTCGGGCGATCGCGGCTCAGTTCGCGAAGGACGGCGTAATCGCTCTCTTCGATCTCACCCTTCAAGACGATAAGCTGAAGGTCGTTGACGAGCGGCACTACCAGCTTGTCCCCGCAGACCGGCTCGACAAGGACGCCGTCCGCGGCTACAGAGAATGACCCGGCAGTGTTTTGACGCGGGGCTTTACCTCGGCGGTGGGAATCAAGAAACGGCTCGGCCATAAGTAAGGCGGTTTATGGAATACCCGGCGAGATTCGTTAGAGACAAGGTATCCGGCGGCTTCGTGGTTACCTTCCCGGACGTTCCGGAGGCGATCACCGAGGGCGACAGCCTTGAAGAAGCGATGGCCATGGCACAGGAGGCTTTGGAACTGGCGCTGACGTTCTATGTCGATGCGTCAAAGGACCTTCCCAAGCCGGGAATATTGAAGAAGGGGATGCGGCTGGTGCCGGTCCCGGCGCTGAGCGAGGCGAAGTTCATGCTGTACGGAGCCCTGCGCTCCGCTTGCGTCAGGAAGGTTGAGCTGGCGCGGAGGCTCGGGTGCTCGCCCAGCCAAGTGGACCGGCTGCTGGACATCAAGCACAAGTCGAAGCTGGATCGATTGCAGGCGGCGTTCGCGGTTCTGGGCAAGCGATTGTCCGTTCAGGTGCACGATCAAGCCGCGTAGAGACTCCGAGCTCCCGATCTCGGGAATCTGGACTGAGCCAGGCCGGGGTGGGACAAGACCGTCGTTTCTCGTGGCCTGTCAGGTTCTCGCCAGGCCAGCCGCTCGACAGACGACAAAAAACGATCGTCTGTCCTACCTCTTAGCACGTCCTTATTCCGGCGTTCGCTTCCAGATCACGGTTCCCGCGGTGCGGGCGATCTCGCGATAATGCGCCAGCCAACCGGCCAGATCGCCGTACCGATCGATGCCGAGTCGTGGATTGTACGGGCCCAGGCCATCTACCAGAAAAGTTGGCGTGGAGGCGGGAAGCGTAGCGCGGCGGGCGGCGGCTTGCTCCGTCTCGACGGGGGTGGAGTCGGTCAGATGGCGGTCAGCCGGCACGCCGCTGAGCGCTTGCGAATCCAGGTACATGGTGGCCGCGCGCAGGCCGGTGTAGGGATACAGCTCGGGGCGGTATCCCCACACAAAAAGGGTGTCGCCGGGTTTGGCTTGTTGGCGGATGAGTTGGCCGGCGGCGCGGCTGTCGCGGTCCATGGCGGTATCGCGCCATGGCGAATCGCTCAAAGCCTTGGCATAGCTGGGGCCGAAGCGCGCCACGGGGAGGGCCAGAAGCACCAGAACGGCGATTCGCAGTTTGGGCCCGGACAATACCCAGCCGCGCCCAGCCAGCAGAGCCACCGGCGCCAGCAGCAAGAAGTAGTATCGAGGGAAGAAACGCAGACCGGCACACACCCCGGCCAGGGCAAGCAGCAGCCAGCCAACCCAAAAAACCAATCGGCTGGCACGCTGCGTCTTCATCAGAGCCACCATCGCGCAAACCACTGCCGCGACGTGAAAGCCGGCCCAATCGAGCGTGCGGACCACCCCGTTGCCCAGCGGATTTCCCGCGAGCGGGCTCCCCGCGTACAACCGTCCCCATCGCCAAACCTCTTCCCACCAGCCGGCCAGGCCGCCCAATCCGGCCAGCGCTACCACCATGGCGGCACTCATCGCGCAGAATCCGCCTGCCAGCCACGCCGCGCCGCCCGGATTCCAGAGCAGGCAAACGGCAGCCACGAGAGCTCCCTTGGGATTGACCCAAAACGCCAAACCAGCCACCAGGCCGCTCGCGAAAGCCCGCTTGCGGACCGCCAGCCAGACCGCTGCCAGATGCGGCGCCAGCATCAACTGGTCGCTGGCTACCGGAATCGCCGAGGAAGCGAAGTCGAAGACGAAAAAGAACCCCAGCAGCGCCGCCGCCGCAACGCCCTCGCGCTCGGACCACAATTCGCGCGCCAGCCGGTAGGCCAGCCAGCAGCAGAGCAGTGCGACTGCGGCGTCGAATAGCCGCAGGGGCCATCCGGCCTGCGCCCCGAACGTCAGGTACGCGACCGCCAGCAACGGCGGCTTATCGAACCAGAGGTCGCGGTAGAGCACGCGCCCACCCAGCCATTGCCCGGCCGCCGCCAGGGGATAGGCGTCGCCTTCCCACAAAATGCGAATATGGCAAAGCCGCGAAACCGCCAGTACCACGGCCAGCAGAAAAAACAGCGTCGTCTTGCGCAACGTTTCTGACTATAGCAATTGGTGCTCGATCGAAGCAGCCGGAGGACGTTCCACCACCCGTAAGTCGTGCCCGGTGGGCAGCGACTCATAGCCCGTAGCTTGAGCAAGCGGCACCCTAGCCCTACGGGTGGATTTCGGCGTAACGGCGTCCTTTAACCGATAATGGTTTTGTGCGTTCAGATTACACGCGCACCGGTGTCCGCCGCGCCGGCGATGATTATCAGGACATCATTGCCCTGGACCTTCTCGTCGAGTGGCTGGAGCATCCCGAACGTTACCGCTGGGTGCGCGTCGAAGCGGACGACGCTGGATTTCTCGATGACGTCGAAGCCTTGCGCGCGGACGACGTGGTCGTAGCGAAACAGGTCAAGTTTTCGGCTTATCCCGATGATGCCGGAGATCCTTACACCTGGAACGACCTCCTGAAAGAAGGGACCTCCAAGCGCGGGAAGGCGCTGCCCTCGCTTCTCTCAAAGTGGGGCAAAAGCTTCCAGAACCTCAAGGGCTCCCACGCTGGCATCGAGGCTAGCCTTGTCTCGAACAGGAGACCGGCCGACGATCTGCGGACCTCGTTCGCGGCACCCGGCCTTGCGGACCTTGATCGGATAACAGATGCAACCGTGCGGGATGCGGTCGTAGAGCAGCTTGGTGGGGAACAAAGCGCGCGGAACTTCTTTTCTGCGTTCAAATTCGAACTTGACCAGCCGGGCCTGGACACGCTAGAAGACGCGATATCGCACCGGTTCTTGAGGCTGCATGGAGACGTCCGGGGTTGGGAAAGCCTCAAAGACGAACTCCGAAAGTGGGTTAGGGAGAAGAACTCTCCAGCACCAGATGGCAGGATCACGCTGGCGACAGTCAAGGGTGCGGCCGAGTGGCAGCGCCTGGAAGCGCTTCCCGAAGAATTCGTTGTCCCCGCGGATTTTGTCATCCCTGACGATCGTTTTCATGAGAGCCTCATGCGCCTGCTCAAGACGAACGATCGGGACTGTGTAGTCCTGACCGGGCCTCCCGGCATCGGCAAGAGCACGTATATCAGCAACCTGTACCAGGAGCTCCGGAAGACTGGCATACACGTTGTAAGACACCACTTCTTCCTCTCGGGCGACGTCCGTACTTCGTTTCGCCACGACCACCTCAAGGTTGCCGGCTCGCTGATGTCAGAGATGCAGGCGCTCTACGCGGGCCTCGGGCTGGAGCCGCCTCGCGGGAATTCGCGCCCCGAGGACCTACTCGGCTGGCTTTCAGACTGCGGGCGCCAGTTGTCGGAGCAAGGCGGGAGGTTGGTTGTCATTCTGGACGGGCTTGACCACGTCTGGAGCGATGCCGGCTCGGTCGAAGAGCTGAACAAGCTGTTCCAGTTGGTCACGCCCATTTCTCCGGGGGTCATTCTGCTGGTTGGCACACAGCCGGTCGATAATTCGCGGCTGCCCAGACGCCTCTCCGAGGTTGCGCCGAGGGACACTTGGTTTGACCTTCCGGCTCTGGAATATCCGGCGGTCCGGCGCTGGGCGGAAATCCACGCGAGCGAGTTGCACGCCACGCGGGACGGCGAGCCAGACTCGCACGCCTTGGACGAGCTCGCCAGGGCACTGTGGAGGAGGAGCGAGGGATATCCTGGACTTGTCCCGATTTTTGACACAAACAGTTAAGACTCAGTTAATCATTTTTTGCATTGAATGGAGAATTGAGTCATGGGATTGTCTCGCAGGCAGTTCACGAAAGAGTTCAAATTGGCC